>NZ_CP197413.1:1647500-1977000 GCF_052161635.1 Lacunimicrobium album
TTGACTATCTGAGATGTCACGAATCCTGGTCGCTGTATATTCCCGAGCAGGGACGAGGTGATACCCCCAGCCCAAAGCTGCAGGCATGGAATGTCGACGGCATGATTGCCCGCGTCGAAAATGAAGCGATCGCCGCTGCTGTGCGCGAGCTGAATATTCCCGTCGTCGATGTTTCTGCTGCCCGATTGCTTCCGGATGCTCCCTGGGTCGAAACCGACGATTCTGCGATTGCCCAGCTTGCTTTTGACCACTTGTCTGAGCGTGGTTACAAGAACTTCGCCTTTGTGGGAGACACGAAATTCAATTGGTCCCGCTGGCGGGCTTTTGGGTTCCGGTGTTGTGTGGAAGCATCTTCTCATCGTCACTTCGAGTTCCCCCTCGGACACAGCGTAGGGGCACACAGACAGCCGCACCTGGGAACGCCGACTGCTCCTTCGGGAGATGAGTCTGAAGAAAGCCTTGCAGCCTGGCTGAAGAGCTTGCCCAAGCCAATTGGGATCGTCGCGGCATACGACATCAAGGGGCAGCAGATCCTCAATTTGTGTCGTGATTTGTCGATCAGTGTGCCCGAAGAGGTGTCCGTTCTCGGTATAGATAACGATCCCTTGATTTGTGAATTGTGCGAACCGACGATGTCGAGCGTGATCCCCGATGGCCGGAAGGCGGGCTACCTCGCGGCTGAACTGCTCGACGCACTTCTGTCAGGGCGAGCCGGTGAGACCACATCTCAACTTATCCAGCCTCTCAGCGTTCATGCACGTCAATCAACGGATATTCATGCGATCGACGATGAGATCGTCGCCCAGTCGATGATGCTGATTCGTAAACATGCCTGCGAAGGCCTGACAGTGACTCAGCTGATTGAGAGTCTGCCGGTGTCGCGTCGTATTTTCGAGAACCGCTTTCAGAAGGCGATGGGGCATACGCCTCACGCGGAGATCGTCCGGGTCCGCATGCAACGTGTTAAGTACCTGCTCGCCCGCTCCGATCATTCCATCAGCGACATTGCCCGCATGACTGGCTATGCCCATGACGAGTACCTTTCCAGCTCGTTCAAACAGCTCGAAGGCATTTCACCCACGCAGTATCGCCAGCAAAATCGTCAGGTGTAACCGCTGATATGCCCGGTTGATTCGCATCCTGAGGCAACATCGCATAGGATACCGGCTTGACTCGAATCCCCGCGTCCGTTTGTGGACGCTGTCTCGAAAAGCTGATCGTTCCTTATGCCCCTGATTGGTCTGCGTAACGTCTCCTTCACTCACGGCGGTCCTCTCCTGCTGGACCATGTCAACCTCGAAATCGAGCCCGGCGAACGCATCGGGCTGGTTGGTCGCAACGGGACCGGCAAGTCGACCCTGCTCAAGCTGCTCGATGGCACCCATCGCCCCGATGATGGGGAGATCTTTGTCACCGCGGGTGCAACGATCAAACGCCTCGTCCAGGACGTCCCGCAGACGACCGTCGGAACTGTCCGGGAAATCGTCAAGTCTGGTCACACCAACCAGGAAGAAAACGACTGGGACATTGAGAACGCAGCTGACAAAGTCATCACGCGTCTGGGGCTCGATTCTGACGCTGAGTTTTCCAAGCTCTCCAGCGGGATGAAACGACGCGTTCTCCTCGGGCAGGCCCTCATTGATGAACCCGATGCGCTGCTGCTCGACGAACCGACAAACCACCTGGACATCGAATCGATCGCTTGGCTGGAAAAGTTTCTGAAGGGCTATGCGGGCACTGTTATCTTCATCACCCACGACCGTGAGTTCCTGCAGGCACTGGCGAATCGGATCGTGGAGGTCGAGCGCGCCCGTCTATTTGACTGGACTTGCGATTACAAGACATTCCTGGAACGCAAGCAATGGGCACTCGAAGCCGAAGAACGCGAACAGGCACTCTTTGACAAGAAGCTGGCGCAGGAAGAAGTCTGGATCCGACAAGGGGTCAAGGCTCGTCGGACTCGCAACGAAGGCCGCGTTCGTGCTTTGAAAGCGATGCGAGAACAACGTCGTCAGCGTCGGGAAAAGCTCGGCAACGTCGCGATGTCGGTCGGAGATGCAGACAAATCTGGCCAGCTCGTCATGGAGCTCAAGAATGTGACCTATTCCATTCCCGGTCGCACGCTGATCAATGACTTTACCTCGCTGATCTCCCGCGGCGACAAGATCGGGATCATTGGTCCCAACGGGGCAGGGAAGTCGACCCTGCTGAAGATTCTCCTGAAAGAGCTGGAACCCGAAAGCGGCCACGTGCGACACGGCTCGAAACTTCAGATCACGTACTTCGACCAGCTGCGCGAGCAGATCGACGAAGAGAAGACTGTTGTCGAGAACATCGCAGACGGGGCAGACATAGTGACCGTCAACGGCGTCAACAAGCACGTGTACGGGTATCTTCAGGAGTTCCTCTTTACGCCCGATCGTGCCCGTCAGCTGGCCAAGCTGTTGAGCGGGGGAGAAAGAAATCGTCTTCTACTGGCTCGGCTTTTCAAACGCCCCACAAATGTGATGGTCCTCGATGAACCAACCAACGATCTGGATCTGGAAACTCTCGAACTCCTCGAAGATTTGCTCGTCAACTTCGAGGGGACGTTGATCATCGTCAGCCACGACCGGGCGTTTCTCAATAACGTCGTCACGTCGACGATGGCCGTGGAAGGGGATGGCGAAGTCCGCGAATACTTTGGAGGCTTCGATGATTACCTCCGCCAACGCGGCAGCCGAGAGCAGTCTGCGAAAGCAGCGAAAGCCGTTGTCGAATCAAAAGCAGAACCCGCCAAAGACAATAAGAAGCCAGCCGCCAAGAAGCTGACCTTCACGGAGCAGCACGACCTCAAGACAATCCCCAAGCAGATCGAAGAACTCGAAGCCCGACAGGCCAAATATCAGGCTGCAATGGCTGACCCGAGTTTCTTCAAACGCGCTCAAAGCGAGGTGACGGCTGATATGCAGTCGTCGCAGCAGATTGGCGAAGAGCTGGTGCAGTTATACGCCCGCTGGGAAGAGCTGGAAGCGCGGTCGTGAACCGATTTTTTACATGGCGCGAAATCCGCAGCGTTTTTGATCGCAGTGTGCCACGGCTGTGTCAGCCGTGTAGGTGGACGTTCACTGCGCGATCGCACGGCTGACACAGCCGTGGCACACAGGGAAAAGCGGCTCGGACGGAGACCTCCCGCTGATCGTTACTACGCGTTGTTCCCCGACTTCGCGGTCAGCCTCATCATCAGCAGACCCACAGGATAACCCGCGACAATCGTGACCAGGCTCAGGACTGCGGGCCAGAAGCTTTCGCCATCGGTCTGGCTGAGGGTGAAGACAACCGTTGCTCCCATCAGCAGGATGTAAAGGATCGGGGCAAGCGGATAAAGAGGCATGCGATAACCAGTCAGGTCTACGCGTCTTCGAATCGGAAAGATGCTGGCGACGACAATCGCGGAAACGGCTGCCAGGCCGACGGAGGCGTAATCCAGCAGTTCGAGGAATTTCCCCATCCAGACCAGCGAGGCTGATGAAATTCCGAGCACGAGAGTTGCGAGGACAGGAAGGTCGCTGCCTCGTTTCAAGCTGCCTGCGAATGTGGGAAACATCTTATCTCGAGCCATCGCGAAGATGATCCGAGGACCGGTCAGGACGTAGGCAGAAACCGACGCGACGAGACTCAAACCGATCAGGATCGAGATGACGTTCCCGATGCCATTTCCAAACAGTTTCTTGGAAACCACCTCTGCGATTCGTTGTGCGTCCTCAACTGGCATCGCCGTGAAATTGACCGGGTCGATGGCATAGATGTAGAGGACGTTGACCATGACATACAGCAGCATCACCGACAGTGTCCCCTCGACGAGGCACCGTGGCAGCAACCTGTTCGGCTCGCGAATTTCGCCCGCAAGATAGCCGGCACCATTCCAGCCGGAGTAGGCATAGCTAACGCGAATAATCCCGACTGAGCAAATCGCAAGCAGCTCCTTTGATCCCTCGGAGGAGTGGCTGAAATGGACCCATTCGCCCTGTCCCGAAGAAAGCCCTGCAACGACGAGCAGGACCAGCATTCCCATCTTCAAAGCCGTCGACGCGATCTGAAAGAAGGAGGATTCCTTGTGTGTCCGGATGTGAATGGCAGTCACCGCGAGAATCATCCCTGAGGCGATGATCTTGATCGAATTGCTAGAAATCCAGAGCGGAGCATTCTCGTTCAGCCAGCCCTCCAAAGGTGCCACCAGATACGAAGCCGAGAGCATTGCAATGATCGAAATGGGAGCCACGAAGCCGAGAATAAACGATGACCAGCCAACGACGAACCCAGCTGCCGGTCCAAAGGCGACCCGTACAAACAGGTAATCACCGCCGACAGCGGGAAGGCGGGTAGCGAGTTCTGCGATGGTAATCGCACCCGCGATCGCGAGCAGTCCCCCGACGACCCACAACGTGAGCAATAACATCGGATTGCCCGCGTCCTTAAGCATCAACCCTGACGACGTCAGAATCCCCGCCCCCACCATGCTCGCGACGACGACGAAATGTCCCGTCCAGTAGCCGAAGCGTCGGGGAGTCAGGTCATGGGCAACGTCGACGCCTTCTTCAATTGTCTGGCTCAAGGCAGCATCCTGCATGTCGTTTGAGTGAGTTCTGGCGAGCGACAGCGATCATGACAAATCGTTCAGAACAACGGAAGTCTGCTTTTCGTCTCCTTTTACTCATCGAAGAGGAAAATTGCGCCAGCGGTCACTGACACTCCTGTCGCTCCCCCGCAAAATTCGGCGATTATCGCTTGTTCGTCATCGGATTAAGCCTGATATTAAGAGGACGTATGTTTCCATCGTGAAAGTTGACTGTGCAGTTTCCTCTTCGACTACAAATCCTGCTTCCCTTTGCCCTGCTTCAACTGGTCACAGTGACGGCGATTGCGGTTTATGCAAGTTGGTTGGCGCTCGCGAAAGTGGAGTCTGACCTGACAACTCGTCTGCAGCAGATCTCGATGTCGCTGAAAGACACCAGTTTTCCTCTCAATCAGCCCATTTTGAATCGACTGGCCAGTCTCACGGGGGCAGAGATGATCCTGTGGGACGAGTCCAACCGTGTCGCACTGATGACTCCAGGGATTATTCAGCCTCTCACGGCCGAGGAAACAGGTGCGCTGGCAGCCCTTGATGATGATGATGATGTCAAACATGAGCGATTTCGCAACTCGATCACCGTCGCGGGGCAGCATTACATTCATCATCGCATGAGATACCCTGGTGCAAGACAGGCTCGTGCCATCAGTATTCTCTATCCGGAAGAAAGCATCGAAATCGCAAGACGCAATGCGATGCTGCCTCCATTGATTGTGGGGTCTTTGTTAGGATTCGTGACGATCCTGACATCATTCTTTATCGCGAATTCTGTCTCAGGCCGCATCAACTCTTTGCAAACGCAGGTCCGCCGAGTTGCTTCAGGAGACTTCCGACCTGTCCCTGTGCCCGGCCGGGCCGATGAGATTCAGCGGTTGGCGTTGTCATTTAATGAAATGGCGATGGCGTTAGAAGCGTCTCGTCGAGTTTTGCGAGAGACGGAACGTTCGCGATTGCTGACTCAGCTGATCAGTGGGCTGGCTCATACGCTGCGGAATGCCATCACCGGGGCCCGTATCAGTGTTCAACTTCACCAGCGTCGCTGTCAAAACCCGGACAATGCTTTAGAACGCGCACTGGCTCAAATGTCGTTGACCGAGGAGCAGATCAAAGCATTACTGCGGATTACGCGAGGAGAACAACGAACCTCCGTGGCGGGCAGTGTGGACCAGATTCTTTCGGAAACGCTGCGACTGATCACTCCAATCGTTGAGCATCACCGGATTGCCTTTGAGAGCATCCTGACTGATTCAACGTGTCGTGTCGATGATGCTGATGCCATCCGGGCAGCGATGGTGAATCTCCTGATGAATGCCATCGAGGCGACCGGTCCTGAAGGTTCCCTGCGTATCATCTCAAAGACAGACGACAACTATTTTACGATCGACCTTGGCAATACCGGCCCCCGGATCACTCCAGAACTGGCAGAACGCATCTTCGATCCGTTCTTCAGTACCAAGCAGGAAGGGGTCGGACTGGGCCTGTCCCTCGCCCGGCAGTCGATCGAAGATTGTCACGGACAACTGAGCCTGCATACCATAGACGACATGACTGTCTTCCGCATCCGCCTTCCGATGACCCCCTCCAACCGCATCCCCCCTTCGCACACGCCCATCACTGTCAGTGATCTGCCGACCCGCAAAGACCTGTCACGAGAAGAAACATTATGAGTCGCGTTCTGATTGTTGATGACGAGCCGAACATTGCCTGGGCACTCAAAGAAGCGCTCAGCGATGAAGGCCATCAGGTGACGGCCTCGGCAAGTGCCGAGGAAGCTCTCACGGTCATCGACAAGGATGTTCCCGATCTGATCATGCTCGACGTTCGGCTGCCGGGCGTTGATGGGCTGACGACTCTGGAGAATCTCAAGCAATCTCATCGAGAACTCCCCATCATCGTCATGACCGCCTTCGGAAGTCTCGATACCGCTGTCCGCGCCGTGCGACATGGTGCCTTTGATTATCTGACCAAGCCTTTCGATCTCGATACCGCCATCACGCTGGTCCAGCGTGCGATTGAATCGACATCTGGAAACAAAATTACAACCGGCAGCACTTCCGACACTCTCTCGGCTGATGACACGCCGGTCCTGCTGGGCAAGTCGCCGCAGATGCAGGAGATTTTTCGAAAGATCGCGCTGCTGGCTGGTCACGATGTTCCCGTTCTCATTACGGGCGAGAGTGGGACGGGCAAGGAAGTCGTCGCGAATGCGATTCATCGACACAGCCTGCGTCAGGATGGGCCATTCGTTCCTGTCTGCGTGCCTGCGCTTCCTGCCAATCTTGTGGAAAGCGAACTCTTCGGTCACGTCAAAGGAGCATTTACCGGCGCGACCTCCCAACGACAGGGCCTTCTGTCTCAAGCACACGGTGGCACTGCGTTTTTTGATGAGATCGGCGACGTCGAGTTATCTCTTCAAGTCAAGCTGCTGAGGATTCTTGAAACCCGTCAGGTCCAACCGGTGGGCGGGACTCAGCTCATTCCCAGCGACTTCCGCCTGATTGCCGCGACGAATCGTGACCTGTCTGCCCTGGTCCGTGACAATCAGTTTCGGGAAGATCTTTTCTATCGGCTCAATGTCTTCCATCTTCCTCTGCCACCACTCCGCGAACGTCCCGACGACATCCTGCAGCTCGCTGAGTACTTCATGTCGCTGCACAACTCGATGGGACCGTTGACCCTTTCCGATGCAGCCCGTGCTGAACTCCTTTCACGACGCTGGTACGGCAACGTCCGCGAACTCAAACACGCGATTCAATACGCTGCGGTCATGTGCCGCTCGAAACGCATTGAGCCGGCTGACCTCCCGCCTCCTCTCAGCCCGAACGAAACCCCGGTACGCTCTGCGGGCACGATCGATTCCGCCGTCACGACATGGATGGAAAACACCCTGAACCAGACCAGCGACGCCTCCCTGCTCACCGGCGTCTACCAATCTTTCCTGGAAGTCGTCGAGCCGATCCTCTTCAACCAAACGCTCAAACGCACCAACGGCAACCGCAAGGAAGCGTCACAGATACTGGGCCTGCACCGACAGACGCTGCGGGAGAAGATGAAGAGGTATGGGATGGAGGGGGATGCCGAGTGAGTGGTAGAAGAGCAGGAAGTTCTACGCCGTCGCGAGGTCGCGTCCTTATGGATTTGCTTTGCTGATTCTCACACGAAATAAAGCAAGCAAAAAGCGAAGTGGGCCGATAAGCCGGGTTCTGTCGTGGATGGTCATTTCTCTGGGGTGGCTGTTGGCAGGTCACCTGTTCGCGACCTCCCATGTGGACGATTAAATTACTTTTCGTAGGAACACGCCATATCACATTTACAGCTGTAATTGGAGAGTAGTCATCAGGAACGGATCGCTCAACTGCACAATTCCAACTTTCATATCTTCATCAAAACGAAGGTGAACAATCTCGCATTTCGATCCAAATACTGATGTATAAAGTGTGTCAGGCCTCCAAAGGCCGGCCGAGCGATATTTTGTAGAGATCAGAACCTGTCCGAGCTCGACATTCGCTCTTCCGTTATGTCCTTCGACAATCAATTTCGCGCATGCGAGTGCGGAAGGTGTCAACCGTGACCTGTACTCACGAAGCAATGACCAATAGCTGATGATGCTCATGCATACCAGAATGCCTGTAACGACCAAAAAGCAAGCGAGTCTTTTTTGAACTTGGCTTGCTCGAATAATGTAAACCGACCAGGAAGCTGAATAGGCAAGCAGAAATATTGGAGGCAGATAGAGTTGAGCAGGTAAGTCAACAAACCGCTTTGGTAAAATCGTTGACTCGATCATCAGGTCAATGCTGAGGCCGTTTGCACAATTCACGCAGACCTTGTAAGGAAAGATAATGAAGGTCAGAAAGTAGGGATCGCAAAGAATCCACGCTGCAAGTAATAACGAAAATGCAAGCGGATTGTAGAGCTGGCGCCGGTAAGTGTAGACGTGTGAAACAGGGTTGTGCGCCATCAATTCACCAACTGCAGGACTCTAGTTGTCGCTTCTTGTAACTTATGAGGCTGTTGAGGATCTTGATTACTTTTTAGCCGGTCTGCCGTGCGGAAACCAGATGATGATCGTAGAAAAAGGGAACCGATCGACATCAACGGCCTCCCAAAACTTCACTTCCGGATTGACTTTCCGAATCTCGTCTTCCAGAGGCTTCAGGTTGCCTTTGTACGAATAGACATTTTTGGCGTTGAATGCGAATCGTCCTGCAGATGCGTACTTCTCGACATTGTTGATGAAGACATCATCAAAGACGCTGATTGGGGAAGAGTGATCCGACAGTTGTGGGATCTGAGTTGAAATGACAAGCGCTCGAACTGGCTTGTTAAGCTTCGTCAAGAATTTGAAAGCGATAGATTCATCGAACCACATGTATTCCTCGTCGGCATTGTCCACCGATATTTCATCTACGTGACTGTCATCGACGAATCCGGCGAGCGAAAACCCGTTTATAGTGCAATTGTCGAGTTCCAAAGTTCGACATCGCTGGTATTTTCTTCCATCGATTGCGGCTCCGGAAAAGGTGCACTTTCTGAAGTAGATTTCGTAGTCGGGTTGCTTCGTCGCACCGATTGCTGCCAATGCTTTGGCATCAAGAGCCAATTCTTCTACGACATAGCTTTCCGAATAATTCAGCGGCTGGACCGCAATCAGCCAATCAACGAACTTCTCATTCTCTCTGACTGAGTATGGCCGAATCTTTTTGATTCGCGGAAGCTGCCATGAACTGCTTCGTTCGATGTCGATACTACGCAGCGAAAGCCCATAATCCTGGGAATGCTCAACGGCGTACCATGCGACTAAATATGGGTACGCAAACATTCCAGCCATGATCAGCAGCGTCAGCACGAACAGAGTCAGGACTTTTGCTGGTGTCAGCTTCATTGCTGATGATTACCTGTGGTCAAGAAAGAGGGGAGGGTGAGCGATCCGCTAACTAAGATGGTTTGTGCATCGACGTCGTAACAGAAGACGAAGCGATGCGATGACTGGATCAAAATCAATTGCTCTGCAGCGAGCATTTCAGCAAATAAGCAAGAAGCGAAGTGGGCCGATAAGCCGGGTTCTGTCGTGGATGGTCATTTCTCTGGGGTGGCTGTTGCCAGGCCACCTCGACGCGATCGACCCGGAGATCGTTGGGACGGACCGCCCCGCAGCCTGCTTGCGCGGGCATCTCTCCTGCTTGATCTTGCTCCCGATGGGGTTTACCCTGCCAAAGCTGTCACCAGCTTCGCGGTGCGCTCTTACCGCACCTTTTCACCCTTACCTGTGACTCGAAACGATTCACAGGCGGTTTGTTTTCTGTGGCACTTTCCCGGTCCTTGCGGACGGTGGACGTTATCCACCATCGTGTCCTGTGGAGCCCGGACTTTCCTCCACCAGACGAATCTGGCAGCGACCATCTGGCCCACTTCGCGGTTTCATCATCCACACTTGCCCTGAACACCACAACCGTCAATCCGGCATTCGTGACAAACTGCCAATTTATGCATTCCGTCTCCGTGACAAATCGATGAGAACGTAACGCTTGTAACGGACATCAAGCAAAATTCCGAGTTCGCGCAGAAGTGACGTGAAAATACGTGATTGACTCCTTTTTCGAACTACGACAGTTTCTATAATCAATCATGTTAGTGCGAATTGATTCACTTTCGTCGAGACCTTATGTCAAACGCGGATTCAAAATATCTCGGTGAGCTGGAACCCATCGGCGGCGGGGACACCATTCCGCTGGCGCGACCCAAGCTGATCGTCGGACGTCGTTCTGGCAGCGATATCTGTTTACAGTTTCCCAATATCTCGTCGAATCACTGCGAACTGGTTCTCGAGAACGGATACTGGAAAGTCGTTGATCTCAAAAGCCGCAACGGCGTGAAGGTCAATGGCGTTCGTTATTCAGAAAAGTTTCTGATGCCGGGCGATAAGCTGCATATTGCGGATCGCTGCTTTGTCGTGAATTACGATCCTCAGGGAGCAGAACCGCCCGAGGAAACTCAGGAAGAGGTTTTCTCCGTCAGTCTGATGGAGAAAGCAGGGCTGGAACGCAAGCCCAATGCTCCGCGTCGCAGCGAGAATCTTGCCAGCGAACTGCCTGCCCCGAAGCCTGAGTCACTCAAAGCCCCGACGTCGAAAAAGAAGTACGATGGCGACGACGAAGTCATGAAGTGGCTGCTGGGCGACGAGTAGTTTTGAGTGTCCGCCTTGAAAGATTTGAGTCGGGTGCCACTGGCTGTGCCAGTGCTTTCTTGCATCTCTCGTTCAACATGGATCACACTGGCAGAGCCAGTGGACCCCGAAATCAGATCGTGACATAGCGATCGTTTTGAGTGCTGTTTTTCCGCCTCATGTGGCGATTTAGCAACACGCGACTGCATGTTTTCACTGCTTGAAACGGTAATCTGATCGCGTCTTGTAAAACAGATTTGACGCGTCCGCACAGTGAGCTAGTTTTGTCTTGTCCGTCCGGCTGAATGTGTGCATTCATTGGACAGAGGTGCTGCCGCTCCCCTCCCTGAGCAGCATTTTCTGACAGGACATCGACCGATGCGCCCCCACGCTGGTTGAACCCAATCTATTGACGAACACCATACGCAAGACATCAGCTGCTGCTGGGGACGTATTTCGATGAACCAAAAAATTCTGACGACTGGCGATGTCGCCAAATTCTGCGGCGTGACTTATCGCACGGTTCTTCGCTGGATCGATCGCGGGACTCTGGTCGCGTATCAGCTGCCAGGACGCGGCGACCACCGGATTCGCGTGAACGACTTTCTGACCTTCCTCGCGACCCACAAGCTGCCGGTACCTGAAGAGTTCCTGCCATCTGCTTCGCGAATCATGGTCCTGGAAGCCAACGAAGTCACAGCCAAACACATTGCAAAAATGCTGACGGAGCGGGGCTTCGAAGTCGCAACGGCTCATGATGGCTTCAAAGCGGGAACGCTGCTGGGAAGTTTTCAGCCATCGGTCATCATTGTCGAAGAATCACTGCCATGCTTATCGAGTGGCGGGCTGATCAGCCATATTCGATCGTCGGAACTTTGTGTTCAGACGAAGGTCCTGGTGATGACCGACAACGTGGATGCCAAGGGACGCAGTCTCGTCGGGCTCGGCGCTGACGACGTGATGAGTAAGCCATTCAATGAAGATCAATTAATGCACCGATTGAAAGCACTTTTGGTCGCATCGGGCGCGCAAATGCCGACAACGACCTAGCGAGTCATTCAGCTTCCTTATTTCCAATCGGCCTCACCGGGCCCATCGACGTCGTGACGTCGATGGGCCCGTTTTGCTTTTCTGCCATCCTGACAGGTTCCAGGGGCGTTTTTCGCGAAGACAAACTTCGCTTTCTGGTCACCGACGACGCAAGTCCTATACGAGCAACAGGATGCGGCTTTTGATTGGCTGGCTGTTGGAGTCTGGCACATCATTCGCTTTATTACGCTTCCAGTTGTCGCAGACTGCCAAGGAAGACGTGCACTCTCCATTTGGCAGACAATTCTGCTGACAATCGTGTGTCCCGGATTCGACCGGGCAATCCTATTTTATGCAGACAAGTTGTTGACTGAATAACATCCTTCAGGAGTTGGGAATGGCCAAGAAGTCCGCCACTGCGACCGCTACTACGATCAAGATCGTTCCACTGGGTGACAAAGTTGTCATCAAGCGCCAAGCTGCGGAAGCAAAAACCGCTGGTGGAATCGTCCTGCCAGATTCTGCCAAAGACAAGCCACAGCGTGGTGAAGTCATCGCGATTGGTGAAGGCCACGTGAAGAGCAATGGCCAAAAGGCTCCGCTGACCGTCAAGGCGGGCGACAAGGTCATCTTCAGCTCATACGCTGGCGACGAGATCAAAGTCGGCGACGAAGAATACCTGCTGATGCGTGAGTCGGATATTCTCGCGACTTACTAAGAGCGATGCATGATGTTTCATGAGCGAATGATGGCCCTCTCTTGCCTATCGCTCACCCTCATCCGCCCTTCGGGCACCTTCTCCCCTCAAGGGAGAAGGGACGATACAAATACTTTTCACATAAAATCAATCTCTCTAGGAGTTTCTACACATGGCCAAGATGATCGCCTTTGATCAGGAAGCCCAGGAAGCAATGCGTCGCGGCGTTTCTAAACTCGCCCGCGCTGTCAAAGTCACGCTGGGACCACGCGGTCGCAACGTCATTATCGAAAAATCTTTCGGCTCTCCGCTCGTCACCAAAGACGGCGTGACGGTTGCTAAAGAAGTCGAACTGTCTGACAAGTTCGAAGACATGGGCGCCCGCATGGTCCGTGAAGTCGCGAGCAAAACCTCGGACGTCGCCGGCGATGGGACCACCACCGCGACCATCATGGCTGAAGCCATCTACAACGAAGGTCTGAAATCTGTTGTCGCCGGTGTCAGCCCGCTCGATATGAAGCGCGGTATGGATCTGGCTGTCAGCGACGTCACGGCGTTCCTCAAAGGCATGTCCATTGAGTGCAAGACGAAGAAGTCAATCGCTCAAGTCGGTACCGTCGCTGCCAACGGCGACACCGAAATCGGCCAGATTCTGGCTGATGCAATGGAAAAAGTCGGTAAAGATGGTGTGATCACCGTCGAAGAAGGCAAGTCTCTCGAAACGAACTTCGAAGTCGTCGAGGGAATGCAGTTCGACCGCGGTTACCTGTCTCCTTACTTCGTGACCGATCCAACGGCCATGGAGTGTCAACTGGACGACGCCTTCATCCTGATCCACGAAAAGAAGATCAGCAACATCAAGGACCTCGTTCCTGTCCTGGAGAAGGTCGTTCAGTCTGGTAAGCCACTGCTGATCATCGCTGAAGACATCGACGGCGAAGCACTCGCGACTCTGGTCATCAACAAGCTCCGCGGCACCTTCAAGATCTGTGCTGTTAAAGCTCCTGGCTATGGCGATCGCCGTAAAGCCATGATGCAGGACATCGCCGTCATGGTCGGTGGAACCTGTATCTTCGAAGACCTGGGCATTCAGCTGGAAAACGTCCAGCTGTCTGACCTCGGTCGTGCCAAGAAACTTGTTGTCGACAAGGACAACTGCACGATCATCGAAGGTCTGGGCAAGACCAGCGACATCAAGGCTCGTATCGAGCAGATCCGTCGCGAACTCGAAGCTTCTTCCAGCGATTACGATCGCGAGAAGCTCGAAGAACGCGTTGCCAAACTGGCTGGCGGTGTTGCTCAAGTCAACGTCGGTGCAGCCACCGAAAGCGAAATGAAAGAGAAGAAGGCCCGCGTTGAAGACGCCCTGCACGCAACCCGCGCTGCCGTCGAAGAAGGTATTCTTCCAGGTGGTGGGGTTGCTCTGCTGCGTTCTTCGAATGCCGTCAAGCCATCTCGCAAGGTCAACCACGACGAAGAAGTCGGTTACAAGATCATCCTGCGTGCCTGCCGTGCTCCTCTGACCCAAATTGCTAACAACGCTGGCCTCGATGGCGGCGTCATCTGCGAAAAGGTCTCTGAGCTCGAAGGCAACATGGGCTTCAACGCTGCTACTGAGAAGTACGAAGACATGGTCAAGGCTGGCGTGATCGATCCAGCCAAGGTGACCCGTTCTGCTCTGCAGCACGCCGCTTCAGTTTCCACTCTCCTCCTGACCAGCGATGCTCTGATTGCAGAAGCACCGAAGAAGGAAGACAAGAAGCCAGCTGGCGGTCATGACCACGACGGCATGTACTAAGACTGCTTACGGAACATTGTGAGCTGACAACGTGATTACCAGACCCCGGCGGTTCGCTGCCGGGGTCTTTTGCTGCGCGCATCAGAGTTAATACTTTGTTTTGACAGGCTTTGTTTCTGCAGGATATGCTGGAATAAAAGGAGCGATCCCATGGCGATACAGTTATCCCCAGAGCTAGAAGCAAGAGTCCAGAAGATTATGGACACCGGGAATTATGAGTCTGTCGATGAGGTGTTGAACACGGCGCTCGACAATTTGTACGAGGAATTACCAATTGATTTGAGCAATCCGGATGTGATCGCGAAGCTGAAGGCGATGGTGGCGGTGGCTGATGAGGATCTTGCTGCGGGCAGGTATGAAGAATTTGACGCAGAGAAGTTAAAGAAGGAGATGCGAGATTTCCTGCGCGATGAAGGGGTTCCTGCCGAATGAAAGCCATCATTTCGTCGCAGGCCAAACGGGATCTCAAGGGGATCATCTTATTTATTGCAAAGAGCAAATTTGATCCGAAGTCTGCGATTCGAATCGGTGACCAGATCATCGAAACCTGTGATCATATTGCTGAGTTGTCCCTGACGACCCGCATGGTACAATCCGCCCCGGATATCGGAGTGGACGTCCGACTTTATCACTTCAAACGCTGGGTCATCGTTTACCGCTATGTTTCCCATGGTGTTGAAGTACTCCGTATTTGTAATCAGAGCCAAGACTACATGAACTGGAAGCTCTGAGTCCGGTAAAGATGGCAATTTGGATTTGTGCAGGGTCGGTGGTGCGGGGATGATGAATGGGACGTCTTCCGACTTGATCGAAAGGACTGGCCATGAGCGACTCCCCACTTGCCCTTCACAATTCTGCACTTCATCAGGCGACGTTACATCTCCTGAATGAACTCTTCAACGGAACGCCGGAGTCGGGCGGGTTCATGCTTAATCCGGGTGATCCGGGGATGCTCGAGCAGCTTGGCAGGGTTTCGGCAGATGTTGCCTCGACGCGGAATGTCGAGGGGTTGACGACAATCGCGGCTCATGTCGATCACGTTCTCTACGGTATCAGCCTGCTGAATCGCTGGGCGAATGGAGAGCCGGAGCCTTGGAATGATGCGGATTGGTCACAGAGTTGGAAGCGGACGCATGTCACTGAGGATCAGTGGGACGACTTGCGGTCACGGTTTCGCGATGGTGTCGAGGAATGGATGGGGCATGTCCAGGAGAGGACGGAATGGGATCATCTGGCAGCGTGTGGGACGATTGCGAGTCTGGCACACAGTGCGTACCACCTCGGGGCAATTCGGCAGATTTTGGCGACGCAGGGGGTTAAGCCGATTGCTTGATGGAACAGATCCTACTTAGAAAAATACTTGAGCGATTATTGCAGACTTCCCTCATCCGACCTCGAAGACTCGGCCACCTTCTCCCCGAGGGAGAAGGATCAATTTCCTGCGGCGAGCTGGGCGGCCTTGAGTGTGTTTTTGAGTAGAACGGCTCTGGTCATCGGGCCGACGCCGCCGGGGACGGGGGTGATGGCGATGGATTTGGGGGCGACGGATTCGTAGTCGACGTCGCCGACGAGGCCGGTTTCGATGCGGTTGATGCCGACGTCGATGACAACGACCCCATCCTTGACCATGTCGGCAGTGACGAATTTGGGTTTGCCGATGGCGGCGATGAGGATGTCGGCCTGTTTAATGATTTCCGCGAGGTTTTGGGTGCGGCTGTGGCAGACGGTGACGGTGGCGTCGCCTCCGGCGGGGGCTTTTTGCAGCATGATGTTGGCCATCGGTTTGCCGACGATTTCGCTGCGGCCTAAAACGACGACGTGTTTGCCGGCTGTTTCAATCCCGGCGTCTTTGAGAATGAGATGGCAGCCAGCGGGGGTGCAGGGCAGGAAGCGAGGGCGGCCTTGGACGAGGAGGCCGACGTTTTCCGGGTGGAAGGCGTCGACATCTTTCAGCGGGGTGATCGCGTCGAGGATGGTTTGTTCTTCAATGTGTTTGGGAAGGGGCAGTTGGCAGAGAATTCCGTGAACCAGCGGGTCTGAATTGAGTCTGTCAATCAGTTGCAGCAGTTCGTCTTGCGTGATCGTCTCTTCCAGGACGTGCAGCTGGCTGGTCATGCCAACTTTTTCGCAGTCGGAGCGTTTGTTGCGGACGTAGACCTCGCTCGCGGGATTGCTGCCGACGAGGATCGCAGCCAGGCAGGGTTTGACTCCGGTGGTTGCGGTCAGGTTTGCGACTTCTGCCTGGAGTTCTTCGCGGAGTTTCTTGGCGAGCGTGTTGCCGTTGAGGACGCGGGCCGTCATGTGTGTCTTTCGGTCAGGAGTTGAGTGAAGATTCGACAGTTGCCTGATGCTTGGATAAGCGAATGGAAGCAATCCCTTGCCTAGCGCCCACCCTCATCCGCCCTTCGGGCACCTTCTCCCCTCAAGGGAGAAGGGACATAAAACCGCTCCCCTCAAGGGAGAAGGGAAAGAAGATATTGAATGGAGTTCAGTCTCGATTGTTATCAAAAATCTCTCAGGAAAATAGCAGATGCCAGATGGCGCCGTAGGTACAGGCGCCGAGGAAGGCAGCCATATAATCATCGACCATGATGCCCCAGGCGCCCGGGAGGTATTCGAGGCGTCGAATGGGCCAGGGCTTGATGATATCGAACACGCGGAACATCACAAAGCCAAGCAGTAGCGTGGAAATGTTCACGGGGACAAATGCCATGACGATCGGGAAGGCGGTGTATTCGTCGCAGACAATCTCCTGCGGATCGACTTTCTGCAGGCCGGCCCGCTTACACAAAGGGAGGGCAAGGTGACAAATGACCCAGCCGAGGGTGAAATAGCAAGCGATCATCAGCAAAAATGCCGCAGTATAGGATTGAGCATCAAAATGCTGGATTCTCATCAGAGGCAAGGCGAGTACAATTCCCCAAAGGGTCCCGAGCGTTCCGGGAGCGGGCTGACGGTAGCCGATGCCCAGACCCGTCGCCAATAGAAGGGCAAATGTACGAACAGACTGCATCAAATTCCCCGCGTTAATCTTCTCTGCGGCTGAACATTCGAGTTTAGCCGGGTGGTCAAAGTTGGATTTGCACCTTTCCACCGGTTCACTATACTCCAGCCCTGACCTTTCACCATCCCTCTGACGGAATCATCAACGACTTCCGTCTAAAAACCTATTCGGAAACCCTCACCCCGGCCCTCTCCCAAGGGGAGAGGGAGGTCAACGGATAGGCTCTATGTTTTCCTCCGATTCAAACACATCCACGCCCATACAAGTTCAATAAAGTACGAGTCCATCATGGCTGACGAAGACGTCAAACTGAGCAAGAACGAATACCTCAAAGCAGAGAGTCATCAGCTGCGAGGCGCGCTGATCGAAGAGCTGCATAACGGCACTGATCACTTCACAGAAGACGCGATTCAGATCCTCAAGTTCCACGGCAGTTATCAGCAGGATGACCGCGATACTCGCAAGGCCAAGGATGCTGATGGGAAGCCTCTGGGCAAGAAATATTCGTGCATGATTCGTTCTGCGATCCCGGGTGGTCGCGTAACAGCGGCTCAGTTCCTGGGACACCTGGATCTGGGTGATCAACTGGGGAACGGAACGGTTCGTATTACGACACGTCAGGGCTTCCAGGTTCACGGCGTGCCCAAAAGCAGCCTGCGAGAAGTCATCAACCATATCAACAAGATTCATCTGACGACCAGCTCTGCCTGCGGCGACGTGAATCGCAACGTCATGTGTAACCCGCCGCCGTATAAGAACAACAAGGTCATGGATCAGATGCAGGACGTCGCGGATCGACTGTCTCAGCATCTGAAACCGCGTTCGACGGCTTACTACGAACTCTGGCTGAAAGATGACGAGGGCAATTCGTTTAACGCAGCGGAGTTCACCCCGGTCGAAGAGCCGATCTATGGCAATACCTATCTGCCACGGAAGTTCAAAATCGGTTTTGCGATGGCCAACGATAATCACGTCGATGCCTACACGCAGGACATCGGGTTCATGGGGATTGTCGAGAATGATGATCTTGTTGGATTCAACGTCCTTGTTGGTGGCGGGATGGGGCGGACACCATCAGCTGCGAAGACTTTCCCCGCGTTGGGTCAGCTGCTGGGTTACATTCCTTACGATCAGGTGCTGCAGATTGCCGAAGCGGTCGTGAAGGTTCAGCGGGACTTTGGTAACCGCGTTGATCGCAAGGTTGCGCGGATGAAATACCTCGTGCATGAATGGGGTATCGAGAAGTTCAAAGCCAAGGTCGAAGAGTACTACGGCGGTCCGATCGCAGACGCCAAGCCAATGGAAGTCACCGCCGCCGATGACTACATGGGCTGGCGTGAACAGGGGGATGGGAAGCTGTTCCTGGGGGTCAACGTCGAATGTGGACGTCTCAAGGACGAGGGCGATCTCAAACTGAAGACGGCGTTTCGCGAGCTGTTTGCGAAGTATGATATCGAGTCACGTCTGACGGCGTTGCAGTCAGTTATTCTGTGTGACATCGATCCGGCGTGGAAAGCAGACATCGAGTCGATTCTGACTCGTAACGGGATCAAGTTGGCAGAAGATCAGACTTTCTTCCGTCTCAACGCGATTGCCTGCCCGGCGTTGCCGCTGTGTGGACTGGCCGTGACTGAGTCAGAGCGGATCTTTGGTGAGATCGTTTCGGGTGTCGAAGGGCATCTCGATTCACTTGGTCTGACAGGTGAGAAGATCACGATGCACATGACAGGTTGCCCGAATGGGTGTGCTCGTCCCTATACGCCGGACATCGGGATCGTCGGGAAAGCCGCTGGCAAGTACACGCTGTTTCTGGGTGGGAACAATGTCGGGTCGCGACTGGGGTATATTTTCAAAGACATGATTCCCCACGATGACCTGATTCCAACGATTGGTCGCGTGTTGACGGTTTACAAGGCTCAGCGGAATGAAGGGGAGAAGTTTGGAGACTTCTGCGAGCGACTCGGGGCTGAGAAGCTGGCAGAGCAATCGGCGTAGGAGGAGATATGTTGCCTAGAGTTGATTGAGCAATTTGAGCGAACGATTGCCTATCGCCCACCCTCATCCGCCCTTCGGGCACCTTCTCCCCTCAAGGGAGAAGGGACGGAAGACGGCTCCTCTCAAGCGAGAATGGACAGTAGAAGACTCAGGAGCGAACGCAAGCCCCCCCCGGCTGCGTTCGCTTTTTTATTGAGTAATCACTTTTCATCCATGAGATATTCATTCAGACCGTTTGTTTGGGGAGCATGAATGAATAAAATGGGAAAACGCACTGAAGCGGACAGTAGAGGTCTGGAGGACCAAACGGATTGCTTATCGTACGATGGAAACGGGGTTCTGAAATGACTGCTGTACGTTCGCTGCTCTCGACGTCCTTCTTGCTGTTGTTGATTTTGACGACCTTGACGATCGACACATTCGCTCAGGCACCTGCGGGTGGCCGATTTGTCATGAAGACGATTCAGGATGATACGGGGACGTATCCGTATCAGGTCTTTCTGCCTCGGGGTTACACCCCTTCGCGCAAGTGGCCGGTGATTGTGTTCCTGCATGGGGCCGGGGAGCGTGGCGTGGATGGTAAGTTGCAGACGACGATCGGGCTGGGACCGTTTCTGGAGTCGGGCGTTGTTGATCCGGGTGCGGTCGTGGTTTTCCCGCAGGCACCCAAGCTGCGTGGACGTTTACTGGATCACTGGGCACCGACTTCCAAGCCCGCAGAGAGGATGTTTGCGATTCTGCGACAAGTCGAAGCCGACTATTCGATTGATAACACGAAACGAGTTCTGACGGGCTGGTCGATGGGGGGATATGGAGTCTGGTCGATCGCGGCTGCTTCTCCGGACATGTGGTCTGCACTCGTACCGATTGCAGGTGGAGGCGATGTTTCGATGGCCGCCTCGTTGAAGTCGATTCCAGCATGGAGTTTTCATGGGACTGATGACCAGCTTGTGCCCGTTGCACGTGCTCACGAGATGACCGATGCGGTCAAGAATGCGGGGGGCTCGGCTGCCTTGACCGTGTTTCCGAAGGTTGGACACGATTCGTGGCTGGTGGCGTATGCGAATCCCGCGCTTTATCAGTGGATGAAGAATCCAAAGACAGTTCCCGAGGATCTCGTCGATGGGGATCGATATCGTGCGGGCAATGTGAGTCTGCCGTTTGGATCTTATGGAACTCAGCCATTTACGCCCGGCATGACGATCTCCAAGGCCGCTTCAGTCATGATTTCTCCTTCGATGATTGCCTATTTATCGAGGACACTGACTGAGCAGATGCAACAAAGGCCATTCAGCGGTCCGGTGCAGGCGATTTCGACGACGACATCTGCAGAAGGCTATTCGTTTGATGTGACCTTCTCGGGAAACTCGTATGTGGCGAATGTCTCGAAGATTGATGTCATCGCGAATGGCGATGGGACAATGACTGCCAATATTGGGTTATCGCCGATTAGGATGACGCTGGGGCGAACCAGCATTCGAGGCGTTCGACGTCAGGCGGCGTCGACTGGGCCGATCAGTATTGTTGTCGGTCATCGTTATCCGGTGAATTTGTCGTTGCGAGTTCGTCCTCAAGTCAACAACGGGCGATTCGCGTTTCAATTTGTCGCGGCGGATTTTGATATCCCTGCCGATAATTTTTCAGTCAGTACGCCCGTCGTCACGGGCACCAGTGGATGGGGAGTGACGTCGGAACGTGTTGGAAGTGGGATTGTCAGCGGGCTGTATGGAAGTCGGGGTCGCATGGAACAGGAAGTTCGACGGGTCGCTCCGACGCTTGTTCGTACATTTGAAGAGACGATCAACAGTTCGCTCGACTTCTCGCAGGGCGAGGATGTGCTGGCCGGGATGTGGCCGATGCCGTTTTACCAGCCACGGGCACGTATCTTTCCTGAAGCCGTTGATGTCAATGGAAACGGAATCGCGATTCGTCTGGGGGTTGTCAGCGGGAAACTGGCGGGAGCTGATCAGTCCAAGCCAATCGTCGCGACGATTCAGGGGGCGAAGTCTCCGAGTATGGGATCGTTGGGCGATGAAGAACTGCTGAGAGTGAATATCGATACGGGGTTGTTCGAAGCCTTCAATCGTCAGATCATTGAATCAGATCTGAATGAAGTGCACGTCAAAGATGTTCCGGTGGAGAGCTTCTATGAGTTCGCGAACGCGGAGTATTGGTCGTCTTTGTCAGAGGAGATGAAGAAGGCTTTTGAAGGGAAGGGATGCGAAGCGTATCTCCGACTGGTGGATCCGGTCATGGTGAAGCCGAATGCAAATTCGGCGGAATACCAGATTGGAACCAAGGGGTTGATGCTTGATGTCTATTCCACCGAGCAGGGCAAGGAGACGCTGGTGACGAGTCTGCGAATTGATCTGGCTCAGTCGTTGAAACTGGATGTCGCGGACACGCCAACCCGCGGAAATGAACTGACGATGCAGTGGATCGGGGATCCGGTCCTCAAGATCTCGACCGAGAAGGGTGAGATCAAATTGGACGATGCCCAGGTCGCCCAGATTCAGGATCGTTTCAAAACAGGGTGGAATGACTGGATCGATCACGACAAGATGGTCCAGCTCAAGTCGCCGACCGTTCCGATCGGGCTGGCTCGACTGACGATGACCCGTCTGTCGACTGATAACGTCAATCTGCAGGCCTCGTTTGGGCCGGGCAAGATTCGTCTGATCAACAAGTCCGACGAGCCACTTGATTACCGGATCGCCACCAAGGTCAGCCCATGGAGTGATTTCAGTCTGCCGGGGGGACGTAATCATGCCTTTACGACGCTTTATCCTTATAAGTTCAGTCGTAAGGTGGATGGTCGCGATGTGGAATTCACGCTGCCTGTGGGAGGAGTGTATGAGTACCGTTCGCCGGCTTCTGGTGGTGCTCCGCAACTCTTCATGGCGAATTGAGTTTCTGGCATCAAATTGGTTATGATGGATGCGTCGCTGTGGAGATTCTCTCAGCGGCGCATTTCTTATCTCTGCCTCGACTCACATCCAGATGGGCCCGACACGATGCGATCGACGATCAATCTACCTGTTGCCACAACTCTGATGCTTCTCATCGCAGGCTGTAGCGGGGGCAATGAAACTCCGCAGACGTCGAATACCGCGACACCTTCTACGCCAACACCTGCGACCGAGAATACGCAAGTTGCGGACAGCAACTCGCCAATTCGAACCGACGACAAGGGGCAGAAATGGCTGGGGGATGTCCCATTTGATGTTTATGACGTCTTCTTTGACGATCCGGTTGCCGTCATCAGTAATGATGCTGCGGTGATGGTCGCAGGAAATGCAGGAACCTCAGCAACGGGCGGGACAGCGACTCCTGTTGCTGCTTCTGGAATGGGAAGCGGCGGAGCGGGATCGGCTCCTGCGACGGCGCCGACTCCGGTCGCAGCAGGGGCGACGGACTGGAACAGTTTGATCACTACGGACACGATTCAGAATGAAGTGAAGTCGATTCGCAATGAACTGACTCGGATCATGACATCGGTCGGTTCGTACAATCGTGATTTTGCGAGTGTGCAGATTCTGGGATCGACGCTGGCTGGCCTGGCGCAGATTGGGCATGAGCATTCGGGAACTCTGCCCTGGAAACAGAAAGCGATCCTGCTGCGAGATCTGGCGGGCAAGGTGAGTTCCGGGGCCTCGGGAGTTGGACGCGACCCGTATGATAAGGTGCTGCTGCCGTTTGAGCAGATCATCGTGATCCTGGATGGCGGGAATCCTTCGAATGCACCTGCACCGGATGAAAATGCGTCGGTGGCAAGCAGTGCAGATCGCGAATGGATCATGCGGCGGATGCAGAAATCGATCGATGTCTTGAAGACGTCCAATCAGAACGAGCCAGCGTTCAAAGGACAAAAGGAGCAGGCCTCTGCCGAGCTTCAGTTCCTGGCCAGTATGGGGATGCTGCTGCGTGCGCCGGACTATGTCTATGCGGATGAGAAGATCTATCAGGATTACATGAAGACGATGTCGGACATCGGAGTGGCAGCACGTTCTGCGACCGATACAGAAACGTTCGCTGCTTTTCAGGAGCAGTTCAACAAGATGAATCAGGTCTGCACGGACTGCCATAAGCAGTATCGGTTTGAGTGATCGAAGCAGAACGATGAATGACAAAAGCCCGCATGAGATGAGTCTCATGCGGGCTTAGTGATTTCTAACGGAACCCACCAAACTTGTTGCCATGGAAGTTGTTGAATCCGTTTCCGAAGTGGTGATGATGTGAGTGAAACGGGAATGGTTGAGCAGGGAAGTGAGGCTTAGACTGGCCGAACTGAAAACCAGGCTTGGCATGCCCGAAGTGTGGGCCAAATCCGCCGCCAAATTGTGGCTTGAAAAAGGACTTTTGCTGATGCTGAAATCCGAACTGTTTGTGGGCGAAATTCCCCTGATGGAAGCCGTTATTGAAGCCACCCGCATTTACCTGAGCGACGCCAAATGCAAACGAGATTGAGATGGCGAGGGCCAGGGTGGTGATAAACTTTGACATGATGTCTCTCCTGAATCTGAAAGAAAGTTGGCGTTCGTTGTGAACACTTTCTTGAGCGGAGTTTCATCGAGACTGTTACAGAGATTTTTTTGAGACGGATTTCATCATCAGAACGGCCTGATAGAATGTTTTGTGATACGCGCTCCGCAGTTCCTGAGATTCTCTTCGAATAGCTGATTTTCTCATGACGAATCCCTATGCTCCTCCCAATGCGCAGCCCGATCCAGAGCACTCCGAGTTAGGAGCAGCGTATAACATCGTTTCCGATACGATGGTCGGTTTAAACGTCCGGAAGAGTGACAATGTTTTCCAGGCGATCTTCGTCGCGATTTCCACGCTGATTTTTGCAGTCGTGGGAGTCGTTTTGTTTTTCGTATACAACACGGACCCTGATATGCCCTGGTACTTTGCCGGTATTGCTGGCGGGTTGGCGGGAATGGTCATCGGCATTTTCGGCAGCGGGATCTACCTGATGATTTATCGCTTTGTGCAGCACGTGAAGGGGAATCACCGGTAGGAGCAATAAAAAAAGGGGAGCCAAACATTCGTTTGGCTCCCCTCGATTGTCATAGGCTACGATCAAGAACTACTCAATGACTGCATCCGCTTCGACTTCGACGAGCATCTCGCTGGAGATCAGTTTGGAGACTTCAACGATTGCCATGGCGGGGCGGATCTCGGAGAAGAATTCGCCGTGAGCTTTGGCGGCATCTTCCCAGCGGGAGATGTCTGTGACATAGACGCGGGTGCGGACGACATTGGCAAGAGTTGCGCCCCCTTGCTTGAGGGCGGTTTCGATATTGAGGATGGCTTGCTTTGTCTGTGCGTAAAGGTCGTTATCGCCGACGATCTTGCCATCTGCGCCGCTGCCCGTTGTTCCCGAAACAAAGATCGAGTTTCCGACCTTCACCGCTCGAGAATAGCCGATGATCGGTTCCCACTTAGAGCCGGTAGAAATGAGCTGACGGGCCATGACGAAGCGCTTTCTGCAAATGATTGGAATGTTCAGGCAGGTGACATGTTTTGCATGATAGTGGAATGAGGTGGCAACTCAAGTGCAGTGGGGGAGAGGCGGTCGTGGGCGTTGGTTATGGAAAGAAAAAACGTCGCCTGTAGCTGGCGACGCTTAAGGTTGTGAGGTTAAGAAAATGCCGCACTTCAATAGAGACTTTGGCGGCGTAATAATGCCTGTCGCCCACCCTCATCCGTCAGCACTGTGTTAAGTAAACACCTAAGGTGTTGTGCTGACACCTTCTCCCCTCAAGGGAGAAGGGACGAAAGCAAGCCATTACGAGTACGAAGACACTGGAGTCGAGGTGTCGCCGTGGACGGCGATTTGGATGGAGCGGGCGGAGGTGGCTTTTTGCATGGTGACTCGCAGGACGCCGTTGCGCATTTCGGCTTCGACATGTTCTGCGTTGACTGGCACGGGCAGGGCGACGGTGCGTTCGATCTTGCCGAAAGGGCGTTCGCGGACCTGAAGGCGATCACCTTCCTGCAATTGCAGTTCAGGTGTGGCAGAGCGAAGGGTCAGCATGTTGCCGACGAGCGTCAGTTCAACCTGCTCGGCCGTTAATCCAGGCAGGTCGACGACGACGACGAGCGTGTCGCTGGAGTTAATGAGGTCAACGGCCGGAGTGAGTGGGCCGCCGTCGGAGCGGAACTGACGGAAGGCGTCGAGGGCTCGTTCGCCTTGTGACCAAGTCATATCGACGAGGCGGTCAATTTCCTGTTTGAACTTTTCGACGGTGTTATTGACGTTGGATGAATAGGCCATGGCTGTCTCCTCAAAGGGTAAATTCGGTCAATTGAGGTTGCCGTATCGGTAACCATTTCTTTTCAGTCACCTGAGTTCTGCCGAACTATTCCGTTCGCACTTCGATCTTTCGCGGAGGCGCTTTTGAAGCTTTAGGCAGAACGATTTCCAACACCCCATGATTCAGTTTCGCAGTTATTCGTTCGTAGTCAATCTCTTCTGTGAGAATAAACGACCTGAGGAAGTCGCCGACCTGATACTCCTGATAAAGGGGAATCGCATCGGGCGGGGGAACCTTCTGTACGCGTGCGAACAGGATCAGTTTGGCATCCTGGATTTGAAGCTCGAGTGTTTCGATCGTAACGCCAGGCAGGTCAGCCATCAGAACCAAGCCGGCATCGTTCTGGTAAATGTCGATGGGCGGATTGAACAGCAGGCGAGACGGGACGGCTGCGATCCCGACGTCGTCATCTTCGTTGCTTGACGGCTGATTGACTTTGACGGAGATCGCCTGGGATTGCGTTACCTCTCCCGACGAGGAGTGTGGAACAGAAGGCAGTTGATCCCCAGACATTTTCAGATCCTCTCACCAAACAGGAATGCTCGACCATGGCTGACAAAACGCGCTGCAACGATCGTGAATTACGCGGATCCGCCATCGCTGACGGGAATCTGGCGTGGCGTCTGCTTGGGGGTTTTTGGAATGTGGAGTTGTAAGACGCCAGCGAGGAAAGTTGCGCTCATGCGTTCGTCTTCGACATTATCGGGAAGAGAGATCGTTCGCTCCCATTTTCCGAAGCGTCTCTCGCGACGTCGATAAAGCTCTTCCGGAATATTTTGATCGGGCTGGCGGATGCCTCGAATGGTGAGCATGTTGCCGGAGATGCTCACATCCAGATCAGTTGATTTTGTACCGGGAATCTCTGCAGTGAGCAGAAACTCGTCGGGGCGTTCGTAAATGTTGATCGCAGGGTAAGGGCGATTGACCCGCAGGCTGTGGAAGCTCAGGTTCACGCTTTGCAAAAGGCGATCCATCTCCCGTTCGAGATCATGAATCGAGTTCCATGTAGATCCCCAGCGAAATACCGCCATAGTGTTTCCGAAGCTCCCTCAGACAAAAAACTTACGTCGAGAAGCGCCGTTTCCCGATACACTGAAAGACGTTGTGTCCAACTGTCAGAAATGGCGCGCGCGATCGCAGAATATGAAGTGGGCAATTTCTATTCCGTCACAACATTTCAAGATGCGTTATAGCCACATCTTGTTGACAGTTAGACAGTTACAGAAAGTCAAGTAGCTGCCTCGAAAACCGTAACTTCTTAAGACGTGTCACAACGGCAGACCCGGTAGATATTTATTGGAATCGATTGAAGGCTGTTACCATGGCGAAAAAGTCACCTACGATGGCCTTCGATCCTCAGCATGCTGTCTATGCGGGCAGTTTTGATCCCATGACTTTGGGACACCTTGATATCGCTGAACGATCGGCCAAGATTTTCAAGAAGGTGACGATCGCGATCGGCGTGAATCCGGAAAAATCGCCTCTTTTTACGCCTGATGAGCGTCTGGAAATTGCGACGACGGAACTCAAGCACCTCAAAAACGTCGAAGTTGCCTGTTTCACAGGACTAACGGTCGACTTTCTGCGTGAACGCGGAGCAGGGGTCCTGGTTCGCGGCGTGCGAACGCTGTCGGATATTGAGTCGGAATTTACGATGACGTTGGCCAATCATGCTATTGAGCCCAATGTCGAGACGGTTTTCTTTATGGCGAGCGAGCAATACACGCATATTTCCAGCAGTTTGATCAAGCAAATTGCCAAAATGGCCCGCCAGGACGTCCAGACGAAGCTGGCAGCCTTCGTGACGCCGTTTGTGGGTGAAAAGATGATGGGCAAGTACAAGATGCCACACTGAGGGAGCATCTGCGAACCTTGGCGGTTGGCATTATGTCAATTTGCAGATGAGTGCAGTGCAGTTCGCTTGAATCACCTTCACAAATCCGATATCAATATCGCTCGACACCTGTGGTCAATTCGAGCTTCACCGTTCGAACCGCTGCGGGTGACATTCCCTGGTAGCTCAATGGTAGAGCGTCCGACTGTTAATCGGCAGGTTGTAGGTTCGAATCCTACCCGGGGAGCCTTTCTGGACGGTTATGGGCCCCATGCCGTCCATGGTTAATACACGCGGGATTGTTTCCAGACTTGGAGATAATCCCGTTTGTCATTTCCGGGCAAGGGTTTGGGTCGTCTGTCCCTTCCCCGCCGCCAAAATCGAATCCCCTGTCCGGCCGCACTTCCGGAAATAACCGCATCGTGTAGGTGCCGGTGCGGGTCTCGCGGTCATTGCCGCCGCGATCAATCACCTTGATGGAATGCTGGAGCAGTTGCAACTGCTCCTCGGGCGTTGCCGAGAGCAGCAACTCGCCAATATCCTGCCAGATCTCCAGGAATGCTCTCGCGTCGTCGCTGATGCGTTCCATCGGTTTCTGCCGCCTTGCGATATCGGACAGCTTCGCCTTGATCTGGTTCTCTTCCGCCTCTAGACGCTCCAGTTCGGACTGGACGCTGGCGAGCCCTTACCCTCACGGTTTATTAGACGTCGATGACGGTCAGGCCGGTTTGTGGGGTGCCGCCGGTCACGATGACTTCGAAGTCAGCTGTCAGGTAGACATCAATTTCGCTGCGGAAGCCCATGTTTTGTTCGGGGAGGTAGATGCCGGGTTCGATGGTGAACATCGTGCCGGGGATCAGGGAGCGGCTGTCGGAGGTTTCGATATCGTCGATGTGGGCGCCGTTGCCGTGGCCTTCCTGGCCGAGGCTGTGACCGGTGCGGTGGGTGAAGAAGTCGCCGTAGCCGGCGTCGGTGATGACCTTGCGGCAGGCGCGGTCGACGGCGGCGCCGGTGACGGTTTCTTTCTTCGCGGCGGCTTGTTTGACGAGGTTCAACGCTGCGTCGCGGCCGTCGATGACGATCTTGAAGATCTCGTCGTACTTGGGATTATGATCTTTGCCGATGACGCAGGTTCTGGTCAGGTCGCTGTAGATTGAGCCCGGTTTTTTGAGCTTGGCCCACAGGTCAACCAGGAGGAGATCCCCTTTGCGGACCTTTGTGTTAGCTCCGGTGCCGGTCGTGTAGTGGGGCAGCCCGGCGTTCGCGTTGGCGCCGACGATGGCATCGTGGTCCCAGAAGAGATCGTGCTTGCGGAACTGATTGTTGATGACATTGAGGACGTCCTTCTCGTCGACTTCCCCTTTGGCTTTGATCTGGTCGGCGAGAAAGGCCCAGACGAGTTCGAAGGCTTCTTCGGTGTACTTCGAGACTTCCTGGTGACCTGCCCATTGGTCGGGGGTGAGGACGGCTTCGAATAATTGAATCAGATCGCCTGAGGAGACGACGGTCACGCCGAAGGAGCGGATAAGTTCCACGGTCCCTGCGTCGACTTTGCTGACGTACGGGATCGCGTTCATGGGGGAGTATTCCATGGCGATTTCGCGGGAGGTGGCCAGCGCTTCCTGGAGGAAGGCTTCGAGTTGCTGCCAGGCGAGGTAGATGAATTTTTTGCCAGGGAGGTGATCGAGCGCCGTCGACTCGATTTTATGCACGATCTTGACCGGCTCGCCGTGGGCGGGAACGAAGTAGAAGAAGCGACGAGTCGAGTGCTGGCCGATGGGGAATTGCAGGATGCGGGTGGCGAGAGGATTCTGGCCGCGGAAGTCGTAGAACAGCCAGCCATCGAGGCCTGCGTCGGTAAGAGCATTTTGAATCGCGTTGAGATCGAACATCGTGATATACTTCCTTGTCGGACTGATGGCGTGAGCGAAGAGTTCAAAATAGCTGGGGAACGGGGTTTGGTCTAGGGCTGTGAAACGATGATCTCTGCACAGAAAGTTTATGCGATGTTGGGAAACGAAACTCTGTGGGGAGCTGCGCAGAGAGTTCACCAGATTTTGACAGAGGCTGGCATTCCCTATGCCATTTGCGGCGGGGTGGCGACATGTTTGCATGGCTATCAACGGAATACGACTGATGTCGATATTGTGGTTGCGAAAGGCTACGTGGATACGACGAGCGAATCTCTTATTGTGGATGGGATCGCGGTTCGATTTCTGTTAGCAGCGGAGAGGGCTGGCAAGGGGCAGGCTGTTCACATTGCTGATCCTGCGGACTCTCGTTTTGTCGAGCAGATCGAGGGGTTCAGCGTCCTAAAACTCGCCAAGCTCATCGAGATGAAACTCGCTTCCGGAACGGGAAGTATACGGCGAACACACAAAGACTTCGCCGATATTGTCGAGCTGATTGTCGCGAACAAGCTGGATAAGTCGTTTTCGCGATATCTGCATAAGACTGTTCGGGAGACGTTTAAGCAGCTTGTCGATGCGGCGCGCAGTGAGTAGGTCACGTCGTGGCAATTGCTGACGTGGGAATGGACGTTCTACTGCGCGATCGCACGGCTGACACAGCCGTGGCACACAGGCGAGTTAGCGGCTCGTTGGATTATTTTGGGAGGCTAGAAGAGGCGGTTGTAGCCGTTGAGGGCGGCGACGCGGTAGGCTTCGGCCATGGTGGGGTAGTTGAAGGTGGTGGTGAAGAAGTAGTTCAAGGTGTTGTTGGGGTGTGGCTGGGACATGATGGCCTGGCCGATGTGGATAATTTCGGAGGCGTTGGCGCCGAAGCAGTGAATGCCAAGGAGTTCCAGGGTTTCTCTATGGAAGAGAATCTTGAGCATACCGACGGTCTGGCCGGTGATCTGGGCGCGGGCCAGTGATTTGAACATGGAATGGCCGACTTCGTAGGGGACCTTCATCTCGGTCAGTTCACGCTCGTTCTTGCCGAGGGAGCTGATCTCGGGACTGGTGTAAATCCCGGTCGGGATGTCTTTCGCCATGGCTTCTTTGCAGCTGCCGTGGATCATGTGCATCGCGGCGTAACGCCCTTGAACGTAGGCGGCAGAGGCGAGAGAGGGTGGTCCGATGACGTCGCCGACGGCGTAGATGTGCGGGACAGCCGTCTGGAAGTGGTCGTTGACTTCGATGTGGCCGCGCTTGTTGGGAGACATCGGAATGTTATCGAGGCCGAGATTATCTGAATTTCCCTGTCGACCTGCGGCCCAGAGGAGGATATCCGTCTTGAGCATTTTTCCGGACTTGAGGTGAAGGATGACGCCATCGTCGACTCCTTCGACGCGGTCGTACGTCTCGCTGTGGCGAATGAGGGTGCCCGAATCTCGCAGGTGATAGCTGAGGGCGTCGATGATTTCGTCATCGAGGAATTCGAGGAGTTTCTCGCGGGTGTTGACGAGGTTCACTTTGCAGCCGAGGTTGCGGAACATCGACGCGTATTCGCAACCGATGACGCCTGCACCGTAGATCGTGACTGATTGTGGGGTGTGGTCGAGTTTGAGAATCGTGTCGCTGTCGAAAACGGCGTGATGATTGAAGTCGATGTCAGCAGGGCGGAAGGGACGTGAACCAGTGGCAATGACAAACGAGCTGGCTGTGAATTCGTCGACGATGCCGGAAGGGCGATGAACTTTGATTTTGTTGGGTTCGATGAAGCTGGCGTGGCCATGGATGACGTCGACGCCGTTGCGGACGTAGAAGCCGTTGCGCATGTCGACTTGTTTGCGAATGACCGAAGACGCGCTGGCTCGCAGCTTGGGGAAGGATGGGTTCGAGTGGACGCCCATTTCACGGAACAGCGGGTTGTTGCGGATCTCGACCATGCGGGAGATCGAGTAGCGCAGCGCTTTACTTGGAATGGTTCCCCAGTGGGTACAACCGCCGCCGATTTCGACGTATTTCTCAACGACAGCGACCTGCTTGCCTTCCTTGATGGCCTGCATGGCAGCCCCTTCTCCACCCGGGCCGGTCCCGATGACGATGACGTCGTAATGTAGACTCATGGGCGCTGCGTTCTCCTTGGTACTGGCAATCGTCTTGCTGCTGGGACATAGGTCCGTCTGTTGTCGGGTGCCCGACGTGCGCGCACACTCATTGTGCATGGGAGAGGCGGACTTTTGCACTTTAGCGGGTGATCCCTCTTCCCGCAAGATTGTCTGAATGGACGCGGTCTTCTATCCAAGTCGGTGCATTTGTTAAGGGGGCGGAGGCGCTCCCTGATACTGGTGTTGTCGGTGGGGACGATGTATAGTCAGAGTGCATTTTCACACGCCCAATCCCTCGATCGATTCGTTCATGAGCCAGACCGTTCCCGCAGTGCTGACGACCTACCAGGACTGCGAGCAGTTTCTTTACCAGCGAACGAATTTCGAGCGGACCACGCCCGAGGTCAAGAAAGCTCACGACCTCAAACTCGACCGGATGCGTCTGATCCTCGCGCAGCTGGGTGACCCGCACCTGGCGATTCCGATCCTCCATGTGGCGGGGACAAAGGGGAAGGGCTCGACCTGCCAGTTTGCAGCGTCGATCCTGCAGCAAACCGGCCAACGGATCGGGCTGTTTACGTCGCCGCACATCCATCGCTTTGAAGAGCGGATGACGGTCAATGGCGAGATGATGTCGCCTGACGACATGATTGCTTTGTTGAACGAGTTCATTTCGCGCGTCTCCGAGAGCACGGAAGACCTGCTATCGTCTGCGACGTTTTTTGAAATCACGACCGCTTTGGCGTGGCTGCATTTCGTACGTCAGAAAGCCGACTATGCTGTCTTTGAAGTTGGTCTGGGCGGACGACTGGATTGTACGAACCTGTGCCAACCGGTCGTGACGGCGATTACGCGCATCGGACGCGATCACGTCAAAGTTCTGGGTGAGGAGATCTCACAGATCGCCTGGGAGAAAGCAGGGATCATCAAGCCGGGAGTTCCGGTCATCAATGCCGCGAATTCGATGGAGGCGAGGGAAGTCGTTCATCAGGTTGCCATCGAGCGAGGGAGCCCGGAGTGGGAACTGGGGAGTGATATTCGGATTGAAGTCGCGGAGTTCTGGACGGAAGCCAAGCCCACAGCGACCTTCACCGTGAGAACTCCTTACCATCAATTCGACAATCTTGAACTCTCCGTCTGCGGTGCACATCAGATCGATAACGCCGCGACGGCCGTCAGCATGATTTCGCAGCTGATGCACGCTGACTCGCGTGTGGTTCTGAGCAACGATCAGATTCGAGGCGCCGTTGTTGAGAGTCGTCTGCCGATGCGGATCGAGAAGGTTTCACTCAAGCCGATGATCATTCTTGATGTCGCGCACAACGGCCCTTCTGCAGAAGCATTGGTGCGGACGCTCAAGGGACTGTCGGTGAAGCGGAAGTATCTGCTGGTGGCCTGCAGCAAGGACAAAGAAATCGCTGAGATTCTGCAACCACTTGCGGGTTACTTTGATGAGATCACGGTCACGCGTTACCTGGAAAATCCACGAGCCACCCAGCCGTCGGATCTGGCGGAGATCTTGAAGACGTTCGAGACAACTGCGAGCATCGCGGAAAACGATGTCCCGCAAGACGCGTTAGAGGATCTGATTGCCAAGGCGGGGCCGGATGATTTGATTTGTATCTCGGGCTCGTTTTTCTTAGCGGCCGAGATGCGGGGGTATCTGGCTCGAAGGCGAGCGGATCTTTCGTGAGTTGATCACTGCACGGTTTCTGGAATCAGGTCCGGAGCCCAGATGACTGAGGTTGGTTCGACGCCGGATTTTTCGAGAAGCTGTTTGAAGTCTTCTTCTGCTTTGGCCTGTGCGTTGACGTGGCGTGAGACGCGGGCGCGGACGCCGCTTTTATCGGCGGGGGTGTTTTTGACCAGCATGACGACCTCTTCCAGCGGCATGATCCTGGTCGTCTTCTCACTCGTCAGGACGGCGAATTGATATTCAGCAATGGAGATCATCAGAGGACGTGGGTAGTCATCTGGCGACGCGGTTGAAGGTGATGAGGTGGTTGCGGATGTGGAGGCAGGGGTCGGAGCAGGCGGGACTTTATCGACGTTGAGAGGCTGATCGGATTTCGCCGATTCCTGGGCGGGCTGTTCTTTCGAATCGCCTACGCCGTTTCCGCCACCAAGTCCCGGTCCTTTGAAGAGGCTGCCGAGGATGAATGTGAGTGCAAGAACTCCGAGGAGGGCTGGGCCGGCTAGTCTTCTCATGATTCGAGCACCTTCGAGTCTGTTGTCGTGTTGTTAAGGAAGCGTGGATTGTTCCTGGAAGCCAAGGTTGGCGTATTCGAAGCGAGTCAGTGTGCCAGCATCGGCTCTCATTCGCTCCGTCACCATCGGGATTCCTTGTTCGACGGCTTGTCGCACGTCGGCACGGGCATCGCCGTAGCTGTAGAGGATAATGACGAGCCCCTTGGGTTGCGAGATCGATTTGTATAAGGAGAAGACTTGTGTGGTGAACTCCTGCGGAGTCGAGGCGCGAAACTCGACTGTCCGACTGGGCGTCTTGAGGACAATCAGATTCTGCGACGTGACGTGCATATCCCACAGGTCAGTCCGTTTGATGACCTCTTCGTATGTCAGCACGTGACGGATGATCTTGCCGGGAGAAGCCTGGGCGAGCTGCTGGGTCTGGTCTTTGGCGATCTTGGCGGTAATGTCATCGACGAAGCGGATGTTCTCAGCGGCGTCGGGGGCATTCAGCTTGTTGGCCGTGTCTTGAAATAACGAACGCAGATAGCCTGCAATCAGCTGCTGTTGTGATTGGAGCTGTCCAACGCGGTTCTCTGCGGAGGATTTCTCGAGTTCGCTCTGGTTGGCCTGGGTCTTCGCGTCTTTGAGTGCGGCTTGAAGTTCTGCCAGGAGGAGTTCCAGTCGGCTGAGCTCTTGTGACTTCGAGTCGAGTGAGCTCTTCTCTTCGGACAGCTTGGCTTCCACGCGCGTCGACGACTGTTTGACGAGCATGAACTGTGCGAAGACGACGATCAGAAGCAGGTCGAGCAGCGGCGTTAATTGGAGGGTGATTCGTTTACGGGAAGCGATCATGACTGGGACTCCTGCGAGTGGAGTCGATGGCTCATGGAGAGTTCACGCTTTACGCGGCCGATCATCAGGCGGACTTGTTGCTGCAGTTCTGTCAGGCGCACAAAGTTTGGTTCCAGCAGGCTGTTGAGAAACATGAGGACGATCGCAGCAGACAGGCCCGCGAAGGTCGACCAGATCGAATCGCCGAAGCGAGTCACGATGTTATTGAGCGTTGTTTCCGCGCTGACAGCCGCTGATTGCTGGAGGGCAGAGCCGATCGCGAGGACGGTTCCGAGTACGCCGGCGAGCGGGTAGGCTTCAATCATTGAGCGACACAGGTTGTAGACGGTCTCGAAGGCGAGTGAGCCGAGGTAATAGCGTTTCTCATCAAGAACGCTGATTCGCATGAGCAGGGTGCGTCGATCCGTGTCGCGAGAGGGATCTTCCAGGACGTCGCCGACGTCTGCGAGAAAGGCATCGATCTGATCCGACTTGTGAGCATGACGATCGAGAATGCTGCGGTTGGAGAGCTTGCGGGTGAAATCATCGAGCATCGAAGAGATCCGACTCCACTTCCACGATGCCCAGATTTTCAGAATGAGCATCAGGAACAGGTGCGCTCCAAACACGGCCACGATGACAGTTGTCGAGATCGAGGAGAGGTAGACAAGAAGGTCGGCCGTGGGCATCAAGGTCGCTTTCACAGAGTCGAAGCGGAAAGAAGGTTGTCAACGCGAAGGCGCGAAGACGCAAAGGAAGCCAGACTGACGATAGCTTTTTACCGTGAAGTTTGACAGGTTATTTGTCACCGAAAAGCAGATTCTTCAGCGGTAGGTGCGCCGTAACGAACGTGAACTGGAAGGAATAGTAGGGTGCTGGTGAGGCTTTGCGAACCGCACCAAATACGCCCTCGTAGGCCAAGCGACTTTGTGAGCACATTTGGTGCGGTTCGGAGACTCACCGGCACCCTACACCGGAATACGTCTACGCTCGTTCGAGAATATACAGCACGTTCTTGGCGCGCAGGTTCGGGGCGAAGGGGCGTTCGGTGTTTCTGGTGCCGATGATCGGGATTTCTTTGACGATTCGGAATGCTCCCTGGATGGCCAGATCGCGGAAGTCGTGCATCGACATGAAGTGGATGTTTGGCGTGTTGTACCACTGATACGGCAGCTGCTGAGTGACTGGGGCGCGGCCTTGCAGCAGCACCTGGAGACGGACCTGCCAGTGGCCGAAGTTGGGAACGACGACGATTGCCATCTTTGCGACCCGCAGGATTTCTTCGAGCAGTTTGACGGGGTGACGGACCTGCTGGAGGGTCTGGCTGAGAACTGCGAAGTCGAAACTGTCGTCGGGGATGTCAGAGAGACCTTGATCAAGGTCCGCACGAATGACTGGCAGGCCTTTTGAGACAGCCGAGACGAACTCATCCTGCTCGACTTCGACTCCCAGAACATCGCATTGATGCTGGTCCCGCAGCGTGACCAGCAGACGCCCGTCGCCACACCCCATGTCGATGACGCGCGTACCGGGAGTGATGTGGGCCTTGATGATCTTATCCGTCAAGACCGCAGAGGGGTCCGGCATGCAGTAGCGTTTACGGGGCATTGCGGAATCTTCACCACAAAGGCACCAAGAACACAAAGGGGCACGAAGATGATTTGTGAAATTTGGTGTTCTTTGAGTCTTAGTGGTTAACTGGTTTTGGATTGACTGTCCTGATACGCCGAAGACAAAAACGGCACCATGAACTCCGTCAGCTGGGCGATTTCGATCAGGAAGGCGTCGTGGCCTTTGGTGCTGTCGAGTTCGAGGTAAGTGACGTGTCGTTTGGCGCGGATCAGGGACTTGATGAGGGTCTTGCTTTGTTCGCTGGGGAACAGCCAGTCGGTGGTGTAGGAGGCGATCAGGAAACGGGCTTTGCTGTGGGCGAAGGCGTTTTCGAGCGTTCCGTGGGCTTCTGCGAGATCGAAGTAGTCCATCGCGCGTGTCAGGTACAGGTAGCTGTTGGCATCGAAACGCTCGACGAAGCGTTTGCCCTGGTAGTGCAGGTAGCTTTCGATCTGGAATTCGGTTTCCTGTTGAAGCTCGAAGGCGAACGAGGTTCCGTTCTGGAGGCGTCGGCCGAACTTGGTTTCGATCGAGCTTTCCGACAGATACGTGATGTGGGCGATCATCCGCGCGAGGGCCAGGCCGAAGCGGGGAGGGTTACCGGTCTTGTAATACTCGCCGTTCTGGAAGTTGGGGTCTGCGTAAATGGCGCGACGCCCGACGGCGTTGAAGGCGATGCCTTGCGCGCCGAGCTTCGCAGCCGATGCTAAAATCACAGCGGCTTTGAGCATATCGGGATAGCGGACCGCCCATTCGAGGACCTGCATCCCGCCGAGCGAGCCGCCGACCGCTGCGAGAAGCTTCGTCACGCCGAGGTGCTTGAGCAGTTCGACGTGAACCTCGACCATGTCCCCAATCGTGATGAAGGGGAAGGAGAGCCCCCAGGGCAGGCCGGTCGCAGGATTCGTACTGCGCGGGCCGGTCGTCCCCTGACAGCCGCCGAGGACGTTGGCACAGACGACGAAGTACTTATTCGTGTCGAGCGTCTTCCCGGGACCGACCAGAGCATCCCACCAGCCGGGCTTGCGCTGATTGGCATGCCAGCCAGCGACGTGTGCATCACCGGTCAGCGCGTGACAGATGAAGATGGCGTTGTCTTTCTCGGGTGTGAGTTGGCCGTAGGTTTCGTAGGCGACTCGAATCGGTCCGAGGAGTTGCCCGCCGTTGAGCTTCAGTTTCTCCGAGCCAGCGAAGAGCTCGACAAATTGCGTCGTCACCAATCCACACGACACAGGATCAGCGGGCGTCTCATTGGACGCTGCTTCACTTTCGTCTTCATCATTAACGGTCGTTGGAATGGCGGTCACGAATTGCAGCTATGAAAGAGAGAAAAGGGCGTGATTAAGAAGTCTGAAGGGATACGAACGGGGAAAGACGGATGTTATTGATGTGTGCCACGGCTGTGTCAGCCGTGCTGAAGTGGACGTTCAGTGCGCGATCACACGGCTGACACAGCCGTGGCACACGGGGACACATCTATTATCCGTGGCGGCTCGAACTTGGCAAGCAAGCCGGATACTTGGAACATCAGGTGATGGCGAGAAACTCGCTGGCGCGTTGTTCGATGACCTTGATGCAGTCGAGCCAGAACTCTTCTTTGGTGATGTCTCGTCCGAGGGCTTCCTGGACTGCCTGCTCGCAGGTCATCTGGCCGGACAGGTAGAGGAACTTGTCGAGACGTTCCGGGAAGTTGTCCATTGTCTGACTGACGTGGAACAGGCCTTGAGACAGGAGATAACCGAAGGTGTACGGGAAGTTGTAGAAAGGATAAGAGCCGATGTAGAAGTGGAGCTTGGAGATCCAGAAAGTCGGGTTGTAGCCATCGTCTGCGAGGGTATTGACGTAGGCTTCTTTCTGGGCTGAGGCCATCAGTTCGCTGAGTTCGTCGGCGTTGAGTTCGCCGTTGACTCGTTGCTTGTAGAAGTTGTCTTCGAAGATGTACCGGCAGTGGATATTCATCAGGAACGCGACGGCGTCCTGCAGCTGGTGATTGAGAATCTGGGCTTTCTGCTCGGTCGTGGTCGCCATTTCCAGGAAACGCTGGCCCATGACCGCTTCGCCGAAGGTCGATGCGGTCTCGGCGAGGGTCATCGGATAGTCCTGCAGGACGGTCGGCAGGTCTCGCATGACGTAGGTGTGGTAGGCGTGGCCGAGTTCGTGGGCGAGTGTGGAAGCGGAGTCCATGGTGTCGAGGTAGGTCATGAAGATCCGGGAAACACCTTTGCCCGGTAGACCGGTGCAGAAGCCTCCCTGACGTTTGCCGGGGCGGTTTTCTGCTTCGACCCATTTCTCGGTCAGAGAGAGCTTCGCGAAGTCGCCCAGCCCGGGTGAGAAGTCATGGAAGGCATCGATGATGATGTCGCAGGCTTTATTGTAAGTCAGTTTTTCCTGAGAAGCCTCATGGGGCAGGGGGGCGAGCAGGTCGTACCAGCGGAGCTGATCGATGCCGAGGATCTGCTGTTTGCGTTGGAGAAAATCGACCAGGCAGCTCTTTTTCTTCGCGATGGCTGACCACATGGAGGTCAGCGTCTCGCGCGACAGGCGGCTGAGCTTGAGGGGTACATCGAGGTGATCGGTCAAGCCGGCGCGTCGATAACGGGTCAATCGTGAGCCCGCCATATGATTAAGGGCTGCCGAACACGACGGGCGAATGGAGTTCCAGGCTTTTTCAGACGCATAGAAGTTATTTTCACGCACGCTGCGTTCGGGCAGGTCGTAAGAGATTTGGCCGGGGGATTTCTCGACCAGCTGCCCTTTCTCCATGACCGTGATTTTGAGACGACCGGAGAGGTTGTCGTACAAACGCGACCAGGCATGAATACCATCGAGGTCGATTTCAGCGAGCAGGTCTTCGAGTTCCGGCGCGAGTTTGAGGTTTTGGAGTTCTTGCAGATACGTGAAATAAGGAAGCAGATCTTTTCTGGACTTTCCCTCGAAGGCCGTTTTCAGATCTGTTTGGGTCAGTTGGGAAAGGCCGGCCTGGACCTGAATATCGACTTTCTCGCGTTCACTTCTCAGACGGGCGATTTCTGCTTCAGCGCGTCGGACTTTTTCAGACAAGGGATTGTCTGCGGAATAACACTCGACAGCGGAACCGAGGTCTGTCAGCAGAGTGACACTCTTCAGGTACAGTTCCAGAAAAGTCTCGTTCGCGACGAGTTTGGCGAACGACTGATCCGCGATGGAAGCCTTTAACTGACTGCCAAGACTGCGAAAATCCGTCTCCAGGGCCTGAAGATTCGCTGCGAATTCCTTTTCGAGTGGTGAGTACCCGAAGGCGTTCAATTCCCAGTTTTGTGGATACGTCGAAGCAGCGGCGGTCGGAGGCGTCATAACAGGGCCAGTCTTTCCATTCCCGGGATTGTGTACGCACTTACGGATTGTCTTTGGCGAGAATAGGAGCAGATGGCGATTGAAATCAAGCGAGGACCACTTGCACCAGTGAGGAGTGATTTGACGGGATCGTCAAATAAAGTGTTGCGTTGGCGATCAATTTTCGATGGAATCTGAACAGGATTTTCTCTTTGCACATCCGACATTCGAGAGACCACCGATCAACGGGCATCGACAACTCCGGTTTGAATTCTGACCAAAGAAACGAATTCAACTGGATTTTACGATCCCTGTCCAGTCGTTATAATCGACAGGGCATCATGAATCATTCGGACCTTATGGACAGGAACCAACCATGGCGGCAGCAAACAAAAGACTCGACATTCAAGAAGTTGGCGATGTCACGATTGCAAGTTTTCTCGATAAGAAAATTCTCGATGAAAACAACATTCAAATGGTTGGTGCTGAGCTGTTTGGGCTGGTGGAAGAAGATGGTCGCATGCGAATCATCCTCGACTTCACCAACGTCGAATATCTCTCCAGTGCCGCGCTCGGCAAGCTGATCACGATGGAAAAGAAGGTCAAAACCGCAGGCGGAAAACTTCGTCTGTGCGGAATTCGCCCCGAAATCTACGAAGTCTTCGCGATCACCAAACTCAACAAGCTGTTTGACATCAAAGACACCCAGGAAGACGCCTTGCGTGGGCTGTAACGGTGAGGGGGCGGCTTAAGTTTGCGTATTATCCGGCCTCATTGGCCCGCGAAGTAAATGCAGATTTGACGAAGCTCCAACAGTCGACATAGCATTTAATACTGGTGATCGGTTACGACCTTGTTGGACGTACCCTGCAACCTGAAGGGCTCTGTTCCGCTGGCTGGCCCTGTTGTCTTCCAGCGATCATCTCCTGACACCAACAGAAGTGACCTGATCATGACGAAACCTGTGGACCATCAATGGGTGATCCCCAGTGATACCGCGGCGGGGCAGGAAGTCCAGGAATCGATCATCAAGCTCCTGGAGCAGAACGATTTCTCCGATCGCGATGTCTTTGGAATGCGTCTGGCCCTTGAAGAAGGGATCGTCAACGCCATCAAGCATGGCAATCGTATGGACATTTCCAAGAAGGTCCACGTCGATTGCAAGCTGTCGGAGGATCATGTTCGCGTTGTGATTCGCGATGAAGGCCCTGGCTTCAAGCCGGAAGAAGTGCCCGATCCGACCGCTGATGAAAACATCGAACGCCCTTGTGGCCGCGGAATCATGCTGATGCGGGCGTTTATGTCGCTGATTGAGTACAATGACAAAGGCAATGTTCTGACCCTCGAAAAACGCAAAGAGTCGTCGGAAGTGAAACAGTAGTTTTGTCAGAGCTGCGTCCGTCAGGAAACGGGATCGACGAACAGATATTATTGTTGCTTAATCGCTATTGCTGCCGCGTTGCGCTCCTTTTCAGTCGCGGCTCTGAAATACAGAATAGAAATCACTCATGGCTCATCCTGGCGCTCGCGAACCTCTGGCTGCTCCGACGATCGAACTGACCACCGGCTGGCATTGCCTGCATATTTATTATCAGGTCGATGCGGCGGCACTGGCGGCGATTCAGCCGGGGAAACGCGAGCAGGGGATTGAGGAGCTGACGCAGATTCTCGACCCGGCCCGAGAAGGAGCACCGCTGCGTTTGCAGACCTCGGTCGCGACCGGGCATCGGGCGGATCTGGGGCTGATGATCATGGATACGAATCCGCTCAAGATCGATGGGATCACGCAGGCGATTCGCAGCTCGTGCCTGGGAACTGCCCTGAAACCGACTTATTCGTTCGTCTCGATCACCGAGATCTCGGAGTACGTTCCGACCATCGAGCAATACAGTGAACGCCTTCGTCTGGAAGGGACCAGCCCTGACGATCCGATGTTCGCCGCGAAGGTCAATGCTTACTCACAGCGTCTTCCTGCGATGAACCAGCAGCGGATCTACCCGGAGTTTCCTAACTACCCGATCTGCTGCTTTTACCCGATGAACAAAATCCGCGACCCGCATGCAAACTGGTTCCTGCTCCCCTTCAGCGAGCGATCGCGACTGATGTCTGAACATGCGACCTCGGGAATCAAGTTCGCGGGCAAAGTTTCCCAACTGATCACTGCGAGCACTGGTTTCGACGAATGGGAATGGGGTGTGACGCTGTGGAGCCGATCGCCGGAGTACATCAAAGATATCGTGTACACAATGCGGTTCGACGAGGCATCTGCCCGGTATGCGGGATTCGGGCCGTTTTACGTCAGCTACATCATGTCGGCCAAAGAGGCGCTGACGCATCTGCGGATTCTGGAGCAGGAATAGTCGTTCGTAAGTGACACCGGACCGTCGAGCCGTAATCGAGTCCCGCCATGCTCACAGCTTTGGGCTGTCTTTTATACACAAGTCTGTGAACAGGGCACCCGACATACTTGGTTCCCTGTGTCAACCACAAGATATTGGGCATTAGTCGTACTTTGAGGCCCAAGGATTTGTGGTTCCCAACTTGTGTATAAAAGACAGCAGCTTTGGGTGAGCATGCTGCTTTTTTCGAGTATTAAGCGCCCGGTTCATGCTTGCTCAAAGCCGCAAGCATGTCACATTGTCAACCTACCGATGAAACACTTAGGCTGACATCTTGTAATCAGCTTCTTCTGCGACTTGTTCGTTTGTTGTCGTTTCAACGTGAACGTTTTTCAGAATCCGTTTGCCGTCGCGAGTCAAGCGGTAACAAAGGCCGGCGTTGCGGTCGACGACGTCGATTTCGAGCAGGCCTGAGGCGACGAGGCGGCCGTGGATTTTGCTGACCTGGGCTTCGTCCAAGCCGAGCGTGTCGCCCATGCGTTTCTTCCAGGGCTGGGTGGCGCGCTTGCGGCCTTCCGCCGGCTCGGCAGACTCGTCTTCTGCGGCCTCGGCTGTGGGAGTTGGATCAACGCTGTCCGGAGTTTCTTCGGCGGTTTCCTGCGCGTAACACGCCAGGACCTGTTCCCAGCCGTCGATGCCATCGAGAAGAAAGAGGTCGTCCATACTGAGGTGTATCGACCTCCCGGTTCGTCACGATCAGATTGGCCTGCGTCCCGCGCAGGATGCGCACGACTGTCGAATTGCGCGTAACCGAGAGCGACCACGTATCGGGATGAGCTTCGCTAATCGTCACAGCTTAACTTTTCTGGGACAGTCGTGATCCAGGATGAGATTTTGTACGTTATATTGATTGCCCTCTGATCGTAATGACAGTCCATCGGAACTTAGGATGAATACCGAACGACTTTTATGTGATGCGTGTGGAGCGCCGCTGGAGATTCCGGACGGGGTAAGCTTCGTCACATGCCAGCACTGCGAGACTGCTTTGAGTGTGAAGCGGGATGAAAGTGTCCACTACACACAGATTCTCGAAGATATCTACGAGAAGACTCAAAAACTCGGCGAACGAATTGATGCCATCTCGGGCTGGCATGAAGTCGAAGCTCTTGATCGGAAATGGGAGATGGATCGGCAGCAGCTACTGAAGCCGGGTGAAACTGTCGCGACGTCTTTTGGAACAAATTCGGCTATCATTTTCGGCATGCTGATTGGATGCGTGTCTGTACTGGCGGGATTCTTCATCGCTGAGCCTTTGATTTTCGGATTACTGCTGACAGTGTTGATTTGCGGGAGAGCGATCTACCGTGGGAATCGAGCGATCCGTTTTCGAAATGATGAGAATCGTTATCTCATGGAACGTCAGCAACTCGTTGACAGTATTCGCGGTGCCTATTGAAGTCGCGTCTTGGAGTGAATGACATGTCCCTCGAACGAATGATCTGTGATTCCTGCGGGGCGCCGCTCGACGTGCCTGAGTCGGCGAGGTTCGTGACGTGCCGTCATTGCCAGACGCATCTGCGTATTCGTCGTGAGGAGAGTGTTCATTACACCGAACAACTCGAACAGATTGAGCAGCACACGCGGAAGATCTCGGAGCGCCTCGATAATGTTTCTGCTTATCAGAAAGTCGAAGCTCTGGATCGGGAGTGGATGCTTCAGCGAGAGGGTTATAAGACCTATTCAAAAAACGGGTCTCAGATACCGTCGACATTCGGAGCGGTCGCTGGCGGAATCGCTATCACAATCTTTGGCTTCTTCTGGATGGCGAACGCCTCGCGTCACTCGTCGGGAATGGCCTTCTTCGGCGTCGTCATCATCGGTGCGGGGATCGCGATGTCGGTCTATCAGTTCGCTTCTGCGATCAGATATCAGGAAGCCGAATCTCGTTATCAGCAACGTCGGGCAAGGTTGCTCGATCAAGCGAATGAGCCACTTGATTTAAGAAACAGAGATTGATCAGTCATGAACGCTAATAGCGCGAACTGCTCGGTCTGCAGCGGCCGGATTGGCATTCTTCCCACCGCTCGTTCGGTGACCTGTCCGCATTGCAATGCGTTTCAGAACGTCTTGAGAAGCGGGCAGGAGATGAAGTTGTCGCTGGCGAACAAGTATGCGGAGAATCCTGAGATACTCGCCAATCAGGAGCGCGCCAGAGAGAATGACCAATTCGATCTCGAACAGAAAATCACCCGTCGGCATGCAGAAGAGTACGCGCTGAATTTACCGAGGACAGTTCAGGCCGTCACTCTTTTCTTCACCGGATTGTTGATTGGCTCAACGCAACTCTATCTGTCGGGAGGGCGAAAAGGACTTCTGTTACTGCTTGTCGGAACGACAGCGGGCGCCATTCGATTTTACTATACGCAGTTGGCCCGGAACGCTCTGCACCGCTATGAAGATTTGAAGATCAAACTGCTCAATCAGAAACGATGATCCGACAAGTGTCATCCATCAGCTGATTGAATAACGATTGGACGCCCCCCATCCCGACGTCATCGTAGACGTGCGGTTCGTTGTGGCTTGCACTCCGTGAGATCCATGTGACTAATTCTGCGCATGGAAAAAGCTTCCGGAACGGATTCCGGAAGCTTTGAATCGTTGCTGAACTAACTGGAAATGGTTAGTTGGGCAGGGTGAATGAGTACTGGTACTTCAGCACCATGAAGAGGAGGGCACAGCCGATGACCAATGCAGCGGCAGCGACACCCAGCAGGGCTGTGTAGATATCCATTGTGGGAGGAGTCGCTGAAGGGCCTCTATCGGAGTTTCGAGGTGACATTGTCGCCTTTCTCAATTACGCCGCTCTTGACTGGGGTCAGAATCGTTCCCACAGCCGTGTCCGGGGTCAGGTAAGTGATTTTGATTTTACCGAGGTATTTGGAACTCTGTGGTGTGTCGTAACCGGTGCGGTAAACATCGAGCTCGTGGCCTTCGACGAGGCCGTCATCGCTGCCCAGAGAGATTTTGACGTACTGGACGGTGCCATTCTTGTGCTTCTGGGTTTCAAGAACGAGGCCTTCGACCTTTGGTGGAGGATCGAGTTTGGCTTGATAAGCGGCTGGATCTGTTTCGAGATCATTCAGACGAACGACCCGCTTGAGATAGGCGGTCTCATTGAGAAGCTGGTTGTACTTGTCTTCGAGAGCAACCTGTTCAGCCTGGAGATTGAACAGATCCGTGCGAGCAGTGATCAGTGCTTCGTTGGAATCATCGAGCTTGATGTGCAGTTGCTTGTTCTCGGCACGTTGAGCGAGGGCCTCGTCGCGACGGAAGCCAGCCTCATCGGCATTGATGGCAACCAGGGCGGTGGCTCGCTGATAGTCGCCGGTGACTCGGTCATAGTTGACCTGGAGGTTGTTGCGTTCCGTGGTGACGTCACGCAGCTGGGCCTGAACGGCAGCCTGGGCAGACTCTGCGTCTGTGGCGCGCTTGGTCTCGGCGTCGAGGCGACTGTTCAGGAAGGAGACTTGTGTATCCATTTCCTGATTGGCTTTTTTCAGATCGTCTGCACGCTTCTCAGCGACGACCTTCCAGCTCTGGTGATACGAGTAGACCGTGGTCGCAAGGGCTGCGAACATGATCGACAGCACGATCTGAATAACAATCAATACCTTGCCGATGAACGACATGCCTGGCTCCTGCACCTTCCAGTTTTGACACGTTTGTCAGGGACTCTACGAAGGCGATAGGGTAGGAAGTGAGCAAATGGGATTTTGGAAACATCCGTGTCGTAAGTGTCGGCATCCGGCCTTAACTGGATTGATCGATGAGTTGCTGATTCCGGTTTTCCAGACGAATCAGATTCCCCTCGACCCGCATAATCATATCTCGAACCTGATTTTGAAGATCAGACAGACGCTGACGTTCGACCTTCAGCTCATCGAGTTGTTCATGCTGACGGAAAACATCCTGACGACGCAGCTCAGCTTCTTTTCGCTTGGCCATCGTCTGGTTGTTGATTTCTGCGGCTTCTTGAGTCTTCTGTTGAATGAAAGACTGAATCTGCGCAAGTTCCTGGTGCTGGTTATTGTAAGTCTTTTCCACAGCGGCTTTGTCCTGAGCCACAATTTGCAGATAGGCATCTGCAGTAATTGGAGGCTCCTGGATCGCCTGCAGGGCAGCGTTCTTCTCGTTGGTCACCTTTTTGTAGGCATCGAGCAGAGTCTTCGCCAGCAAGGGTGAGGTCGAGATATTTTCGCCCGTCAGCACCAGTTTTGATGAATACGTCGGATTTTCACCGGGCGTATAATCGAAGCTGGCTTCTTTGAGCTCGGCGGACATAGCGCGATAATTCGGAAATGCATCGAACCACCACACCTGCAGAATCGAGAACGTCAGAAACGCAATCGATGAGATGGTGATGAAAACGGCCAATACTCGGCTGATCGCCTGGATCATAAGCATCTTGCCCAGAATAACACGACATGACTTAGACAGAATTGTCTTATCGGAGAAATCGCGAGCGAAAATCTCAGACGGGACCACCAGACACAGCGATCCACCTCTCCAACATCGGACAGGCCCGCAATGTCAACGCAGTCAATCTATCCTATGGCTATACTTCAAGAAATGTCAATTCGGAAACGTTCCTGTTCACCGGGTTAGGGCAAGTCACAAGTCTGTAACGGTCCTGCCGATCGCGCCGAGTGGGAGGAGGCCGACATGTTGCTTGTGGTCGCAGATAAGAGAGCAGACTGGAACGCAGAGCACGCGGAGTGGAGCAGAGGTCGCTGAGAAGAAACGTCGAGAAGGAGGGAAAGAAGGTGTGAAGACGCGGTAATGAACACCTGCCTGACGATTTGTACCGATTCCAACTCTCTGCTGCGCTCGTACTTCTTCTTCTAAATCAATCTCCCGCTGTCATCCTTTTTACGTAATTCTTCTCCGCGACCTCTGCTCCACTCTGTTACCTCTGCGTTTCAGTCTTCTCTGGCAAGGGTGCAGACGCGGAGCAGGCTTGCAAGTTGCCGTAGCCATGACTCTTAGGCAGGAATAGGCTACCCCATTTGTTATGGCGGTTTCAGTCGGCCTGGCGGTAGCGAGGTTGACCATCCCAGCCGAGTTTGCGGTGTAGCGTCGCATAGAAGCTGTGACATGGCAGGCGGACGAGTTGGAATTCGACTTTTGCGGCTCGGACTTCGACTAGATCCCCATTAGCGATGGCGACTGACGACTGGCCGTCCATAATCGCGATACCTCCGCGAGACGTTTTTGCGACTCGGAACTGGTAGAGGCGATCAGAGCGGTCGACAATCGGCCGGACGGTGAGTGTGTGAGGGCAGATGGGAGTGATAACGAAGGCAGGCATATCCTGTCTGAGAATCGGACCTCCTGCGGAAAGGCTGTGGGCCGTTGAGCCAATCGGCGTGCTGATGAGGACGCCATCGCCGGAGTAGGTCGTGATTTTTTCGCCATCAATGGACAGCTCGACATCGATCATCGCCAGGGGAACATCGGAGCAGATCGCGACTTCGTTCAGGCCGAGAAATTCGCTCACGCCAGCCGAGGTGTGGATTCGACACTGATACATCAGGTGGTTGGTGATCTGATACTTGCGACCCACGATGGAGGGGAAATCCATTTGGAAATCATCCATGGTGGCATCGGCCAGGAAGCCGAGGCGTCCCAGGTTGATGCCAAGGACTGGGACCTGGACTTCGGCGAACTGCTTACAGGCACGGAGGATCGCCCCGTCACCACCGACGACGAGGGCGAGGTCGGCCTTCTTGTGTTCGTCTTCGAGTGCATCGGTCGTTGCCATGCCGATGAGTTCGACGCCGGGCTGGCTGTAGAGGAAGTTCTCCAGACGTGCAGCGGCCTGTTGAACGTGACTGCGCTCGTCTCGGGCAATGATCAAAAGCCGCAGGGGCTTACTGCTCACTCGATATTCTCCCAGAAATTGAATTATCAGGCATTATCAGTCTTGTGTAGGGGCCGCTGTGCGGACCATCAATACGCGATGTCACCAGAAAAATCCATGGTACTTGTCATTACCTCAACAACACACTCGGGATTGAAAGCCGATTCATGGTCCGCACAGCGGACCCTACGAAAGAAAGTCGAATCCTCAGTAAATCAAAAAAAGCAGCCAACGGAAAGACCATTGGCTGCTTTTCTGGTTGAGAATTCGAGGTCGTTGAAGATCAGGCGGCTCGACGCTGCTGTTGAGCGGGGAACTGCAGAACCTTGCGAGAGAAGCAGGCATCGACGGCATTTTGCACGCCATCGACAACGCGTTCGAGTTGATGAGGCGTCAGTTCCGGGAAGATTGGCAAAGCCATGATTTCGTGACAGGCTTGCTCTGCGACCGGGAAATCGCCCTTCTTGTAACCACAGTATTCAAAGCACTTTTGCAAGTGCAGTGGGATCGGATAATACACCGCACAGCCGACTTTCTCGGCAGATAGAGACTTCAGCAGAGCATCACGCTGGCCGTCCTTCACGCGGATGCAGTACTGATTGTAAACGTGATTGCGGTTAGCCGCATGGAACGGCTCAATAAAGGCCCGGCTGTGACCGGCTTCGGCGAAAGCCCGGTGATAGAAGGCGGCATTTTCCTGACGGCCCTGACTGAATTTGTCGAGGTACTTGAACTTAACGTTCAACACAGCGGCCTGGAGGGCATCAAGGCGGCTGTTCATGCCGACTTCGACGTGATCGTAACGACCGCGGTCACCGTGGACGCGGAGGCGTTTCATACGGGCAGCCAGCTGAGCGTCGTCGGTGGTGATCATTCCGCCATCGCCAGCTCCGCCGAGGTTTTTGGTCGGGAAGAAGCTGAAGCAGGTGATCGTGCCAAGGACGCCTGATTTGCGGCCGTAGTATTCAGAGCCGATCGCCTGGGCTGAGTCTTCAATGATCGCAACGCCATGACGGGACGCGATGCGCTGAATCTCTTCCATGTCAGCACACTGGCCGAACAGGTGAACCGGGATGATGGCTTTCGTGCGAGGTGTGATCGCTGCTTCGATGGCAGCTGGATCGATGTTGAAACTGTCTGGCTGAATGTCTGCAAAGACAATCTTGGCGCCGACTCGGTGAATGCAGGAAGCCGTGGCGAAGAAGCTGAACGGAGTCGTGATGACTTCGTCGCCCGGGCCGATATCCAGGGCCATCAGGGCAAGGACGAGTGCATCCGTTCCGCTGGCACAACCGATCGCAAACTGGGCATCGACATACTTGGCGACGCTGTCTTCCAGCATGGTGACGTTTTCACCCATGATGAAAGTCTGTTTGGCGAAGACTTCTGCGACAGCAGCCTGAATCTCGTGAGACATCGACTGGTACTGAGGCACGAGGTCAATCAGAGGCACCGGATCGTGGTGCACCGTGGGGTGAGAAGAGACGGACATCAGCGACTCCCTTCGCGACTATCTAGTACCGGGTTCATTGGTGGTGTTGAGCGGGTGACGTGAGACATCTTGTCATGCGTCAGGGAAAATGGTCATAAAATGGCCAGATCGCTCGATCAATCAGTGGAAACTATGTCTGATGAACCGTTTCGTCAACAGGAGTTTCACAAGATGATTTTTTGGAGCGGGCTGCTTTGTAGAAATGCTAATCGGAAGTTTTCTGGCCAGATCCCTCTCCTCATTTCTGAAGTCGGAGCTCAATCCAATAGAGTTCAATGCATTGCTGACCTGGGATTTTCGCAGGCTGGAGGGTGAGTGTGGCAGGGCCTTTCTTGAGATTGATTCTTCCGGATGACCAGGATTTGAAGGCTTTCATATAGGACTCGCCGGGGCGCGGGACGACATCGTCATGTTCGCCGATAAGAGGGGAATCGTGGGGTTCGTCGATGGTTGCGGTGAAGGAGTCGTCGCCAGCTTTGATTGTGATGGCGGTCCCGATATTTTCCACAGGGCAGCAATAGTGCAGGATGACATCGTAAACGCCGGCCGTTTGGACATCGAGAGGATAGGAAATAATCGCGTCAGTCGATTTCCATTCCGTGATGTAGGAGCAGTTGGCGTGACGTGACGACCGTTTGACATCGCCAGAAAGGGTCGCATCGCGAGCGGGAAGGTGAGTCACGGGGTATTCCGGATAACCAACCGGGTAAGGGCGTGATTCTTTCGGAAGCGGAAACCCGGTCTCTGATTTCCACCCGACGAGCCCCTTCACCATGGAAGCCCGGATCTCTGGCTGCTGATCGTTGAGCTTGTGTAATTGAAGCTTGTCGTTGATGCGATCATAGAGATCTCCTTTCTCGTCCAGGATGTAAGACTGGTTCCGAACACTGATTCCCTTTTGAGCGGAGTAGAGTCGACGGCCGATCGGCGTGGATGATGTCTGAGTCAGCAGGGCGGACAGATCAATTCCGTCTAACGGCTGAACAGGCGCGGCCTCAATCCCGCACAATGTCTTCAGTGTTGGCAGCAGATCGATTGCGCCGGACAGTTGATCAACGGTTTGCCCTGCAGGAATCCGCCCTGGCCAGCGAATGTAGCAGGGGACGCGGACGCCGCCTTCATTCGTGCTCCCTTTCTTCCCTTTCATCCTGGCGTTGAATCGCCAGCTGTTCGGGCCGTTATCGCTGAAGAACACGACAATCGTGTTTTCGTCGAGGTGTTTTGAGGCCAGCAGTTCGAAGATGCGGGCGATCTGGTTGTCGGCGTCTTTCACCATCGCAAGCGCAGCACGCGTGAAATCAATGTCTTCCTTTTCCGTCCCTTCGTAGAGACTGGCAAGCTCTTTGGGCATGCTGTCGTAGAGAGTTCGATCGACCTGCATCGGGGTATGCGGGACACAATAGGCAAGATAGGCAAAGAAGGGCTTCTGCTGGGAAATCGAGTCCTCAGCGAACGCGAGCATCTTCGTCGTAAAGTCGGTCGTGACGTGACCCTCGCCGCGAATCAGGTCGGTGTTGTGCTCGAGTGGTGGGCTGAAATACTGGCCCCAGTGCCCGGAGGTGAAGCCGTAGAATTCGTCAAAACCCTGGCCGTTGGGGTGATACGGATACTGAGTGCCGTTGTGCCATTTTCCAAACAGCCCCGTCCGATAACCAGCCTGTTTGAAAACCTCTGCGATCGTTTCCTCGTCGGGATTGAGACGTTCCTCTCCGACGGTCACCCCATGGACGCCGCCGCGGGTGTGGTAGCGACCGGTCAAAAATTCCGCCCTCGTCGGGGCACAAAGCGGGCAGACGTAGAACGAATCGAGTCGGACCCCTTCGTTAGCAATCCGGTCGATGTTCGGGGTCTGGAGGTTCTGGTTGCCAGTGCTGCTGAGGTCGCCGTAGCCCATGTCGTCCATGAGGATGACGATCACGTTGGGAGAAGCAGCAGGGGCGTTCCGGGCCATGAGGCAGGCAAAAACCAGTGTGAAACTAAGAAACCATCGAATGGGCGCGTGCATTACGGATGTCCTCAAATGTCGAAATTTACGACTTGTTCATAAGAGTAAAGGCACGTCTGGAGCATGTCACCGCGAGTCAAATCAGAAATCCTCTTGATGTGAAGCGGGAAACTTCGCTAGAACTCTCGTTCACACTAGATGATGTGGACAATGATGTCCTTCTCACACGATACAGGCAAGGATGCCCATGAATTCCTGGTTCGCAAAACTGCACCCTGCACGACTGGCTTCGATTCCTGCTGACCAAGTCTATGCCCGCTTCGTCCATTTGCTGACGAAGACAACTCGCTCTGCGATCTTCTGCGGCTTCGCTGTCGGGCTGATTGCGTTGTGCCAGCTGGCCATGCTGGTCGCGAGTTTCGGGACATCTCCGATGATCGTCATCGGCTACGGCGTTGCATTCTGCATCGGAGCAGTTCTCGCGAATGTCGTAAAAACATCTCGCGGGGTCGCCTGCCTCACGCTAGTCGCGACCGCCTGTCTGGGACTGGTGATTATTCCGCAGCTGGCTTTGATTGCGTCACTGGCTCCGATCGTGATCATTCCTTGTGCAATTTGCCTGTCGTTGATTCCAACAGGATTTGCCTGCTCGAAACTTATCTTTGATTCAAACAAGACCTCCCCCTCGCTGGTCGGATGTGCGATCGGACTGGCGGTCTGTTTCTTCCTGGACCCAGTCACCTTTGGACTTGCTGGGACATCACTGGCTGCTGTAGCGCTGCTGGCAGTTCATGCCTGGATGACACGCAACGCCAACGCAGAACCGGTTAGTTCTGTTGTTAAAGGTGATTTTAGTGGTCTGGCTACAGCGGTGTGTTCGGGGATCGCCGGTGCGGTCGCGATTCGTTTTGTCGCTCAACTGATGCCGCCTGCTGCCTGGACGATAGCATTTGAATTGGCTGCGTTTTGTGTCTGGACTGCGTTTGCGATCTGGGCTGGTAAGACTCAGGCACGTCAACAGATTATGACACTAGCCGCTGCTCTGTGTGTCGTCGGAACACTGGCTGCGTTTCCGTTTTTTGTGGAAGCATCGCTGGCGATCAACGGATATGCCTCGTGGTCAATCGTATTATTCGCGGCTCGTGGTGTGGTTATTACCTCATTGATGTCTGCTGCAGGGCTGTTGTTCGGCTACTCGCTGGTGAATGCGACGTCAGAGAAGTTTTCGATCCATTCGACCGCCGGTCGTCTGTGTTGTCTTTGCGTGGCGTTTCTCCTCGCGAAGATTGGAATCATTCCCGCTGTTGGCGTTGCGTTGACAGGTGTCTGCGTGACAGGCTGTCTGGCCGTTCTGGTCTGTTGGAAATACTCGCCAACGAAACTCTTCCAACTGCCTGCGATGCGTCGCAATGCTGGGCTTGCTTGCGGCGCGACAGTCTGCGGGCTGATGGTCTATGTGGTCGTCGCCCAGACTTACCAGCCTCAGATGGCGACAAATACGCTGTTTTCCACCGTCGCGTTTCAGGCCTACCGTGCTGGTGTGCCGCTGTCTCGAATCTCGGTCATGAATGATGCTCGGACAACAGATGTCGTCGAAACTGCGACAGGAACATTCTCAACGCAGGTCGTGCACGGCAGTCAGTGGCAAGTTCGCAAGAACGGCATCATCGTCGGTGCACTGAGCACAACCCCGCTCGTCACGCCGCAGAGCCCTGCGGATGTTGTCTCTGCGGTACTGCCGATGTTACTGCACGAAGGTGCTCGCGACGTTCAGATCCTTGGAGCTCAGGCGGGAACACAAATTCGCGCGACGCTGGCGTTTCCAGTGACAACCCTGGAAGTCGTCGAAGGTAATTCACAGATCGTCAAATGGCTCAAAGAGCAGGCTGAGACCACACAATGCGGGCTCGATCTGAATGATCCCCGTCTGACGATCAAGGCGGCCGATCCTACACTTGCCAACATCACAGGCTCGAAGACTCAGTTCGATCTGATTCTTTGCAACACTGATCACTCGGCATTGTTCGATGCCGCAGGCGGGATGACTTGCGAATACTATCAACATGCTGCCAAACGTCTGAAAGCCGATGGATTCTTCGCTCAGCGTTTCCAGATCGCAGACTATGGTTCCGCCGCGATTGCGACACAGCTGGCGACACAGAGCCAGGTCTTCAAGCAGGTCTCCTGTTTCGAAATTGCCCCCGGAGAAATGCTGCTTCTGGGAACCAATACGGATTCCGGTTTCTTACGTGGCAATCTGCTCGAGCGAGCCGTGAAATCGCATGTCCAGAATCTGCTGGCAGAAATCGGCTGGGACCCCGCGATCCTTTTCAATCTGGCTTACGTTTCTAATTGTGGTGAGACTGCAGAAGCCTTCCAGACTGCGATCGCAAAAGCACGTCTCAACACAACAACGTCAGGGACCGCGATGCAGATGTTTCCTCGCGAGCTGATTCGTTGGGCGGATAAACGCAGCGAGCTTCAGCGTGAGTTCGCAGCCTGTTCTCTGCACCTGATTCGTCACCTGGAAGTTCTCGCACAGGATGAAACAATCGCCCAACTCGGCGAGCAGCTTGATGACGTCAAGAAGCGACTCACCGATACCAATAAGCGCGAACAACTCATCGCGTCCCACCCTGATGAGCCCTGGTTGTATCGAACTGAGATCAAGCATCAGCTGACCGAGAATCCTCGCAGTCAGATTGTCCCGGTCAAAGGAGAAGGCCTCAAGCGAGTCGTTCACCAGGCTGATCATCGACGTCTGGACTACTTTGAAGCATTGGGACGTTGCCTGAATCAATCGTCAAGTTCAGAAGGTGATTACGTCGAGCTCAAGAGCTATCTGCAGCCGTTTGACCCGCTTGTCAGTGAGTTCATTCACCCGGAGCTGGCACGTATCTGTGAACAACGAGGCAGCGAGTATGCTTATGAAGAGTTTCTGCATCGTCTGCATACGATTACCTTCTCGCCACGTTCTGATCGCTCTGTGCGAGACATTCATCGCGTGATTGAACTGTTGTCAGGCGATGAGCTGACCGAGGTCAGCGCGGCACAAAAATATGACATTGCCAACGCGATGCTGGAGATCCTGAAGTTCCGCTGGGACCTGCGAGCCAGCCAGCCACCACTCAAAGACAATATCCTTCTCAACGATATCTCCAGTTCGATAGACTCGATCAACACCGCGTTCGCCCTTCTGGAACGAACGTCCGTTGAGCCGACACGAACCACCCAGCGTTGTGAGTTCGTCAAGAAAGAGCTGCTTGCCCCACTGGCTGATTATCGTATGGATCTGATGAACAAACAGGCCAAGCCAAAACTGCCGACGCCGTAAAAAAGAGACTTGCCAAGAAGGTAGTAATAAAAAAAGAGGGAAGATTAATCTTCCCTCTTTTCATGCGCAAGTAGGTTCCGTGCCGACCTCGCTGCTTACGGCAGCATGGTCTGATCATCTTATTTCAAAGATGACAGGAACGTGATGAGATCAAGGAATTCTGAAGGAGCCATCGCCGCTCCCAGGCCTTCCGGCATGCTGCTCTGGCGGAGCTGGGCACGCTCTTCGATCTCCTCGGTCTTGATGGTCCGCTTTTCCTTGCCATCAAAGATGACGAGGTGTTGAGGAGTCTCTTCGACCAGCAGCCCGGTGTACTGCTTTCCTTCGGTCGTAATGACGAGAGTCGAAAGATACTTCTCTGCGACTTCGGCATTCGGATCAATGATCGACTGCACGATCTTGAAACGGTTCAGACGCTCGCCGACCTTCGCCATCGAAGGACCGAATGAGTTCTGGTTCTCGATCGAGTGACAGACGTTGCAGTTGCGGGTGAAGACGCTGCGACCATTGCTGATGTTCCCATTGGGAATATCGGCGATCGCCTGCATGGCCTTATTACGGGCTTCTTCTGGCTGCTGCTCGCGTCCCAGCAGAATCTGCAGGTACGGGACGGCCTGAGCGCCTTGCTTATCAGTCGCGATGATGTCATTGAGCAGCTTCGCGGACTTGTCGTTATTGACGCCAAAAGTCCCCTTGATGAATTCACCACGCCAGACATTCAGGTTTGCTCCCAAGGCTGCTTCGGCGGTGTAATTGACATAGTAATCATCAGGGCTGACGCTCACGGATTCCAGAGCAGCGTTCATGGCATCGAGCGTGTCATAGTAACTCAGACCACGGACTGCTTCGCTGCGAACGCGCGGATGTTGGTCGAGAGCGGCTGTCTTGAGGAGTTCGAGACTGCCGTCAATTTCCGTTCGCTCATCCGCCAGAACACGCGTGGCAGCGGCCCGGGCGTTGAAGTCCTCGGCTGCCAGCATCTTCTTGAGCAGCGCCACATCAACCTTGTGGAACGCCTGCTGTGTCCAGAGGACTTCCAGCGCGTTCTTTTCAAACAACGCTTTCGTTGGAAATTCCTGCGTCAACCACTTTTGGGCCGCCGCGAGAACTTCGGCTTCCGGACGTGACTGAATCTCACGTCGAATCGCATACTGCATTCGCCATTCGTAGACGCCAAGTTGCTTGAACAGGTCTTCGACAGTTTTATCAGCCTGCGTGATCGGCTCAAGCAATGGCTTGGGGGTGTAAACGAGACGATAAACACGACCGTGAACGTGATCGCGGTTCGGATCGCGCTGGCTGTATTGCATGTGTCCGATGAGAGGGTTCGCCCAGTCGCCGAACCAGAGTGCTCCATCGGGACCGATCAATGGATCGACAGGACGGAAGTGCTTGTCAGTCGATTTGATCAGATCGAACGGCGAGTTGCGGTCATTGGGGTTATGACGGACACGGGTTCCATGATATCCGCCACCCGAATCCTTGATCTCCCAGCGAGGCAGACCGTTCATGTTGATCACGCAGGCATAAATAAACTGCCCCTGCACGTCATCCGGGAAGTGACGCGAGACGAGGAACTCACTTCCACAGACAGGACGCATGCCTTCGGTATCAAAGACCGCATTGAGCCCCTTGCGACCGCGGTACTGCATGCCAGACAGCGGCGTATCCCAGTGCTGGCTGGCACCGGTTCCATCGCCGCAGATCCCCTGCCCCCAGCCATTGAAGACGTAGCACCAGGGATTGCCGTAACCAGGGGTATTGAAGTGGGTAATCTTCCAGGTACGTGGATCAAGTACATAGCAACCGGACGAACCAAAGTTGCGGAATGGTCCCCAGGGGGTTTCGACCGCCGTGCTCATCGCAACCCCTTCGAGCATGTGCAGCTTGCCGCTGTGGCTCATCTCAAACGCACCAATCGAGTGGTGGGTATCTTCGGTCGCAAAGCCATCGAACATGTGGGTGATTTCATCGGCTTTGTCGTCGCCGTCGGTATCCTTCAGGAAGACCAGACGAGGCTGATCGGTGACGAGAACACCACCATCGAAGAATTCAAAACCGGTCGGGCAGTGGAGTTTGTCGTAGAAGATCGTCGACTTGTCAGCTTTGCCGTCTTTGTCGGTGTCTTCCAGGATGACCAGCTTGTCGGCTGGCTTGGCATCACCTGGTTTCCACTGCGGGTAACTCGGCATAGTCGAGACCCACAATCGCCCTTTGCTGTCAAACGCCATCTGAACAGGCTTAGCGATTTCGGGAAACTTCGTCTCATCAGCAAATAGCTTGATCTCGAACCCTTCGGGAACGGTACAGGTCTTGATCAGTTCATCCGGAGGCAGGATACGAGGACCAGCGGCTTGATCTTCCGAATAAGCCTGACGAGGTTCGCCGAAGCGGGTTTTGGGTTCGAACAGGTCGCCTGTCTTGGAATCATCGGGAATATCGGAGACTTTCTTGCCCTGGGCGATATCCCAGACATAACGATCTCGAACAGCCGCCATATTGCGGATTTTCGCGAACTCAAGTGGGAAGGTTTCCGTATCCCATGTTCGTCGACCACCATAGACGTACCAGCCGTTGAGCATGCGGTAGTCTTGCAGGTGAACCCAGGACTTGTCGTTCACAGCGGCACGAAGCTCTTCATTGATCGGAATCTGCGAGCGAATGGGGACCATCGCATGGAACAGCAGTCGCGAGACGGCCAGATCGCCGGCTTCGTTGACGTGCGCGCCATTGATCGTGTACTGCGGACCTGGTTGTTCCGAGAAGAGTTTGTGAGAGGACTCAAAGACATCCACAAATGGCAATTTTTCCTGAGCCGCAAATTCGCGAGTCGCATCCGAATAAAGCTTCAGGTTGTCATTGATCGGCCCACTGGCGGGAAGGTAGCGATTCTCAGTCTCTTCGAAGGCAATCGGGGAGATGATGACGAACTGTGGTGATTTGTTGTTCTTCGAGTACTTGCGGGTCAGTTCCGACAGATACTTGCGATAGTCCGATTGATATTTCTCGATCCCGCCAGGGCCTGCATAGGACTCGTTGTAGCCGAAGAAACAGAAGAAGACATCCGGTCCGAACATCAGCAGCGGGTCGTCAATCTTGTCGTAATCGCTGGGACGCTGACGAATCCCGACTTCATCGGCAGGACGAGCGAAGTTGCGGATCACCAGTTCTTTGTCTGCAAAGTGGGTCTGCAGCATCGTTTCAAAATGGCCGAAGAGGTTCATCCGCTCCGCCATCGAGTTGCCGATGAACGCGATCTTCTGATTCGCCTGGAATTCGAAACGCTTTGCCCCCTCGGTAGCTGTTTCCGTCGACATGGAAGCATAGTCAGCCGGAGTCTTGTTCTTCTGGAATCCATCGAAGCCGTACGAAGTAGGATTGTATGGCCCGACAAACGCGACGTTTGCATCGCTGGGGATTGTCAGATCAAGCCCCCAATAGACCGCATTGACGACCATGCGACGCAGGTCTTCATTCACCAGATCGCTGGCAGCTCCCATCGTTGTCACGAAGATTTTCTGGGACTTGCCGGTTGACGTTTTGACTTCACGCGTCCAGGCGATCGGCATCATCGGATCGTTGACGTCTTGAGTCTGCTTGTCAGTCGAGCGAGGCTTGCTGCGAACGGCAGCAGGGGAGTCGGGTGACATCCCGGCGAGCACCCGACCTCGCATGAGGATGGTTGCGTCCTTGGGAGGATGGGCTTCGTAAACATCACTGTCGCCGAAGGCGTTCGTCACGCCGTTGAGAATCGGGCTGCTTTTTGCTGAAGGTTCAATGATCCCCATAGTGGCTTCCGACTTGTGATTCCCCCAGTGGCTGACCCACTCTTCGCCGAGGACGGTTTTGCCCCAGCGGTTGAGGTCGGCATGTTGCCCTTTGATGCCACTGAAGGCGTGCGTACTTGTTCGAAGGGCAATGACAGGAATGCCACGGTTCATGGCGTTTTTGAAGCGAACGAGCGTTTCCTCCGGCCAGTTGCGGAAGCGGGTCAGCATGATCACAGCATCCGCAGAATCGAGTGCCTCCGGATGAGACAGGCTTTTCTGGTTCTTGGGATTGATCGTCCCGTCGTCGTTGAGTGAGAACAGAACGGTCGTCTTGAATCCGTGGCGCTCGCTGAGGATCTTGGCGAGCATCGGCAGCGATTCTTCCGAGCGGTATTCCTCATCTCCCGAGATCAGCACGACGTGCTTACCGGCTCCGGGGCCTGAGGATGGCGGGAAGGAAAGATGGTCCTGTGCGAGCAGCTGTCCGGCAGATGAAACGCAGACAATCAGCGCAAAGACTCTTCGATACAGTGTTTGCATAGAGGCGGCCTTTTTTGATCAGGGCAGAACATTGTCCAGTGACAACGACAGTCTGGCAGGAATGTGCTATTAAGGGCGGGATAAGTCGCAGAGAGACGCATCAAGTATCTTGAATGCTATTGTGAACTTCAACGCCGAGATCACAAAAACTTATCAACTTCAGCGAAAATACACGCCCGGAGAGCGACGGTGTGCAGGTTTAGGCAAACGTTAGCACAAACTGAATTTGTTCATCCGGCACAATGAGATCAATTTCCGCTCCGTATTCGATGCCCTGGATGGTCGGCAGCAAGAGCTCGAGCATATCGGGCGGTTGGAAATGGGTCGGCTTGGTCTCTGGATGCGGATAGTAAATCAGTCCTGAAGCGAGAGGCTGATCTCGATAGACGACATCGACATTGAAGAACGAGAAATCCTCAGCGGGATCAACGGGATGCCAGTGGACCTGCGGAAACGTGTAAATCGATTTCTTCACTCGATACGTATACGGCGCGATACTGACATTCAATGTTCCTGGATGGAACTGCGTCAGATCGAGTCCACGATCTCGAAATGCTTGCGTCTGCATTTTCAATGTCCCGCCAGGAAAATGCGGATTGCCATTGAGCCCGGAGGCAACACGGTGACCTTGCACGATTTGGGCTGGGATTTGCATCCTGAGAGTATAAACAGCCTGAGGTATTTAGAAACCAAAAAAAGCCCTGACAGAATCTGTCAGGGCTTTTTGATTGTTGCAAACGTAATACGACTGATGATTAACGTTCGATCGTTCGACCACCTCGGTAGTATTCATCGATTGTTGTCTGCCATTTTTTGTCGCCCATGTCAGGCCATTGGTCCTGGTTGAAGCCAGGGGCCTTTTCCAGACGATCATTCGTAATGTTCAGCACCAGCTTGTGCTGATTGTTATCGCTGTCGTAGACGACTTGGAAAGCCTTCATCGGAACAGCGAAAAGTTTATCGCCGACCCCAAGGACTCCGCCGTGTGAGATGGCGAGATACTGCACTTGTGCTTGGCCCAAGTCAATCATGATATCGTTGACTGAGCCGAGTGATTCCCCTTGAGGATTCACAACGGTCATCCCAATGAGTTTTGAGGCTCGTACGTTCATATTCTTACTGACTTGGGTGGCAGGAACCTGGTCGGCTGCGAACAAGGCTGCAGTTGCGACAAGCATCAGGGGAATGGCGAGCATTTTCATTATCTATCTCCTAAACAACAGCCTCGCGGATTAAGAGAAGAAACATGTCTTCTCACTATAAAGTTCACCACGAGGCGGGTTTTTTACTGAGTTGCGGCGATTATTCTTTGTAGCTGTCTCGCAGATCGCGGACATGATCATGCGACGTCAGCACGCGTGCATATTGAGCATTCAGAACGTCATTGACAGCCGTGCCAGGATGCTTTTTGAGCTGTCGCTCATAGGCGGCTTTGATCTGATCTTCACAGCGTTCTGCTTCTGCAAGGACGGTGTAAGCATTGTTCGAGCTCAACGCTTCCCGGGCGGCGAGCATTGTTCGTTGGAAGGATGCATAGAAAGACCCTTCGCGTTTGGGGGTTTCTGCATTCAGGGTGACGAAACGACCTAGCTCATCGGCTTGTGCTTCGCGTTCTTCTGCCACTCGCAGGAACAAACCGCTGATGTTCATATCCTCGGTTTTTTCAGCGGCGTAACGCAGGTTGTCGCGGCTGTCGACGTTGACTTGGATGAGCTCTTGAAGAGCGTGGATCGTGTCTTGCGAAAGATCGTAGGTTGTTTCAACGGCCATGGTTGTTCTCCTCAGTTGTAGTTGCGAGTCCATCTGAGTGACGGTCTCCGACGAGAAGAATGAAACGCAAAGGCTATGCCAAGATCGCATGAGAGCGTGTAACGCAGGAAATTGACTCGATTTACGCTGCTTTTGAGCCCATGGCAGTCAAATCCCTGTCAGGGAACAAATCATCTCGCGTGATGACGGAACAACGAAGCACATTTCACGTCTATGATATGGATCAATGATTAGTGTCCCATCGAAAGTTGACGAACCAGGAGTCAGCCGCTTCAAAACAGGAAATCAGGTTCACCACTCATTACCGAAGAAGAATTTTTGACACAGAGAGCACAGAGGCCACCGAGTTTGAGAGAAAAAGTGAACCGCAGATGAACACAGATAGACGCAGATCAAACCAAAACAGAGAAGGAATTTTCCGTGCTCCCATCTGCGTTCACGTGTGTCTATCTGCGGTTCCATTCTCTTTTCTGTTATCCGTGTTGCTCCGTGTCCATCCGTGGTTAGGTCGTTTCCTTTGTGTTTCTCCGTGGCCTATGTGGTTTATTCTTACTGATGGTGTATTGGCACGACGATTTGTTGCTCGTTCCAATCGATGATATTCAATAAATTACTAGCGCATAAAAAAGCCCTCTGATCGCCGTATCAGAGGGCTTTGAACCTGCGCTCCATCGCCAGGTCGTTCTCTAGGCGAGTTCGCTCAGAGAATAGACGAGGACAGTGTAAGGTCCGATGGTGACATCTGCAGAGGCTGCTCCTTCTTTATCCGGTTCAATGACCAGATCGACACTCGGAGTATTCTGAAACTTCTTGCTGTAGATCTTCGAGTCACTGTTGAAGACACATTTCCATTTACCAGCAGTCGGGAAGTTGATCGTGGTTGTGTGCGCCTCGTTGTGGAAGCTCGCAACGACGACCACGTCATCGCAGATTCCATGCTCATACCAGCGCTGGTAGCTGATGAGATTGCGGTCATTATCCTGCATCAGGATGGACAGGCCGGAACCAGTCAAGCCGCGAGTCTGTCCTGCGCGATTCAATCGCAGATTGATCAGATCGCGATACATTTGCACGATGCCGGAAAACTCTTTCGACTTGTCCCAGTCCAGCGGCACGGTATCACGGAACCATTCGTCTTCAAGAAACTCCTGCCCTTGGAAGATCATCGGGATTCCAGGCGAGGTAAAGACAACGCCCGCCGCCAGGGTCGACTTCTTCTGGGCAAAGTAATGTTGGGGATCGTTCCCCATCACTTCCGAAGTCACGCGAGCCTTGCCGTTGGCGACTTCGTCGTGTGATTCACTATAGACAACGCGCTGAAACGGGTTGCCGTTGTAGTTGGCTTCGATGGCTGCTCGGACTGCATCCATATTTCGGTGAGCATCATCGGAGAGGATGACGGCTTCGCGAATCGGGTGCACAAAACGCGCATCCCATTGAGCATGGAAGGCTGCTCCCCCTTCGTCGCCTGTCTTGGTGAGGAAGTCGTTGTTTTGAAGGTCTTCTGCGATTGTCAACTTGTGCGGGAACTTCTCACGGATCGATGTATTGACCCATTGAACAAGGCTCCATCCATCGGGAAGGTCACAGCCGACATCGCCATTTCCCTTCACATTGCGAATGAAGAGCGTCATGTCATAGCGCAGTCCATCGAGGTGGAACTCTTCCAGCCACATCATGGCATTGTCGTGAATCATCTGGCGGACTTCTTCGCGACCATAATCAGGACGAGAATTGCCCCACGGCGTTTCCGCACGCCAGTCGTTGTAGAAGTAAATGCCACCCATCCCATTTTCAGACCAGCCATCGAACTGCCACATATCGACGTCGCTGGGGCCGAAGTGGTTGTAGACAACATCGAGAATGACTGCGATTCCTCGCTTGTGGGCTTCGCGAATGAACTGCTTGAACATGGCAGGCCCGCCGTAGGCGGACTCGACGGCAAAAATATGAGCCGGGTTATAACCCCAGGAAAGGTCACCCGCGAATTCTGCGACTGGCATGACTTCGATGCAGTTCACGCCGAGCTTTTTCAGGTAGTCGAGGTCGTTGATGGCTTGTTCGAAGCCAGCGGGCTTGCCATCTTCTCCTGACTTCCCGAACGTCCCGATATGGAGTTCATAAATCACGATTTCATTGACCGGATACTGCTCGAAGTCATCATCCTGCCAGTCGAAGGCAAGATTGGAGATGACCCCGTTGCCGACGGAGTTCGTCACTTCACGCGTATAGGGATCGATTCGGGAGAGTTTCTGCTCGCCGTTGTGAATCAGGTAACGATACTCGTCCCCAACTTTGGCGTCGGTCGCATGGAGAGCCCATTTGCCACCCTCTTCCGATTTGAGAGGATGGCTCGTTTCGTCCCAGTTATTGAATGTCCCAATGACATAGACCTGACTGGCATGTGGTGCCCAAACTCGAAATGTAACGCCAGTTTCAGTAACGGTTGCACCCATGTGGGTGATTTGTTCGGCTAGAACTTCGGACATGCCAGGCCTTCTCGAAAGCAATTCGGTAGTGAGCGTCTAAGGTTGTGAAAGCTCGTCAGTCCAAGCTATTGGACATCGAAACGTGACGTAGGCAATTTTGATACCGCATACTTCGTTCGCGCGAAAAACGATCTCAATCTTGAAAACTTTGCAGAGATGCCGCGTTTTGGAACACAAACTGCGTGATCAACGATCAGATGCCTCGAAACAGCATGGTGTCGCCCCAAATTTGGGTGAAACAGGCTTCGTATGACCCGATGTCATTGCTCGCCAATCGATCACATGGTCGATTACCGAGCAGCCAAGTCAAACACAATCTGCTTTTAGCTGATGTGTACCACGTGTTCTAGCCGGAATTGATCGATGAACGATCAATTGGATAATCAACTATGATCTCAGCAGGCCCGCTATCGCCCCTCTTTCAAGAAGTAAAAATGAGCAAAGTCCTTGTCGTTGATGATGATCGTACGATTCGGCACATGGTAAGAGCGTCCCTGGAAAGCCAGGGACTCGAAGTCATCGAAGCCGAGGACGGACATGCCGGCATCGCGATGGTCCAGCAGCAGAATCCGGACGTCGTGCTCCTGGATATCATGCTGCCGCGTACCAGCGGTTTGGATATTTTCCGTACGCTCAAAGAAAAGGCCCTCAAAACGCCGGTGATTTTCATCACCGCTGGAACGGACAGTTCCACGGCCATCGAAACGATGCAGATGGGCGGTTACGACTATGTGACAAAACCGCTGAACCTGCCTGCTTTAACGCGGATCGTGATGTCGGCGATCGAGACTAAGCGTCTCATGAATACACCCGTCGCGATCCATGCAGAACAACCAGAACTGCTGGCTGGCGACATGTTCGTCGGCAGCAGCGGCGGGATGCTCGAAGTCTTCAAAACGGTGGGCCGGGTGGCAGGTCAAAATGTGTCTGTTCTGATTCGCGGGGAGAGTGGTACGGGCAAAGAGCTCGTTGCCCGTGCCCTCTACCAGCACAGCGATCGGGTCAACCAGCCCTTCATGGCTGTCAACTGCGCTGCGATTCCGGATCAACTGCTGGAAAGTGAACTCTTCGGTCACGAAAAAGGCGCCTTCACCGGCGCTGACCGACGTCGGCTCGGTAAGTTCGAACGCTGCCAGGGCGGTACGATCTTTCTCGACGAAGTCGGCGACATGACGCCGCTGGTCCAGGGAAAGGTTCTGCGACTTCTGCAGGAACAGCGATTCGAGCGAGTCGGCGGCAACGAGACAATTCAAACCGACGTTCGCATCATCACAGCGACCAACCGTAACCTCGAAAAAATGGTCGAGGATGGTCAGTACCGAGCAGACTTGTATTACCGACTCAATCAGGTCGCAGTCTTCCTCCCGCCATTGCGCGAACGAGGCAAGGATATTGATGCTCTGCTCAAATTCTTCCTATCACGCCAGCGAATGGAACTGGGCAAGTTCGAAGTGGAGGGGATCTCGCAGGAAGCGTTGGAAATCCTGCGTCATTATCACTGGCCAGGTAACGTTCGCGAACTCCAGAGTGTGGTCCGTCAATCGCTGCTGAACACAACGGGTACAGTCGTCGGGCCCAGCAATCTCCCCAAAGAGATTTTCAACACACAAGCCACGGCTCCACGAGTCAAAGAACCAGAACAGCCCGCGATTGCCGCAGTTCCCACTAACGGCTTTGCTCCTGCTCCGCAGCGTATGCCAGATGCAAACCCTGCGACGACATCTTCTGCTCCAACGGCGACCGTCCCGCAGACAATGGCTGCCGGGCAGGCTGCCACCCATTCGACAAATAGTGATCCTTCGTACGAAGACATCAATCACATCGTCGAGTTCGTCAACAAGAAGATACGAGGCGGGACAAACAATCTCTATGCAGAAAGTATTGAGCTGCTGGAGCGCTTTCTGATTCCCTACGTCCTGCAACACACAGGCGGGAACCAGTCGAAGGCTGCGGAACTGCTGGGGATCACCCGAGGCAAGGTACGAGATCGAATTCTGACGTTTGGAATCCGTCTCGATAAAAGCGTCTCGATCGATGGTGAATAGTCTGCGGCGGCTGGTTATTGATCAGACTGCTTGCTGATCTGCCAGCCTCGCCGTTTCAGTCATGCTTGTTGGGCTGCGCGACGTCGTGGACTGAAAGAACTCCCCGCAAATCTCGTGATTTTTCTGCGAAGCGTGCAATTGCATTTAATAAGAACCTCAAGGCATAGAGGTTGCTCACTGAACTCATTTGACTTGATTTGTCTACCACACCGTGAGCTGTATCTGCCAGTTGTTGATGACGACAAGATTCTCAGCCAGAGTAGCCCCAATTTTCATGAACCGTGAACTGCGACAATCGACACTCATTGAATCGATGCTGATCGGCATCGCTGCTTCGGGTATTGGCGTTCTGCTAAAGCTGGTGATTGATCTGATGACCGGCCAGCCGGAGTCGCCGTTTCTTGTGACGACATCCGTCATCATGGTCGCGGCCTGGTTCGGCGGTTGGATTGCAGGCTTGCTGACGATTCTGATTTCGATGATCTCCATCAACCTCTTTTTCATGATGCCCAATGCAGAGAGTTCCGTCAGCGCGATGGTTCAGCAGTCTGTCTTCATGATTGAAGGTGGATTGATTTGTGGTATCACCAGTCAGATGCACCGCCTGCTGCGACGAAAAAATTACGCCGAGCGACGTTCCAGCGAACAAAGCCGCGTTGTCGAGCAGACTCAGGCTGAGCTTGAGAAAACCCGCAGGCTTTACCGCCATCTTGCTGACTCGAACATGATCGGGATTGTGTCTGCGCAGATCGATACCGGGATCGCGACCGAAGCGAATGATCGCATCCTGGAAATGCTTCAGATCCCCCGTGCGGACTTGTACGCGGGCCTCGTCAATTTCCGCGATCTGACCCCTCGGGAATATGGGGACAAGGATCAGGAAATGATCCAGAAGCTCAAGACGATGGGATACACAGAGCCTTGGGAAAAGGAATATCTCCGACGCGACGGGACACGGATCAGTGTCATGGTTGGTGCTGCGCGAGCGGCGAATCCCAACGAACTCATTGCCTATATCGTCGATACGACGGAACTCGATCACGCGAAACAGGAACTCTACCGTGCCCTGCAGGAAGCAGAAAAAGCCAACCGCGCCAAGGACGAATTCCTGGCCAATATCAGTCATGAACTCAGAACGCCTTTGAACGCAATCATTGGCATGACGGAATTGTCTCTCGATGAACCCGTCTCTGAAACGATGCGGGAATACCTGCAGACGACCCATCAGGCAGGACTGAATCTCACCTTCCTTATCAACGATATTCTCGACTTCTCACGCATGGAGTCCGGTCAGTTCGCACTGGTCACGAAACCATTCGCGTTGCATCTGCTCGTCGAACAGACCGTCGAGGCGTTGGAACCCAGAGCTCATGAGAAACGACTGGAACTGGTCAGTCACATCGATGAGAGTGTCCCCGAAATTATCGTCTCTGATCGGGCGCGATTGCAGCAGGTCTTGATCAACCTGATCGGCAATGCCATCAAATTTACGAAGCAGGGCGAAGTCGCCGTCTCCCTGACCTCTCGAACTGTTTCGCCACAGCGAGTCGAACTCTCCTTCCAGATTCGCGACACCGGAATTGGTATCGCGGCGGAGGATATGGACAAGATTTTCACCCCGTTCACCCAAGTCGATACCTCAACGACGCGTCGTTACCCTGGCACGGGTCTGGGTCTGACGATCTGCCGCGAAATCCTTGATCGGATGAGCGGGGATATCAAGGTCGAAAGTCGCCTCGGCGAAGGAAGTCAGTTCACAGTCACTTTTGAAGCGGACGTCGCAACGCTGCCGCCGGGTGATGTGCGGGCTCCAGATCGTGAGACAGTCGAAGAAGAACTCAAAGGTTTGGAAGTCCTGGTTGTTGATGACAATGAAACGAACCGACGTATTCTCCAGGACACTCTCATTCGCTGGTCATTCAAACCAATACTCGCCAGTAGCGGAGAGGAAGCGCTCGCACTTCTTCGTCGACCGGAAAACCAGAAGCGATTCCGCGTCGTGATGCTCGATGCCCTCATGCCAGACCTGGATGGTTTTGATGTCCTTCGGGTGGCTCAGCAGGAACAGCTGATCCGTGCATCCACCATTGTGATGCTGTCGTCCGCTGATCGTGTTGTCTATGACGCGCAGTTCCGCAGTTTGCCCATCAACAGTTACATTGAGAAGCCCGTCAGCCGCCACAAGTTGCTCGCTGCGATCCGAGAGTCAGTTCTCGGAAAGCCACAGGACGCTCGTCATCAGCCTCGGATTACCCCCCATCCCACGCTCAAATTGAACATCCTGATCGCGGAAGACACTCGAGCAAATCAAAAAGTTGTCGAACAAATCTTAAAGCGACGTGGTCACCAGTCCGTCATTGCCAATAATGGGCAAGAGGCCATCGACAAGCATGTGTCCGGGCAGTTCGATCTGATCCTGATGGATATTCAGATGCCAGTCCTGGACGGGCTGACCGCGACACGCATGATCCGCAACATGCCGGATTCTGCCAAGTCGAACATCCCGATCATCGCATTGACCGCCCACGCAATGCCCGGTGATAAAGATAAGTGTTTGAAAGCGGGCGCCAACGAGTATCTCACCAAACCAATTGACACCTTTGAGCTCATCGACAAACTGGAACAGGTCTACCAGTCTGCAAATGGACTTGCTCAACCTTACCTCTCTCGCGAAAGGAATGCGAAGTTGAATACCTCACCACGAGAACAGGCTGTTGTGAGAAATAGCCAATTCCGTCATGGAAAGCGAGACGAGCCAGTGGAGTTTCACGACGACCGGGTCCTTGAGCGTATGGGAGGCGATCAACAGCTTCTTAATACCATCATTGAGATGCACCTCAAAGAATCACCACAACTTCTTCAAAACGCCGAAGAGGGAATTCAGTCGTCAGATGAAGAAAGCGTCACACGTAATCTGCATAGCCTCAAAGGACTTGTCTCCAATTTCGATATTGAAGAGTTCATTGCACGCCTGCAGAATGCCGAATCAATGGCAAGAGACGGACGTCTGAGCGAAGTCAAACATGAGATTCCGGCTCTCACCAATGACCTGGAATTGCTCAACAAAACACTGCAAAGTTATCTGCTATCGCATACTCCGATCCCGCCCACCGTGAAAAACGTCACTGGCCGCTGAAGAGCATTGCGTAAGACTTTGAAAAGGGAGCATAGACGCATTCGTCTGTGCTCCCTTTTTTTACGCATGACGGGTAAGACGGTCATTGGAACAATAGCCGCGAATCAGTTCAATTAATTTATCCAAGACGATGGGCTTCGAGAGATAGTCGGTGCAGCCTGCACTGATGCACTTTTCACGATCCCCAGTCATCGCGCCCGCCGTCAACGCGATGATCGGAATCTGGATGCTTCTTGATCTGAGTTCTTGCGTCGCCTCATAGCCATCCATGACGGGCATCTGCATATCCATCAGGATGATATCGTACGGCTCGCCTCGCTCATTCGCGGCGACTGCTTCCTCGACGGCGAGATCTCCTCGTTCGACAATCATAACCTTCGTTGAAACGCGTTTGAGCATCTGAGCAAGCATGAACTGAATCGGCTTACTGTCTTCTGCGACGAGGATCCGACAATCAGTCGGCGGCTCGTCGTCTCGATCATTCAATTGCGGCAGACGCTCGATCGCCTCGCCTGGCTCGAAGAATGTGACGTCCACTGGCGTCTTCATTGGCAGCTTGAGTGTGAAGGTACTCCCGTTCCCGACTTGGCTTTCTGCGTCGATGATTCCGCCCATCAGCCGTGCAAGGCTTTGGCAGATGGTCAGTCCCAGCCCGGTTCCAGATTTGCCGGCTTGTGCAGGGGATTTGATCTGTGTGAAGGCATCGAAGATCCGTCCGAGGTGACTGTCTGGAATCCCGACTCCAGTGTCCTCAACGCCGATCGCGACGGTCTCGTAGTCGTTCCACACGATCTGCTGGACCTTGATATGGATCGTTCCCTGGCTGGTGAACTTCACTGAGTTTCCGACAAGGTTGATCAAAATCTGCCGGACTCGCAGAGGATCAATGATGATGGTCGTCGGCAGTCTGGTCAGGTAAGAGACCTTCAGCTCAAGTCCCTTCTCGATCGCCAGGGGCCGCATCAACGATTCGACCGATGAAATGAGTTGAGCCAGTGAAAACTCGACTTCATCAATATCGAGCTTGCCGGCTTCGATTTTGGACAGATCGAGAATGTCGTTCAGGATGTTGAGCAGCAGTTCGCCCTGCTCGCGAATCATCTTCACAACGCCGCTTTGCTCGCCTTCGCGAATGTTCTGATAAAGAGATTCCGCACAGCCGAGAATGGCAGTGAGGGGCGTACGAATCTCATGGCTGACGTGAGCCAGAAACTGGTCTTTGGCGCGGTTGGCTTCATCGGCGAGGTGGCGTGCTTCTTCGAGAGTCGCTTCGTACTCGATGCGATCGCTGACATCATTCTGAAGGCCGATGTAGTGGGAGACGATCCCATCTTCATCTTCGACGGGCGCGATATGGATATCATTCCAGAACGGCCGACCGTCTTTGCGGTAATTTAACAGCGTGACGTGGCAGTCCATCTGGTTCTGGATCGCCTCTCGCAGCTGCGCCACGATGCTCTGATCAGTGCCCGTCCCCTGGAGGAATCGACAGTTTTTGCCAAGCACTTGATCTTTATGATATCCGGTCAGCATCTCGAAGGCAGGGTTGGCGTAGACAATCGGATGCTCAGGTCGACGTGCATCAGTGATGAGAACGGAGTTGGTTGCGAAATCAATCGCACGCGTGCGGACGCGCAACATGTCTTCAGTGTAGACCCGCTCGGTAATATCAACGCCGGACGGAATCAGATATTCGACATTGCCATCCGCGTCATAAAGAGGGGCAATCATGAAATCGAGAATGACGAGGGCATCGTTGCTCATCTGCGCTTTGACGTCGAAGCGGGCCGATTTCCCATGAGAGGCATCCGCGACGGCGATCTCCAGCTTCTTTTGCAAAGATGGGTCATGTTGCCACCAGTGGCATTCCCATAGCTTTCGTCCCAGGACGTCACTGAGTTGAAGGCCCGCCGCTTCGAGCGGCGCCCGGTTTGTCTCAATGACTGTGCCATCCGGGGTTGTCACAGAAACAAACGCGTAAAGGCTATTGAGGATCCCGCGAACGTGTGCTTCGCTCTTCTTGAGCAATTCCTCAGCTTGTTTGTGCTCGCTGATATCAAAATTGATTCCGAACATCCGAACCGGATTGCCAGCCGCGTCTCGCTGGGCGACCCCCTGGCCCGTCATCCAGAAGTATTCTTTGTTCTCGCGTTGGAAGCGGAAGTCGCAGTCGTAGGTTTCTCCCTCTTCAATAGCCTTGGCGACGGAGCTTTCAACCTTCTCGCGGTCTTCCGGGTGGATGCGGTCGAAGAACTTATCTGGCGTGATCAAGTTATTGGCGGGATAGATCTCCAGCAGCGTTTGCTCCTGTTCATCGATGAAAATCTCGCCGGTCTCGAGGTTGTATTCCCAGGTTCCCATCTTCGCTGCTTCCAGGGCAAGCCGAAGACGTTCTTCGTTCTTCTTCAATGCAGCAGCCATCAACTCGCGTTCACGAACTTCGTCAGCGAGTTTTTGGGAGATGTGTGAAATCTCGTCCGTTCTCTGCACGACGAGTTTTTCGAGCTCGCCGGGGGACCGAAATTTCATCAGCTCGGGCAGAACGTAAAACAGACAGATCGCAGTCGATACAGAAACGATCGCTGTGAACGCTTTGATCGCAGCGGCCAGGCGATAAAGTGGTTCCCAGAAGATCACAGCTTCCATGATATGGGTCACGCCGCACGCGAAAATGAACGCCACAAACAGGATGAGGATATAAGGGAACGGTGTCTCTGGACGTTTTCGCAGATAATACGCCAGCACGAACGGGATCGCCGTATACGAAAGAAAGATCAACACATCCGAAATAATGTGGACCCAACCCCAGATCGGCTCTTCACTCCAGCCAATGCCGCATTGCCAGCGGGCCGGAAACCCGTCCGTATCAAACAGCCTCGTAAGCCAACCCATACCCAGAATTTTCCCGGTCTCTTCCTATGAGACAAATCTCGAACGCGCGAGTCATCGCCCTCATCACGTCTTCGCAGAACGTCCCTATTCTAACCGGAAAAGCAGAAAGTCTACCAACGAATGTCGTTACATAGAAAAAACCCGCTTTGATTGAAATCAAAGCGGGTTTTTGATGAGTCAAACTCTCGATGGAGAGTCATTGCCCCGTACTGCGGGGCTCGCTAGACAGTGGCGCGTCGACCGAAGATCAGAGACACGATAAACATGATCAGGAAGACAAAGAACAGAATCTTTGCAATACCCGCAGAGGTCCCTGCAATACCGCCGAATCCCAAAGCCGCAGCAATCAAAGCGATCACAAGAAAAGTCAGTGCCCAGCTCAACATGGTAAGCTCCTTTTGAAGAATTAGCTGATCGGGAGTATTGAATTGCTCCCACGCCAGAAACTGTTATGCGAACCGCGTGCCAAACCCCTCCGAGGTATTTCAAACCAGCGAATCTGGCCTCACAATCCTCTCATCCACTCTTTAACTATCTAGAGAGGAGCGCGGTCGCTTGATGTTCTGTCAGTCACCGATCACGAGAACCTTAGAATTGCTCGCTGATCGAGCAACTAAGAATTCTTGCTCGCTGTCCCCGCGACCTCATCTGGCGTTGACGCAAATCTCTGTCAAATCACTGTTTGACTGACCTGTTTTGTTAAAGAAGTCTCCGAAAACCAAGTGTCTGATTGCATGGCATACGAATTGCGTCAGTATCACTTCGTGGTTTACGACTTAATGAACATGACACCTATTTTGGAGACAGAAATGATTACACGCGAACAACTGCAAGGCCAATGGAACCAGGTCAAAGGTCAGATCCGAGAGAAATGGGGACAATTCAGTGATGATGATCTCCAGCGGTTCCAGGGGAATGGCGAGCAGCTCGTTGGCATGATCCAAGAGAAGACGGGCGCCACTCGTCAAGAGATCGAGCGTTTCCTCGACTCGACCATGCAAGCTGGCAGCAGCTACATCAGCGCCGCCGCTGAGCGAACCGCACAATACACCGATCAGGCTCGTAAGCAAGTTCAACAGGGTTACGACCAGGCCCGTCAACAAGTTGCACAAGGCTATGATCAGGCACAACAAACCGTTCGTGCCCGTCCAATGGAATCACTCACCGCTGCATTCGGTGCAGGGATCGTCGCAGGAGTCCTGGTTGGACTACTGCTCACGCCTCGCCGCTAATTGCACGCCCCCGAAAATTATCCAGGGAAGAACACTTTCAGCGATTAAGCTGACAATGAATTAAGGAGCCTTATCATGGTTACGAAATCAGAAAAACCAAACGGTATCTACGAATCAGCCCGCCAACAAATGCACCAAGCTGAAGAAGCAGTCATGCATGCTGGCGAATGTGCGACTGACTACGTTCAGGAACACCCTGTTTCTACCGTTCTCACGACCTTTGCGATCGGAATGGTCGCTGGGACATGTCTGGTTGCAGCACTGATGCAAACTGCTGCTCCCCAACGAACATGGCGCGATGAAGCCTCTGACTGGGGCAACTCGATGGCTGATCGTATGAAGCGATACATGCCAGATCTCCATCGTACTTAGTCGCCCCACTGTTGACTGTGACGCCACCCACATGATGTACTTCCAGACTCAGGAACGAAAATGACGCAGATCACCGAAGCGGATCTCATTCGTCAGAAAATGCGTCGCATCCGTCATAAGATGGATGACGATGTCGAAGGTCTTGTCCAGAATGCTTCCAAGCTGATGGACTACCATTACTATCTGACGAACTATCCCTGGGCGACACTTGGCGCCGCAGCGGTCATCGGGTATCTGCTCGTGCCGTCGTCATCGCCAAAGCCGCAGGAGACCAAGCTTCATCTCGATCCTGAGCAGTTGGAACGCATCATTGAGCGTCAGGGAATTGTCGTCCAGACAAAGAATGCTGCTGAAAAGAAGCAAACGGTCCGTTCGACAATCTTTGGCTGGCTGGCAAGAACTGCTGTGAACGCAGCGCTTGCGTACGGGACGGTTTACGTTGATCAAGCCGTCAATGGTATTGTCGGGTCCAACGCAGAGAAGAGTATCAAACCATGATTACGCACCGATTCTCCGGAGAACCAGGCGACCCTCAAGTCCGGGTCGCTCAACAACGTCAACGACCACAAACGCAACAATCCTCATCGAATAGTATTCCGATGAGCGTTCAGGACATGGAAAAATGGGTCAAACAACATCAACTGGTCAGCCTCTCCGTGGCGGTCATCCTGGGGGTGAGCGTCGGATGGATGATCAAGCGAAAATGGTAGACGAAACGAAAGACCCGAAGGCCAAACAAGTCGTGGGCAATGTTCGCCGCAATGCGGTCGAACTCGTTCGCGATGTCGTCAAGTTGTTTGATCTTCAACTTCAACTGGCCTACGTTGACCTTCAGGACTTCTTCCGTCGTACCCGTTTGACTCTTTTGGCAATCACGATCTGCTCCATTGGACTGGTAGCCTCGACTCCCATCTTTCTGATGAGTCTGGCGCAACTGGTTCAACGGACGTGGGATCTGAGAATGGAAACCGCCCTCTTCATTGTCGGAGGAGCAGCGGCTTTGATGTTTTCATTGATCCTGTGGATTGCGGTGAAGCGTTTGACAAAAGCGTCCCGCGTTCTGGGGCGATCAGTCGATGAGATGAGCCAGAACTTAACCTGGCTTCGCGAGATTCTGTATAAGGATGAAGAAGGGAAGTCGGAAGACTGACCTTCCTGCTCCCACACAGATCATTTTAAGTTTGCAACATCCACTAGGAGCATTGATATGCCAACTTCTGAATCAACGTACTACGAAAAGCAGGGCCCGTCGTTCAGTTCAGCCCAACAGAACGAACTTCGCCCCGTCCCCGATCTGGTGACATACCTCAAAGATTATGCCAAGGCGAATCCTGAGCAGGCGGCCCTATGGATCTTCGGGGCTGGCTTCATCCTGGGTTGGAAGCTGAAGCCCTGGTAACGGCTCCTTTCGCCGTACCTTGAAACTGGCTTCAATAAAAATCATTCGGTCGGCAATCAGCACAAACCGTCAACGCACGATGCTCAAGATTTCACCTGAGATCTTGAGCATTTTTTGCATACCCACCAAGTCCATCTCACACATCCTTCTCGTGACATGCGAACTGGAAACGGGTACATTCAGAACCTGAGATCTCGCTCGCATAGGAACATTCATGAACTCTGCTACAAATTCGTCGTCCTCGGTTGGTCCGCGAACGAATGCCGCTGAACTGCTCATGGTCGAGTCCGTTTTGATCGCTGTTACTCGCATTACAACTTATGCTCGAGGTCAGTTGCTGACGAACGCGACCGGCTTTTTCTTCGAACGTGATGGCAGACTGTTCGTGATCACAAACCGCCACGTCGTCATTTCTGAATCAACGGGACACCGCCCCGATCGAATTGACCTGGAACTTCACGTCAACGAAAAGAACATTGCCGAAGTCGCCTCTCAATCCATTCCGCTTTACAACAACGGCCAGCCAGTTTGGAGACAGGCACAGGATACCTCCGGGCTGGTCGATGTCGTCGCGATTGAAATCAATCGTGCCACGCTCCCCCCCTCCTTTGTTTTCTATGCCTTCAACATGGAGAACCTGGTGGTCAAGATGGACGTCATTGAGGTGGGAACGCCACTTCTGATCGTCGGCTTTCCCCTTGGTTTCCACGATACGCTGCATCACCTGCCCGTCGCACGACAGGCAATTATCTCATCTGCATTCGGGCTGCGTTTTCAAGGCCTGGGATACTTCCTCACAGATGCCCGTCTTCACCGTGGGACCAGCGGTGCACCGGTCGTCACACGATCGACACGTCAATCCGGTCGCAACCAGCTTCCGTTTTTGTTGCTGGGCGTCCACTCCGCGCGACTGGATGCAGTCTATGATCTCAATCAGGACGAGCGCCTGGCGCTGAACGTCGCCTGGTATTCAGACGTCTTGAGTGTCCTGACAGACCCCAACGCCCTCACGGCCCCCATGCCCGATGCACCAAAGACAGACCCTTCCGGCGCTCCAGCAGGAAAACAACCACCAGCCAAGGGGCAACCACAAAAGCCAGCCGAACCAATGGCCACCCAGCCAGTCCCTTAAGCCAGAATGTCGTGCACGACCTTGGCGGGCTTCACACCCGTCAATTTCTGGTTGAGCCCCTGGTAGTAGTACGACAGCTTGTTGTGATCCATGCCGAGCATGTGTAGCAGAGTCGCATGGAAGTCACGTAGCGGAACCGGGTTCGCAGCCGCCGTATAGCCCAGGTCATCAAGTTCGCCGTAAGAATACCCGGGCTTTACGCCGCCCCCGGCCATCCATAAGGTAAACGCCGCCGGGTTGTGATCACGACCGACAAGCGGCATCTTTGTTCCACCCCGATTCTCTCGCATGGGCGTACGACCAAACTCGCCACTCCAGACGACGAGCGTATCTTTGAGCATGTCACGCTGCTTCAGATCAGTCAGCAAAGCGGAAATCGGCTGGTCAATGTCTCGACACTTGTTACTGAACCCGCCATTGATCGCTTCATCTTTGTCCGCGCCGTGCGAGTCCCAGCCCCAGTCAAAGAGTTGAATGTAACGCACACCTGACTCGACCAGACGACGGGCCAGCAAGCAATTGTTCGCAAACGACTCAGCCCCTGGTTTCGACCCGTACAGTTGATGAATCGCTTCGGGCTCTGACGAGATATCCACAACTTCCGGCATGGCGGCCTGCATGCGATAGGCCATCTCGTACTGCGAGATTCTCGTCAGCGTTTCCGGGTCCTGAAATGTCTCATACGACTCCTGATTCAAAGACGCCAGCGCATCGAGCATGTCACGTCGAACTTCTCGCGAAACATTGTCCGGGTTCGACATATTCAAGATCGCGTCACCTTTCGAGCGACACTGCACACCCTGATAAACCGATGGAAGAAACCCAGATCCCCAGAGCGCGTTCCCAGCCCGCGGCGATCGTCCTCCAGACAGCAGCACGATAAACCCCGGCAGATTCTCATTGGCATTCCCCAGACCCCACGTCGTCCAGGCACCGATTGAAGGATACCCCATGCGTGCCTGCCCCGTGTGAACCATCAACTCCGCAGGCCCGTGATTGAATTGATCCGTTTCCATCGTACGGATGAAACACAGGTCATCAACATGCTTGGCCAGATGAGGCAGTCGATCAGAAACCCAGGCCCCGCACTGGCCATGCTGTTTGAACGGAAACTGAGGACCGAGAAGCTGAGGCGTGCCCTGAATGAAAGCAAAGCGTCGCCCCTCCAGATACTCCTGAGGGCAGTCCTTGCCATCATACTTGACGAGTTCGGGACGATATTCAAACAGATCCAGCTGACTGGGAGCACCGACCATGTGCAGATAGATGACCGACTTCACGCGCGCAGGATGCGTGATGGCCGAAACAGCCTTTTCAGACGCGAGGACACGGTCACCCATTGTCTGCGAAGCCAGCCAGGCAGCGCCCAGTCCGGTCGTGCAGTCACGCAGGAAATGTCGACGGGTTGTCAGCTCGATCTGTTGTCGGGCCAGTTCTTGAGGAATTGTCAGACGGTTCATCGTGGTCATTTACCTCGTCATGATTTCATCAAGATTGAGTAGAATCGTGGCGATGGATGTCAACGCCAGCTGAGCATCCGACTTCTCACGAATGTGCTCGTAGGTTGCTTTAAGTGTCGCGACTTCTTCCGGCTTGGGATCACGTCCCGTCACATTGACGAATCCAAAATGGATTTGATCGTCAATGCGGTCGTTGCTGGCCGTCATCCGCGCCGCAAGTGCCTGCGAACATTCATTGAACGACTCACTGTTGAGGGTCATCAATGACTGCAGCGGCGTGTTGGATCGCAAACGACGAGGAGCGCAGAACTCTCGCGTCGGTGCATCAAAGGCTGCAAAGAGCGGATACTGGATGCTGCGTTTGACGTACGTATAAATCGATCGTCGGTATCGCTGCGGATCTCCAGGTGGAGGTGTTTCCCACTTATCGCTCGCCTTGAATGGAGTCCAGACCCCAGCCGCGAGCGGTGGATAGCACGGCGGTCCATGAACGTCTCGATTCAACAACCCACTGGCCGCAAGTGCCTGATCGCGCACCATCTCAGCAGACAGTGTCTGACGTGGACCACGGGCGAAAAGAGCGTTGGCCGCATCATCCAGATCGGATCGCATCTTGGAACTCTGACGATACGTTGATGAAAGAATCAACTCACGAATCAACTCCTTGTGTGACCACTGCAGATCTGTTTGAAAACGAACTGCGAGATCGTCAAGTAGATCAGGATGCGATGGCAGTTCGCCCGACGATCCAAAGTCTTCTTCCGTCGCGACCAGACCATGCCCAAACAACTGGGCCCAGACACGATTGACCGCAACGCGAGCCGTCAGCGGATTCTCAGGACTCGCGATCCACTTCGCCAGATCCAGCCGACTGGCTTTCCCGTCGACCTGCATCGGCGGCAGTGATTCGGGAACCCCCGGCTGGACTTCATCTCCTTTGGTCAGAAACGATCCGCGAATGAAGAGATGGGACGGGCGAGCGAACTCGTTTTGACGTTCTGCCAGGACTGGTACTGTCGTCGATTTCAGTTTGTTCTGTTGTGCAGTGAGATCCTTGATCTCCTTTTCCAGCGCAGTGAACTCATCCGATTTCCAAACATCCAAAACATGTGGATCATCCGTCACCGCAAGATGCCCCCGGCGGCTCACCAGAGCAAATGACGCAAGAATCCAGATTCGGTGCTTCAACTTGACGGTGATTGTCGAACCTGCCGGAACTTCGGTCACCTCTTTCAAGACAAATGCGGCCTGTCTTGGCTGATTGATCCGAGAGTACGCCGAGAAGCCGGCGCCATTGTCCTTCAGGCTGTCGTTCGGATTGTAGATCGGGAATGGCTCATCCGCGATGACCCGAGCGATGTCGAGTTTTCGAGGCGCGTCATCATCGGGCGTATTCAGGAACGCTTCCATCTGCGACAGAACGAATCCCCACTCCGAATCGGAAACTGCCTTGACCGGATCCAGCGGGAGAACCGTTAAACGAACAGCCGTCAGCGACGTCATTTCATCGGGAAGCTTCGAGGTCAGCGTAATATCGGTATCACGAACCAGTGTCCCCGACGTGTAAAACTCATCGTGATCTTCTTTGCGATCAACGTTGATCTGTGTCGCGGTTGAGGAAGCAACTTCATCGAGTCGCAAACGTTTCCACTCAGGATTCATGACCGACGTTGCAAACTGCTTGTTCCAGAGTTCCTGCTTTTTGGATGTCAGTTTCTTCCAGAGTTCTGTCGCCTGTTCATGGTCCGCAGGATTCACGGGCACTTTCAACGTCGGCCAGTCTTCATTCAGATCCATATCGACGGTGTTGTTGAAAAACGCAGTGAACTGGTAGAACTCTTCATGTTTGATCGGATCGTAGGGATGCGAATGGCATTGGACACAGCCAAACGTGATCCCCTGCCACGCCTGCCAAGTCGTGCTGGCGCGATCGAGCACCGCAGCAATACGAAACTCTTCATCATCGGTCCCGCCTTCTTCATTCGACTGCGTCAACCGGTGAACAGCAGTCGCGATCTGATCATCAATCGTCGCATCAGGCAGGAGATCTCCTGCGATCTGCTTCATCGTGAACTCGTCATACGGCATGTCTTGATTGAACGCATCGATCACCCAGTCGCGGTATTTCCAGATCGAGCGATACCCATCCAGCCCGAGTCCCATCGAGTCCGCATAACGCACCTGATCCAGCCAGACCGACGCCCAGCGCTCCCCAAAGTGAGGAGACGCCAATAACGCATCGACAGCGTGCTCCCGGGCGGCGGTTGGATTTTGTGCATACTCGTTGATGAACGTCTCACGCAGTTCCGTCGTCGCAGGCAGCCCCGTGATGTCCATCGCAGCACGTCGCAGCCAGCGCAGAGGAATCTCGTCGGCGGCAGGTTGTACGCCAGCGGCTTCCATCTTCGACAGAATGAAAGCATCAACCGGCTGACATGGCCACGCCGCATTTTTCACAGGGGGAAGTTCTGCTCGCTCTGGTTTCTCAAAGGCCCAGGGGGCTTCCCAATGCGCACCTTGCTTGATCCAGCGTTTGAGAAGTTCGACTTCCTTTTCAGACAGGCGCGGTCCATGTTCAGCCGGCGGCATCCGCTCGTCATCGCCAGCGAGGACACGTTCCAGCAGGTAAGAAGATTCCGGATCACCCGGTTCGATCACCTGCAACGCCTTTTCGGCGTACACAAACGACAGATCGCCCGCCTGTTTGACTCCACCATGACACGCAGTGCAGTGCTTGGTGAGAACTGGACGAATCTCTTCGTTGAAGCGGATCTTGGCGTCAGCGGACGCAATCTCTTCGCCATTCGCAGACAGCGTACAAGCCATCACAACGAATGCCGCCAACGATCTCAATGCTGTTTGTCGATACCATTCGCTCATCATGTCATTGTCTCTACTGTGCTGAGCCGATGCCAACCCCATTCTTGCTCACGCAAGTATTCTCTTGACGATTTCACTCTTCTCGACGCCTGTCAGCTTAAAATCCAATCCCTGAGTTCGAAATGTGAACCGTTCGTGATCAATTCCGAGCAGATGCATAGCCGTTGCATGCAAATCGTTCACGTGAACCGGATCCTCGGAAACGTTGTAACTGAAATCATCCGTCTTGCCGTAAGTCATGCCGGGCTTCACTCCGCCGCCTGCCAGCCAGACCGTAAAACAGCGAGGATGGTGATCGCGCCCCGAAGCGGTTGCTTCCCAAGACTCCCCTTGTGAATAGACCGTGCGACCAAATTCTCCTCCCCAGATCACCAGCGTGTCTTCTAACAGACCTCGCTGTTTGAGATCGGTGAGGAGAGCCGCAGAGGCCTGATCGGTGTCGTCGCAACGGGCTTTGCACCAGCTGGAGAGATTGGAGTGTGAATCCCAGTCAGGATGGAAGAGCTGAATGAATCGGACGCCACGTTCTGCCAGACGTCTGGCGAGAATGCAATTGGACGCGTAACTCCCTGCACGACGAGAATCCTCGCCATACAAAGCAAACGTCGATTCGGGTTCGTTCGACAAATCCGCCAGCTCGGGCACGCTCGTCTGCATCCGAAACGCCATCTCATACTGCTGAATGCGAGTCGCAATTTCGGGATCATGCGCCTGTTCGAGTTTCAGTTCGTTCGCCTGTGCAACAGCATCAAGCATACTGCGTCGCAGTTCACGCGGGAGCCCGTTCGGGTCGCGGAGATAAAGGACCGGATCCTTGGAGTTCCGCAGCTTGACCCCCTGATACTTGCCGGGCAGAAACCCATTCCCCCAATAGTGATCGTATAACGGCTGATCACTGCCTCGCTTCATCTTCGAAATCAAAACGACATAGTCTGGCAGATTCTTACACTCCGACCCAAGCCCATAACTGACCCAGCAGCCAAAGCTCGGACGTCCCGGTAGTTGATGCCCTGTCAGAAACTTCGTCATCGCAGGAGCGTGATTGATCTGGTCGGTCACCATCGACTTGATGAAGCAGATCTCATCGGAGACCTTGGCGATATTCGGCAGCCACTCACTGACCGTTGCTCCCGACTGGCCGTGCTGCGAAAACTTCGGCACAGCGGGTTTGACCGGCAGACTCTTTTGTCCCTTCGTCATCCCTGTCAGTCGTTGACCGCCGCGGACGGACTCCGGCAGATCGGTCCCCGCGAGTTTCTCCAGCAGCGGCTTATGGTCGTAGAGATCAATCTGCGAAGGTCCGCCGGACTGTGTCAGAAAAATCACCCGCTTGGCTTTGGCGGCGAAGTGCGGCAGTCCCGGTAAACCTAATCCATCATTTGCTGACGGGCTCAAGGATTCCGAGCCAAATGTCGTTCGCGTTTGACTTCCACCCAGTAGACCCGCCAGCGCCATCCCGCCGAGGTTGAGCCCCGATTGCTGGAGAAACAGGCGACGTGATAACTGCATGTCGAAATCATTCATGAGTGATCGCCTCATCCAAAGTCAACATCGAACTGGCAACGACCATCCACGCAGCAATACCAGGAGCTGCGTCCTGTGAAAGAGCAGGGCGTTGACCGATCGAAGTGAATGCGACTGCTTCATCTGCATGCTGGCGGTAATACTCCCACGTCTCTTGCTGCAGTGAGCTGAAAATCTCCTGCTCGTCTGCCGTCAACTGCCGTTGAAGCAGGGCGACTGCCAGCGTCTCCAGTTCTTTCCCCTCGGCTGCAACCGCTGTCTCAGCCAACACGCGGGATGCTTCCAGGTACGTCACATCATTCCACAACGTCAGTGCCTGCAGCGGTGTATTCGTCAACTTGGGCGCGACTTCACAGACACGACGCTCGGCATTATCAAACAAAAACGTCGGCGATGATGACCGTCTCCAAAAGGCATACAGCGAACGTCGATACTGCGACGGTCCCAGGTTCGGCTTGTAATCAAATCGCCCCATCGTGATCTCCGCCCAGACCCCATCCGGCTGCCAAGGTTTCACCGGAGGACCGCCCAGCGTGCTATTGAGCAGACCAGAGGCTTTGAGAGCCGCATCCCGAAGCATCCAGGCCGGCAGCCGATAACGATTCGCCCTCGCTAACAGATGATTCTCTGGATCACTCGCGAGCAGTTCTTCATTCAGATCGCTGAGTTGCTGATACGTCCTGCTCGTCACCATCAGCTTGATCATGTATTTGACGTCCCAGTCATGCTCCATGAATTCAACGGCCAGCCAGTCGAGCAACTCGGGATGCGTCGGCTGCTCTCCCTGAAGCCCAAAGTCACCCGGTGTGCGCACCAGCCCTTGTCCGAAAACCAGCTGCCACAGGTGATTGACGATCACGCGTGACGTCAAAGGATTCTCACGCGAGACGATCCAGTTCGCCAGATCCAGACGCGTCGGGCGATCATTGGTTGGCCACTCCAGAAACTGATCCAGTAACGCGGGATGAACGACCTCTCCCTTGGCATCCCAGACGCCCCGTTCGAGCACATAACTCGTCCTCGGCTGCGACTTCTCAGACAGCACCATGACGCTTTGCTCACGTCGCGACTTCTCAGTCTCCTTGAGCTGCTGCGTGGCTCGCTCCAGTCGATCCTTCGACGCCTGATACCCTTCGTGGTCAATCAAATACTGCTCAAGCAATCGTTCCCTGAGCTGCGGGTCGAGTTGGGATAAACTCCACGTCGCCGGCGCTCCCTCAGCATCCGCCACCTCCGCTCGAGCCGCATTGACGAACTCTTCAAACGGCGATGGAGACAACGATTCGACTGGTAACCCCGCCTGATCCGTCACGAGCAGACGAAAGCGACCAATATTCCCATCCCCCGGCGTCGAGCGATGCATGAGCGTCAACGTCAGACGCTCATCGTCCGCCAGTGTCAGAGGCTCGGTCAATCGGATCACGACAGACATCTTCGTCATGTCTTTCGCCCCGATCGACGACCAGCCATTGCGTGGATCATCATTGAGGAGATTCTGAACGCTGTTATAGCCGGTCTCCGTTTTGCCTCGCTCTGCTTCGTAATCTGCGAACGCATCATTCATCTCGATCTCACGAACCTGAGATGAACCGACTCGGGCCACCGACAGTTTGACATTCGAAAGAATGAACTCTCCCGACTTGCCACGCGACCATCTCTGATCCGTGTGGGATGGATCGGTCAAGACTTCCAGCCGCACCCCCGTCAGTCGTTTGACATCGGCAGGCAGCGTGAACGTCATGCGATAATCTTCATGATGCGGATGCACGCCCTTCGTCTGTACGATGCCATCCGGCGAGATCTCAAACTGCGTCCCATGCAACGAACTCAGCTCTGGTTGTACAATCGATTTCCACGTCTCAAACGACGTTGGCAACGTCTTGACGACCTCCGTCAGCCAGTCATCAAACTCGCTCACAGCCAATACTCGGGCCGCTTCCCGCTCTTTCTGACACGCTTCTTTGAACTCCTTCGCCTGCTCATAAACGGACTCCGCCAACGGCGAGCGATATTTCAGATAGGGCTTTGCGCTCATCCCTGCCCGGCCGTCTTCATCGATACTGTCGAAGAATGCCGCCAGCTCGTAGTAATCGCGATGCTCGATCGGATCGAACTTGTGCGAATGGCATTGCGTACAGCCGAGGGTCAAACCGAGGAAGACGGTCCCGGTCGTGTTGACACGGTCGATGACGTAATCAATGCGGGACTCTTCCGGATCGCGTCCCCCTTCGCCGTTGGTCATGTGATTGCGATGAAAACAGGTCGCCAGGCGCTGCTCATCGGTGGCATTCTCCAGGAGGTCACCTGCGAACTGCTCGACAATGAACCTGTCAAACGGCTTGTTCTCATGGAATGACTGAACGACCCAGTCCCGCCAAGGCCAGTTCTCACGCTCGGCATCAATCTGGAATCCATCGGTATCTGAATAGCGAGCTGCATCCAGCCACCACATCGCCATCCGCTCCCCAAACTGTGGGCTCGAGAGGAGCCGATCAACCAGCGTTTCATAGGCCTTCTCAGATCGATCTGCCATCGCAGCATCGAACTCTTCGACCGATGGCGGAATGCCGGTCAGATCGAAATACAACCGTCTTACAAGCGTCCCGCGATCAGCCAATGGCGATGGCTGAAGCCTCGCCTGCGATAATCGCGTCTGCACGAACGAGTCAATCGGATGAGCGTTCGATACAGGGACATCTGGACGCGCAGGCTTTTCAAATGACCAGTGTCGTCCCCATTGTGCTCCTTCTTCGATCCATTGTTTGAGAATCGCAATCTCGCGTTCCGACAATGGCTTGCGATGGGAGGACGCAGGCGGCATGCGAAGATTGTCATCATGGCTGACAATTCGGGCCAGTAGCTCGCTCTCATCCGGCTTGCCGGGGGTGATCGCGATTGTCCCATCGCGATCCTTCACAGCTTCCTCGCGCAGATCCAGACGCAGTCCTGCTTCGCGCGTCATCGGGTCCGGACCATGACAATGAAAACAGCGATCCGACAGCAGCGGCAGTACATCACGACTAAAGCGTATCTCCTCACCGCCGAAAGCAGTCGACGATATGATCCCTCCAGCCAGCATCAGGCAGAGAATCAGACAGCAGGTTTTGAGGTCAGGGATCATGGCCACACCAACATGCCGATGGTGAAGAATCACCAGGAAGGCGGCATTCAGCAGAGAAGTCAGACGGTCAGAAGACGAGGTCTTCTTCGAGTGGCGATTCCGACAAATCGCGGTGGGGCCTCAAGAACTCGCGAACAACGACAACTATACCATCCCACTGCATCAAATCAAGCAGTACCAATATTTCACAAAGCTCTCTGCGATCAGGCGTAATAGCGACGAGTTGGACGTGTGCCACGGCTGTGTCAGCCGTGCAGTGTTCATTGAAAGTGGACGTTCGTTGCGCGAAGACACGGCTGACACAGCCGTGGCACACAGAGAATAGAGTCGATTGACGGGTGAACCGTTGCAACGAGAGAAAGCCGCCTCGCCCTCTCGGTTATTCTGATGACAATTCCTGTTTCACTGTCACCTCACCGTCAACCATCTGCACAACGAACTTATCACTCTCGGCTGGCGAGACGGTCTTCTTCGGATCATTGTCAGCCACAAAGGCAAACGAGACTTTCGGGCTTCGGCAGTATTTGTGGGTCCGCACGATTTTGGGCAGCAGCGTGAACGTCTGCACGCCGACCGAATAAGTCACTTCTGACGCGGTCTCATTTTTGACCTGAAACTCCCTCATTGCAGACAGCGGTCGCCCGAACAAATGGACGGCATAATAGACACCCGTCGTCGCATTCCGCGCGACGCCGATGCCCGTTTCGGTCACGTCTGCATCGAGGAGGTTCTCGCGATGGCCGGGAGATTTCTTCCAGCCGTCCATCAATTCGTCTGACAGACTTTTTACGCTGAAAGCCTGCGTGCTGTAGGTGAACGCGATGTTCTCAAGCGCCAGGCACGGCATGTAGCCCGCCTCCTTGGCACGATCCAGGAAGTTTCGGTCATCTGCCTCGTGCCCGAACTTGCTGTTGTCGGCCATGTACTGGGCGAATTTCTGAGCGGCTGTTTTCAACGATTCACTGATCGCCAGTTTCGACTTCTTCTCAGTCGCCCGGAACTTGTTGGACAGACTCAGAATCTGCTCGGCTGTCTCATTCAGATCAGGAGTCGCCGTCTGCTTCTCGGTGGGCTTGAGGGACTTGAGGAACGCTTGATGCGGATCTTCTGGTTTTTGCTCCTGCGCAATCACAACACCTGTGCACAGCATTGCCAGGATGATCGTGCCAACGAAAACAACACTCCTGCCTCGAACTAACTTCGACACGACGAACCCTCCTGATGGATCACTCTCCAAGCACATGCTTCAACGCTGACTTCAAGTCTGGATACTCGTAACGGTAACCCGTGTCTTTCAATTTTTGCGGTTCCATGCGTGTACTCGCCAATAACAACGCCTCGGCCATTTCTCCAAACATCATTTTTAGTGCGAACGCCGGGGCGGGCACCATCGTCGGTCGAGAAAGAACCTGTCCCAAAGATTCCGTAAACTCGCGATTGGTCGGCGCCTTCGGTGACGAAAAATTGATAGGCCCCGAGTACGCATCATTCTGAATCAAGTCATGAATCGCGTAGATCACATCATCCAGGACGATCCAGCTCCAGAACTGCTTCCCACTGCCAACAATGCCACCCGCGCCGAGTTTGAACGGCGTCAGCATCTTCGCGAGCGCACCACCCGCCGCCGAGAGGATCACTCCAAAGCGAGGATGGACGATGCGAATCCCTTTCTCTTTAGCAGCCCGCGTCGAATTCTCCCAATCAATGGACGTCTCGGGCAGAAAGCCGCTGCCGGCGGGCGAATTCTCAGACAGAACTTCATCGCCACGATCCCCATAGAACCCGGACGCAGAAGCGCTGATCAGGACCTTAGGCGGGTTCGCCAACTTCGCCAGCGTTTCCGACAATAGGGTCGTACTCTCAACCCGGCTGGCCCGAATCTTCTCCTTGACCTCTTTCGTCCAGCGTCCTGCTGCGATGTTCTCACCCGCCAGATGGATGACCGCATCAAACCCTTCCAGCTGAGAGGAGTCGAGCTGGCGTTTTTTGATATCCCAGAGAATCTCGTGATACAAACGCAACTTCGATGGAGCGCGAGTCAGAACAGACACCTCATGGCCGCCCGTCGACAGAAACGCACACAGCTGGCTTCCGACCAGCCCTGAGGCTCCCGTCACCAGAATTTTCAGACGCGGTCGCTCAGCATACTGGGCGTGTCGAACCAGGTCAGCTTTGAGGATCTGATGTCGGTACTTGAACATCGCCTCCAGCTTGTTTTTGACAAAACCTTCTCCAAAGACTTCGCCCAGCTTCCCCATCGGCAGTTCGTAGTTGATATCGTCAATCAGGCGAGACTGCTGATCGCCGAGTCGTTCAAAACGATGCGAATGAAACCAAGAAGCAAATGGCCCTTTGACCTGCCTGTCTTGAAACTGGACGTTCTGAATATAACCTTCATGCCTGGCGTGCAGATCTTGCTGCACAAGCGCCTTCACCTTCGCGATGAGCGTATCCCCATCGCGGATGGTCCCTGTCTTTTCGATGACTTCGACCGGCTCCCAGGGGGGCGTCAAACGCTGAAAAGCACCGGTTCGTTCATGCCATGCAAATGCTGTCTCGACAGACACAGGCAGGTCGACCTGCTTCAGGAAATGATGCATCTGCGACATGAGGAGCGAGCTTTCGTCAAAAGGTATCAACGACCATACGAGTCATTATTGACGTCACGCCACCATCGACCAGCGCAATCATCGCTGGTCCCGATTACCGCAACTGCTTTTTAGGCATCATCGCCTGACGGATTTCCTTCGACATCGTTTCCTTCTTCATCTTCTCGCGTTTGTCGTGCAGTTTGCGACCGCGGGCGATCGCCAGCTGAACTTTCACCAGGCCACGCTTGAAATACATGGTCAGCGGGACGAGGGTCTGACCTCGCTCTTTGGCAGAGTCAGCGAACTTTTTCAGTTCACGTCGATGCAGCAGCAGTTTGCGGACACGCCGGGGAGCGTGTTTGTAAACACTCGCCTGTTTGAGTTCACCGATGTGACAGCCCAGCAGCCAAAGTTCATTGTCTCGCATGGACGCGAACGCTTCTTCGATCGACACCTGACCTTCGCGAATACTTTTCACTTCCGTCCCGTGAAGCATGATCCCGCACTCGATTTCGTGGAGGATTTCATACTCGTGACGCGCGCGACGATTCTGGCAGATCAGTTCGATCGGCGGATCTTTCTCCTTCGCGGAGGCAACAGCTTTGGCAGGTTTTCCACTCATGTTGTTCATCTTTAATGTCTGGCGACGCAACGATCACGACGCCTGTAACGATTGCGGGGATCAAAAGGGTCTTACCCCGACGACGCGTCAGATCATCCGTTTGACGATGTCATTCTACAACATAGTCTTCATTCCGAGTACTCTCAATTTGTACGCCACCTGTTGCGCGGAATTCGATCATGTCCCAGACCGACAAGAAACTCTCGCTGACCGAATTCCTGGAAGAAATCAAACAGCAGAAAACTCGCCCCGACGATTCCGCGTCCAAAATCGATCTCCAGGCGTTTTTGAGTACCCAGGAACCGTCCACGCCTGCCATGAATCGTTCCCCCGTCGCGGCGACTCCACAGGGAACCAGATCGCTGGTCGAAACGGCGAAGGCTAAGATCCCGCCCAGACCTGTCTCTGCTCCCTCGACCTCGGATAAGCCGGTTGCACTCAAACGAGACTCACATCTTTCGGAATTGTTCGACCGCGTCAACCTGCTTCTGGGCGACCGCGTCAATGTCGATGCTCCTTTCATCCCCAAGTGTCCGGAAACCCTGCGGGAAACCGGTCTGGTCGATGATGATATCGAACGCATCATCATGAAGTTTCTCGGCTCGGCGGGGTCTTCCTCGGGACGTGAAATCGCGATGCAGCTCAAGCTGCCGTATAAACTCATCCAGCCGATGCTCCAACAATTCAAACACGACCAGCTCCTGGCCCTCAAAGGGCCGGCAGAGATGGGCGACTATATCTATCAGATCACCGACGCTGGCCGAGAACGGGCCAGGCGCTACACTGCCGAATGTACGTACTTCGGATCTGCTCCCGTTCCTCTGCGCGATTACCTCCATGCCATGGAACGCCAGTCGATCGCCAAACAGCAGGTCACCGAAGACCACCTCCGCGATGCCTTCAAAGACCTCCTGATTGCTCCCGATCTGCTCGACCGACTAGGGCCCGCGATCAATTCCGGACGAGGCATGTTTCTGTTCGGCGAGCCCGGAAACGGCAAGACGTCGATCGCAGAACGAATCACCCGCTGTTTTGGCTCATCGATCTGGATTCCTCGAACTCTCGGCATCGATGGAGACATCGTTCGTCTCTATGACCCGGGAATCCACGAACCGGTTCAGATGGATAATACCGATGGCCTGTTCGACCTCTCCGGCGTCGACCAACGATGGATTCTCATTCAACGCCCTACCGTCATCGCCGGGGGCGAACTGACCATGAATGAACTGGAAGTCGTCCAGAACCTCCAGACGAAAATTTGCGAAGCCCCCCTCCAGCTCAAATCAAACTGCGGCACCCTCGTCATCGACGACTTCGGACGCCAGCGCATGCCGGTCGAAGAACTTCTCAACCGCTGGATCGTCCCGCTCGAAAAACGCTACGACTTCCTGAACCTGCCAAGTGGCAAGAAAATCCAGGTCCCTTTCGATCAACTGATCGTCTTCTCGACGAACCTTGAGCCCAAAGACCTCGTCGACGGCGCCTTCCTGCGTCGGATCCCTTACAAGATCGAAGTCCCTGACCCGACGCGCGATCAGTTTACGAAGCTCTTCGAGATCATGTCTCCCAAACTCGGCTTCGAGTTCGATCGGGAAGCCGTCGATTACCTGATCGAGAAGCACTACCTGGCGATCAACCGCCCCTTCCGTGCCTGCCAGCCACGCGACCTGTTACTGCAGGTCCGCAACTTCTGCATTTACAAACAACTCCCCAAAAAGATCTCCCCAGCCGGATTCGACTTTGCCGTCAGCAATTACTTCTCCGTCATGTGATCTCATTTAAGGGAGGGCGAGGCTTCGTCCGAGCCGCTGTCCCGCGTTGCAGCGGTTCACCAGCCAATCGACTCTATTCCCTGTGTGCCACGGCTGTGTCAGCCGTGCCTTCGCGCAATGAACGTCCATCCTCACGGCTGACACAGCCGTGGCACACGTCCAACTCACTCTCGTGTAACGCATGACCGACGGCTCACACGAAGTTGGATCTCTAAACGAAACATCCCTGCACACGAGGATCTTCGTCGATCAATTGCAGCAAGCGTTCGGCTGAACCTGTTTCACTGAGAATGGTATATCGCTCCGGACGCAGCTTCGGAGCGGCGTCCAATGCTTTCTGCCAGTCTGATCTTAGAAATGGATCGTGACGGATGGTGTCGAAAAAGCCTGTTTCATCGAGCAGTCGGCCAATGGTCTCATGCTCGTGCTGTTGAAGATGTGAAACCAGATAGGTCGCGACGCCAACCTGCAACCCATGCAAACGGGGACGTTCTGCAAAGTGATCCAGCGAATGCGAAATATTGTGCTCGCTGCCACTGGCTGGTCGTGAGGAGCCGCAGATTTCCATCGCAATGCCATTGAGCATTAGAGCTGTGCCGAGCAGTCTTGCGCCCTCGGGATCGTGACGCGGGCATGCCATGAATTGACGCACAGTCGAATCGGACAGCAAAGCCGCGAGGTCATTGACCGGCTCTCCATGCTTATGAAACGCGAGCTTCCAGTCCTTCACCGCCGTGATCTTCGCGACCAGATCACCAACACCAGACAGCCAGAGATCACGGGGAGCCTCCAGACAGATCTGCGTATCGACGATGACGCCATGAGGCAATCGCGACTTCATCGACTTACGTCGGCCATTGAGTGTCAGGCTCGATTGCGGACTGCAGAACCCATCATTGGACAGCGACGTCGGCACAGCCAGAAACGGAACATTCGCGAGGAATGCCACATACTTGGCAACATCAAGAGCTTTTCCACCACCATACCCCACGATCGCCTGAGTCTCCGCGGGGAGCTTCGACAGCGATGCGACTGCCGATTCAAACGAGGCATCATTGACCTCATCAATCAGCAATGTCTGGATCGAAGCCGACTTGAGCGATTCGTTCATTCGTTTCTGAAGTGACTCAATCAGCCCATGACTATGCAGAACCACCACTTTCTTGAGATCCGCCCGCTGCAGATAGATCCCGATTCGATCCAGCGCCCCGGGCTTCATCCGCACCAGGGCAGGAACATGCACCATCGGTATCAACATGCTCAAGACTCCTTGCGGTTTGCAGTGAGTGCCTCTGCCACCTGCGTCCACTGCGTGAAATGGCGAAACGGTGTCCCTTGTTCTTGAAAGTGCGACGCTAACCAGCCCCGAGCAAATCTCAGTTCCGGCAAGACAAGATCAGCCGCCGGTTCATCAGGTCGTCCGTCACCTGCGAATGCGACGGATTGAAAATTCCCCAACGCCCAGCGAACCACCCCAGGCTTATCGACGCCAACATCATGTGAATAGAACGGCGACTCCCTATCACGCGACATTCTTAGACACCCCTCCGGTGCCACGTCGCCAGGATTGGAAACAACCGCAACCTCAACGCCACGTGCCTTCAGCAGGTAGTTGATGTACCAGGAGGAACCAGCTGACACGATCACGACATCCCAACCCGCCTCCTGCAGTTGTTTGATATCCTCTGCCAGATGAACATCAACGCCCGTCTTGTCTGCGAGCTTGAGCAATTCGTCCCGCCCGACTTTGAGCTGCGAGAAGATCTCGTTCAAGGCATCGAAATGCGTCAAACGTCCCTCGGTATAGTCATCCCAATAACTGAGGTTGGCTTGATCGCCCAGGCTGCCCAGAACGCATTGATAAAAATCTTCATCCGTTATCGTGCCATCAAAATCCGAAACCAGCAGCTTCGAACGAGTAAAACAATAGGGACCGATCTGCACGATAAGAAACTCGATGTTGCTGGGCGTTGATGAAGTGAGTTCACCGCGATCATACCGAGATCGACCGAAAGACGCCAAATGAGCAACACAGCCTCGATCAAATTCGAGAAAAGTCCGTCACCTGAGCACAGGTGGAAAGCATAAAGAAAAGTGGCAACGGTCGGATTCGAACCGACGACCCGCGGCTTATGAGTCCGCTGCTCTAACCAACTGAGCTACGTTGCCATCTGTGGAGATGGACACAGAACCAGACAATCAAATCGACTGTCGGTTCGCATCTGAGGCAGAATCTTAGTCAATCAGATCGTCTGATTCAATTTCGTACGCCCGGTTTTTCGGGTCTCCCTCCAAAATCCCGTCTGATCGTGATCCATCAGCAACGATCAGGCGATATGGAAAACAGCAGACGTCTTCAGATCAAAGCTTATCCCTTTGGATGGCTGAAAGCGCATTGGTGGACGACGCGGTTGATGATGATCTCCGCTCCGCACATTTCATAAACATCTTCCGTCATTCTCGCGAAATCTTCGTCTGTACAACGGACAGAGCCTTCAAGACAGTAGCCGCTGGCTGTTCGTCTCACCGTCAAATCCTCGAACTCGAATCCGCCATCATGAAGCAGGCGGGTCTTGATCGATTCTTCCGGCAGATGCGGGTTCTCAGGTGACTGCGCCATGTACTCGATCAGCGTTCGATACAGCCCGGAATCCGTTAAGGGATAATCCATCACAAAATCATCGGTGTTTTGCGACTTCATGGTGTATTCCTTTACGACACAGTGGGTTACGCGATCCGACCCGCGCAGCAACATTTTGATTGCATTGTTGCCAGACATCGCAGGCCAACGCATCGATTATCGCCCATGCGTTTCTCGAACGCAAGAGAAATATTCCCACTCAAGCCATTATGTCGCAGGAGTTTACTTCGATGCACCTATCGTCGGACGCACAGGCGCAGGGCAACAATTGAGCGGACAGAAATCGTGGTTAGCCCCATATTTACCGATCGCCTGTTTCTCCGAACGCTGTCCGATCCGCTCCTGGATCAATTCCCGAATCATGCCCACAAACTTAGGATGAACCCCCGCACTTTCCGCACGAGCCATGTTCATGCCGAGTTCCTCGCATTTGTCTTTCGCCTCAACATCGAGATCGTACAGGACCTCCATGTGATCCGAGAGGAATCCAACCGGCGAGATGACAACATTCCTGATCCCCTGCTCGTTTAAACCTTGCAGGTGATCGAGAATATCCGGCTCCAGCCAGGGATCCTGGGGGCGTCCGCTTCGGCTTTGATAAACGAGCTTCCAACGATCTGCGGGCAATTCCAGACGCTCTGCCACGAGTCGGCAGGTCTCTTCCAACTGCTTCACATAGTCAGAGCTATTCGCCATGCTCATTGGGATACTGTGAGCCGTGAAGGCGATGACGTAGGAGTTTTGACCATCCTCTGGCAGTTTCGCGATGGCTTCCCGAACGCGTTCCGCATTGACATCGACGAAGTCAGGGTGGTTGTAGAACACGCGGATTTTATCGATGACAGGCGCATCGTCGCCAACGATTTCCCGGGCCTGAATCAGGTTCTCACGATACTGTCGACACCCCGAATAACAGCTGTAGCCACTAGTGACGTAAGCGAGCGCCTTCTTGATTCCATCTGCTTTCATTTTCTCGACGGTCTCGGGCAGCATGGGATGCCAGTTGCGATTTCCCCAATAGACAGGCAGGTCAATGCCTGATTGCTTCAGTTCTGCTTCCAGAGCAGCGATGAACTCGCGATTCTGCTCATTGATCGGGCTGACGCCATCAAACATTTCATAGTGATGAGCAACTTCCAGCATCCGCTCGCGTGGCACGTTCCTCCCGCGCAGGACGTTTTCGAGAAACGGAATCACATCCTCCATCTTCTCCGGCCCACCAAAGGAAACCACCATCAAGGCATCATAAGCTGATTCTGGCATCACGTTCTCTCTGTCTCTGTCTCTGTTGATTCACATTCCTGACGCTGTCTTCTCGCCCCAAGTAGGGTGCTGGTGAGTCTTCGAACCGCACCAAATGCGGTTTCAAAAGGTGAATCACCACTCGAAGCCACATTTGGTGCGGTTCGCAAAGCCTCACCAGCACCCTACAAGACGTTGTCTACATTATTGCCAATCTCGCTAGAACGACCACTGAAAAGCCCCTGTCTCTTCTGCACTTCCGAACTCTGTTACCTCTGCTTCCTTCAGCGAACTCTGCGTTCCAGTCTTCTCCGCTCCTGAACGCATCTTGACTAAATTCCCATCTTCACTCAAGATACCGCCCGTTTGACGAACCGTAACCACAGGATGTGGGACTTCCTCGATCTTTTGATCCGGTTAAACAGCATGGATGCTGATCCGATTTGGCGTTTGGAATCTCGCTCCAGCCGGCCTCTAATGGCCAGGCTGCTTCTGCCTCATGCGCAGCTGGTGAATGCGGCTGCCTCGCTCATGTTGACTGGCGTTTGCGAACGCAGCAACCGGTGTCATCTGGGGGACTTGTTCGCGTGCATTCCGGGAAATCAGTCCAACGGCCTCAGCTACATTGACGATGCAATCAAATCCGGCGCCCGGGCATTTCTCCTTGACCGTCCACTACCGCAACTTGCTTACCCGCAACTGATCACCCCGAACGTCCGCGGCGATTTCTCCCGTTTATGCCATGCCTTGTCCGGGTTCCCATCACACGAACTCACGACCGCAGGCATCACTGGCACCAACGGCAAAACGTCTACGACCTGGCTGCTGCAGGCGATCTGGCGGTCCGTCGGCATTCGCTCGGGACTCATGGGAACGATTCATCATGAGACTGGTTCTTCCTCGCCACACGAGAGCAACCTGACGACACCGACCTCTGCCCACCTGGCCAATCTCCTCCGAGAAACCCACGAGAACCACGCAACGCACACCGCTCTCGAACTCTCCAGCCATGCCCTCGATCAACAGCGTTGCGGAGGCCTGATGCTTGATGTCGCTGCGATCACCAACGTGACGCGAGATCACCTCGATTACCATGCAACCTTCGAGCATTACCTCGATGCGAAGGCACGCATCGCCTCTCACATCAAACCGGGTGGAACTCTCTGGCTGAACGAATCCTCGGCCACGTATCACCAGTTGCGAAATGCCCTCGAAGGTCATCAGTTTGACCCGATCCGTCTACGAACGTTCGGGATGACCTCGCATGCAGACCTTTCTGCCAGCGCGATTCAGCCGACGAAGACCGGTTCCAGGTTCATCGTGACCCACCAAAGACAATCTGTCGAAACGACGCTGCACCTAGCCGGCCATCACAATATCGAAAACGCCCTCACCGCGATCACCTGTGCTCTTTCCACAGGCATCTCACTGCACGATGCCTGCCATGGCGTTTCAACACTCACTCATGTCCCCGGTCGCCTGCAGCGAGTCGACGCGGGCCAACCGTTCGATGTCTTCGTCGACTATGCACATACTCCGGATGGCTTGACCCGTGTCCTGCAGTCATTGCGTTCCCAGGCAACCGGTCGGCTGATCGTCGTGTTTGGAGCGGGTGGAAACCGGGACATCGCTAAACGCCCTCTCATGGGACATGCGGTCGCCAAGTATGCCGATGTCATGGTCCTTACCAGCGACAATCCGCGTCACGAAGAGCCAATGTCGATCATCCACCAGATCTTTGTCGGCATTTCTGATACCGCGACAGGGAACGTCGCCATCGAAGCAGACCGACACAACGCCATCGCGTATGCACTCTCGAAAGCTGAACCCGGCGATACGGTTCTGATCGCTGGCAAAGGTCACGAGACAACTCAAACCATCGGCGATCAGGTGATCCCCTTCGATGACGCCCGTGTGATTCACTCTCTTCTCTCTGCTCCTCCGATTCTCCCCCTCGATCGACCCGCCCCTGACACGCATCCCTGGAGAAAAACCGGTTGACCACCGCGCCCACCTTCACTGTCTCCCAGATCGCGTCTGCCCTCGAAGCCGACGTTCTCTTCCCTGCACCCCAGCACGAAGCGATCACTGGTTTCTCGATCGACTCACGTACGGTTCAGCCAGGCCAACTGTTCTGGGCCCTTCCCGGCAAAACACATGACGCACACGTCTACCTGTCGGAAGCATTCTCGTCCGGCGCAACGTCCGCCATCGTCAATCGAAATCATCCGATTCTGGCCGAGCTGATTTCCTCTGGCACGAATAATGGCGTCGATCAGCCACGCAATGTGATCGCCGTCAACGACACGTATCATGCCTTGCGCAAACTCGCGACGTGGCACCGAACTCACCTGGATACCCTCACTCTCGGCATCACCGGCAGCGTCGGCAAGACGACAACCAAAGACTTTCTTCACGACCTGTTATCGGCCCAGTTTCAGGGCTTGAAAACCCCCGGCAACTTCAACACCGATGTTGGATTGCCATTATCCCTGCTACAGCTATCGTCGCAGCACGAATTCGGTCTGTTTGAAATGGGGGCACGCTCGCCGGGCGATATTCGACTTCTGGCTGACATCGTCCGTCCGGAAATCGGCTTGCTGACAGCTGTTGAACCTGCCCACCTCGAAACCTTCGGCGGAATGGACACGATTTACCAGACCAAATGGGAGTTGATCGAAGCACTGCCTGCAACCGGCTTTGCAGTCATTAACGGCGATGACCCCAAGCTCAAGCGTTTAGCATCGCATCTCGACTGCAAGGTCCTCACAGTCGGATTCCAGCCGGGCAACACCCTCTCTTGCACGCATCAGCATATTGATCCTAAGCGAGGCATTCAGTTCGACGCGGACGGCGTGCATTATCAGACACGTCTTTACGGCAAGCCTTCCATTCAAGCCTGCCTGTTCGCAATCGCGGTCGCAAGAGAGCTTGGAGTCGATGGCTCCCTCATCAAGCCCGCTGTGGAGTCCCTTGTTCACCCACCAGGCCGCATGCAGCCGCTGCGAGTCGGACGCTGGACGATTCTCGACGATACCTACAACGCCTCCCCAGCCTCGATGAAGGAGGCCGTCAACACCCTCGCTAACTGGCCCGAGGATCTGAAAAAGATCGTTATCGCAGGTTCCATGTTCGAACTTGGCAAACGATGTTCGGAGTACCATTTCCAGGTCGGCCAGCTCGTCGCCAAACGAGGGATCGATCAACTCCTGACTTGCGGCGAACAGGCCCTCGCGATGGCTCGCGGCGCCATTTCCTCCGGCATGTCCGGCGGCTGCGTCTCAGTCTTTCCTGATCACTCCCTGCTGATGGACATGCTTCCTTGCCTGCTCGACGAACCAGCGATCATCCTCATCAAAGGCTCCCGCGGCATGAAGATGGAACGCATCCTGGAATTCCTCAAAACCCATCTGCAGCCACCTACCGGCCTCCTGAAACAGTCCGCTTGAAGTCTTCCCGTTTTGCTAAGCCCTAAGCCCCAATCCCCAAGCCCTATTATCCATGCTCCCCTGGCTCATCCAACACGGTTACTTCAGCCTCGATCGCTTCCCTATCGGCATGACCGGGGACTCGACGATCCTGCTGACCGCGCGTCTGGCGGTCGCGAGCATCATGGCGTTTGTCTTCTCGCTAATCGCAGGCCCGTTCGCGATCAGCTGGCTGAAATCACGGTACCGAGAACGCATCGCATCGGATTCCGCCCGTTTGAATGAACTCCATGCCGCGAAGAATGCCACCCCGACGATGGGTGGGCTCTTCATCCTTATTTCCCTGCTACTCTCGACCGTCATCTTCGCCGACTTATCAAACACGTTCGTCCAGCTCGCGATCCTGACAGCCGTCGGCTTCGGGGCCCTGGGGGCTCTCGATGATTGGACGAAAATCTCCAGCAAAAAGAATGGACTGTCGGCACGACGCAAGTTTCAGCTGCAATGCGTTATTGCGCTCGTCATCTCATCCGTGATCTATTACAGCCACCGTGGACTGACAGAGGGAACCTCGCTGCAGGCGCCGATCGGTTCATTAGCAATCACGCTCGGCGTCTTCATGATCCCGTGGTCGATGGTGGTCATCGTCGGCTCATCAAACGGCGTCAACCTGACCGATGGCCTTGATGGACTGGCGGCTGGGTGCTTGATCTTCGCAGGCCTGGCGGTCGCGGCGCTCGCTTACATCGCTGGCAACGCGATCCTGTCCGACTATTTCAGCGAGCCGTTCATTCCCGGAGCGGGCGAGCTGGCCGTCGTCATGGGCGCCTTCGTCGGTGCCTGCCTGGGCTTCCTGTGGTTCAATACCCATCCCGCGGAAGTCTTCATGGGCGACACCGGTTCGCTGCCGTTGGGAGCACTGCTTGGACTGACCGCGGTCGTGATCCGACAGGAACTCCTTTTGATTCTCATTGGCGGAGTCTTTGTTGTCGAAACACTGTCGGTCTTTCTCCAGGTCGCCTACTTCAAACGAACCCGCAAACGCATCCTCGCCTGCAGCCCGCTGCACAATCACTTCCTGTTCAAGGGCATGCACGAAACCAAAATCGTCACCCGCTTCTGGATCGTCTCCGCATTGCTTGCGATCCTGGCATTGGCGACACTGAAGATTCAGTAAACCTCTCGTACTGCCAGAGAATGATCATGAGCCACCGTATCCACGCGAAAGCCATCCATCATTATTCCGTCCCCGCCGTACGCGTTTATGACGCCTGGCTTGATCCCTCCGCTGTTTACATATGGATGTCCAGCGCTTTGAAAAGCCATGGCCTGTCCGGCGAAATGAAACGTGTCGAGATCGATCCTGTCGTCGGTGGTAAGTTTTGCTTCTCTGACATGCGTAATGGTTCCGAAGCAATCCATCGCGGCGAGTATCGAATACTTGATCGTCCGCTCAAGATCGCCATCACCTGGGTCGTGGGTGACTCGGACGATGACGAGCCTTCTGTCGTTACGATAACAATGACTCCAGCCAGCGACGGGTGCGAAGTCACCATCATTCATGAGATGGATGCACAGTGGATTGACTATGTTGAACGCACTGCCGCCGGTTGGACGAGAATGCTGACTCACATCAATGAACTGCTCTCGCGCGGAAACACATCATGACACTGCTGCGACTCGCATCTGCTGGTCGCCCTGCTATCATGGATTCGTTGTCCACGAAAACAATCAGCAAAGGAACACATCCATGGTCAAAACCGCATCGACGATGCTCCCACTCGGCAGCGCAGCTCCGAAATTCTCTCTCACGAATGTCGATGGCAAGACGGTCACTCTGGAGTCATTCCCCAATGACCTGCCGCTGCTCGTGATCTTTATGTGCAATCACTGTCCGTTCGTGATTCACCTGCGCGATCACCTCGTGAAATTCATTCGCGAATATCAGGACAAAGGGATCTCCGTCGTCGCGATCAGTTCCAACGACGCCGAGAAGTACCCAGCGGATTCACCCGAAAAGATGAAAGAAGATGCAGAGAAGTACGGGTACACCTTCCCTTACCTGTACGACGACACCCAGGACGCTGCCAAAGCCTACCGCGCCGCCTGCACGCCAGACTTCTTCCTGTTTGACCGTCACCGTCAACTCGTTTACCGCGGCCAATACGACGACAGCCGACCGAGCAACGGCCAGCCCATCACCGGTGCAGACCTGAAAGCCGCCTGCGATTCCGTTCTCTCGGGCCAGTCAATCACCCCCCAACAACGCCCCAGCATCGGCTGCAACATCAAGTGGAAGCCCGGCCAGGAACCCGATTACTTCACTGGCATTTCCGCCGTTTGAAGCTCATATTTACATGCACCCAGGCGAGCGGGGGGTGTCAACCCCCTGTCTTAACGACGTGCAAACCAGTGAAAGGTCACGAGTCGTTCGAATGGACTTGAGGCGTCTCAATTCCCATTAAGTTCGCGAAGTGAAGATGCTCACAACGCCCCCACGACCACCGGTTCATCCGTCGCTGCTTTGATAACGTCGGTGATCGCGGTGTACGCATCACCGGTCAACAAACTCACATCCAGTCTCGACGCGACTGGCAGATCGTCAAACCGCACCGCCCCTTCCCGAACCTTCAGTTTCTGCTCAATGTTCCAGGCGATAAACTCAAACGACGACGTTTCTCCCGGCTCATCGATTCGTCGCCAAGTGACGTCGATTAATCCGGAAAACTCGTCGCTGAGGTGCTCGCTCAGATTCGTTCCGATGCGCTCTTCATTAGCCAACAGCAACCATCGCAGCGGGCGTCGCGATAACATCCGCTTGAGATCCATCACAGTCATTTCTTTCGTCGGATGATACACATTCGAGTTCAGATCAGCGACAGGATCCAGTACGAAGCGGCGATACCAGGCAGCTGGATGTGGGACGTTCAGACGGGCTTCCTGAATGAGTCGTTCACCGTAGAAAACGAGATCGAGATCGATCGTCCGCGGCCCCCAGTGGACATGCCGTCTTCTCTGCATCGCCTGTTCGACCTGAATCAGCACATCAAGCAGGTCAAGCGGTCCCAGCGAAGTCGCAATTTCAAACGCAGCATTCAGATACCCGGTTCCAGCGTTCTGCCCCACTGGAGAGGTACTGAAAACGCGACTCGACTTCAGCGACGAGATTCCCGCGTGTTCACTCAATAGATCGCGTGCGCGACGGAACGATTCCATCACGTCCCCCAGATTGCCGCCGACTCCAATATAAGCCATTTCCATACTCGCCTCGCCAGGATGTCAAACAGCGCATCATAGCGAGCAATCACAATTACATCATCCGCGCCAGCAATTAGAAACCATGCGCCTGGAGTTCCGTGTTCGACCGTCCCCAGAGTCCCCCGCTGGCTGCTCCCACGGAACCAATAGTGGCGATCACGCCCATCAGAATCGCCGCCAGCATCACGGCGTATTCGACGGCGGTTGGACCGTCTTCTTCGACGAGAAAAGTTTTAACGTGTCTCAAAACGCGCGACATAGTCAATCCAATTTTAATGTCCGCATCTTGCGGCTGAAGAAATGAGTAGAACTGGACGTACACAATCACCGGTGAATGACGGACGGTACCAGTCCAACGTAAACCTAGCATTTCAATGAGACCAGTCAAAAAAATCTGCGACCAGGGAGGTGAATTACTGACTAAATCCTGCCTCTACGGCCGACTCACGCGACTTTTCGCCCGTTTTTCCGACTGCGTTGAGTATTCCCGGGCCGTTGTGTAGACTTCTTACTCGCCGCGACGAGGGGAATGCCCTTGGAATCTCGATGTTCGATTCCGCATTCCAGGTCGCGTTAAGTCAAACACCACAAGGAGTTATGAATGGCCAAAGAAGAGGCCATCGAAATCGAAGGCGAAGTCGTCGAAGCGCTCGCCAACACTCAATTTCGAGTCAAGTTGCAGAATGGTCACCAGGTTCTTGCCCACGTATCTGGCAAGATGCGCAAGAACTTCATCCGTATCGTTCCCGGCGACCGGGTCGTCGTGGAAGTTTCGCCGTACGACTTGAGTCGTGGTCGAATCATCTTCCGCGAGAAATAACGGAAGATCGTCGCGACTATGTTATTGCCTCCCAGCGCCCAGCCTGACGTCTATCTGTTCACAGACGGCGCCTGCAAAGGCAACCCCGGCCCCGGCGGCTGGGCGTACATCCTGCGTCACCCTGCCTCGGGAAAAGAGCGCGAAGCTGCCGGCGGGAATCCTCAGACGACCAACAACCAGATGGAACTCCAGGCCGTCATTGAAGGCCTGAAAGTGCTCAGTCGCAAGACGTCTGTCGAGATCGTCACAGACAGTACCTACGTCGCGAAAGGCTCCGCAGAATGGATGCCCGGCTGGAAACGTAACGGCTGGAAACGCAAAGAAGGAACGCAGTGGAAGCCCGTTAAAAATGTGGAGTTCTGGCAGGAACTCGACGAACTGCTCAGCAAGCACGACTTCCGCTTCAAACTGATCAAAGGCCACGCTGGCCACACCGAAAACGAACGCTGCGATGAACTCGCCGTCGAAGCTGCTTTCCAGGCAATGCGATCGAAATGAGACTGCAAAGCCGAGAAGATTTTTAACGCCAAGGCGCGAAGACGCAAAGTGAAGAGAATGGATCACTGCTTTCTCGTGATTTGAACCTTTGCGATTTCGCGCCTTGGCGTTGAAACCTCCGGTTCTCCTCTGCGATCTCTGCTCTCCTCTGTTACCTCTGCGTTCCAACTCTCGCTCCACGATTGCTATACTGAGCCCATGGAATCATCGCCGTTGGAGACTCCGATTCAGTTCGTTAAAGGTGTCGGTCCGGATCGTGCTGCGCTGTTGGCCAAGCTGGAAATTCTCACGGTTCGAGATCTTCTCTGGACCCTGCCACGCGATATCCTCGACCTGACGCAGATCATCTCCCCGCGAGATCTCAAGGTCGACGAACTTGGTACAGTCCGCGGCGAAGTCATCGAGACAGACGGCCGTCCATTGAAGCATGGCCGGACGCTCGTCGCCGCTTTGTTTCGTTGTGAAACAGAGTTCGTGCGAGGCTTGTGGTTCAACCAGCCCTGGATGCGACACAAGCTTCCCGTCGGCTCGCACTGGCTGATTTCTGGCAAACCGAAGCTCAGCAATCGTCGCTTTGAATTCACTCACCCGCGACTTCAGGTTCTCAACGCGGATGACCTGGAGGCCCGCGGCGAGATTCTGACCCGCTATGGTCTGACGGAGGGGCTCAAGCTCGATGAACTCCGTCGAATCATCCGGATAGTTGTCGATGAGTACGCCGACTTCGTCACCGATGCCATGCCTCCCGAGACACTCGAACAATGGAACATCCCGCATTTGCGCGATGCCATTCGATTGCTGCACATTCCGCAAACCTTAGACGATTACCAGCGCGGGACCTCGCGCGTCATCTTCGACGATCTCTTCCAGTTCGAAGTCGCGGTCTTCCTGCGACGGCGCGTCTGGGAACGCACCCGCCCTGCTGAGCCAATTCCCCTCAACAGCAAGATCGACCAGCGAATTCGTCGCCTCTTCTCGTTTGACTTAACCTCTGGTCAGAACCACGCGATTGACGAGATCGTATCGGATCTGTCTCGACCAACAGCCATGCACCGCCTGCTCCAGGCGGACGTTGGCAGCGGAAAGACGGTCATCGCGATCTATGCGATGCTGATGGCGATCGCGGCGAAACAGCAGACGGTTCTGATGGCCCCGACAGAAATCCTCGCGTGGCAGCACTGGAACACACTCGACGCCATGCTCGCCCACTCGCAAGTCAAACGCGTCTTGCTCACCGGCAATATCGGAAGGGCCGAACGACAAGCCGCTTTGGAAGGGATCGCATCCGGCGAAATCCAACTCATCGTTGGCACGCAAGCCGTCATTCAAGACAGCGTCCGCTACCGCAACCTCGGACTTGTCGTGATCGACGAACAACACAAATTCGGCGTCATGCAGCGCAGCCGACTTACCAGCGACGAGCGTTCGCCCCACGTCCTTGTCATGACAGCGACGCCGATTCCCCGCAGCCTCTGCCTGACGCAATACGGCGACCTGTCTCTCTCGCTGATCACGGAGAAGCCACCGGGTCGACAGCTCGTCGTTACCAGTCGAGTCACAACGCCTCACGAGCAACGCGAGATGTGGGACTTCCTGCGAAGGCAGCTCGAACGTGGTCGTCAGCTTTATGTCATCTGCCCGCTGATCGAAGAAAATAAACAGCTCGGTGTCGGCTCGGTGGAGCAAGTCTTTCAAGCTCTCTCCCAACGCGAACTCGCCGGCATCAACATCGGCGTCCTTCACGGTCGCATGGAGCGCGATGACCAGAAGCAGGTCATGCAGCAGTTCCGTGAAAATAAGGTGCAGGCGTTGATCTCGACGACCGTCGTCGAAGTCGGCGTCGATGTCGCCAACGCCACCCTGATGTTGATCGTGGATGCTCAGCGGTTCGGCTTATCGCAACTCCACCAGCTGCGCGGCCGGATCAGTCGTGGCAAACACAAAGGGTATTGCTTCCTGCAGTCGATGGTCGAGAACGAAGAATCGCAGACCCGCCTGGAAATCCTCGAACGCTGCCCCGATGGCTTCAGCGTTTCGGAAGAAGATTTCAAACTGAGAGGCCCCGGCGATATCCTGGGCACAAGACAGCACGGCCAACTCCCGCTCCAGGTCGCCGATTTAACGCGAGACGCCAAACTCCTCGAAGTCGCCCGCAAGCGTGCCGAAGACATCGTGATGTCAAAGCGAATCGACAGCGAAGCCTGGGCTGCCTTCAAGAGAGAAGTCCTCGACCGTTTCGAACGCCTGATGGACTTACCAAGAACAGGATAGATCGGAATGTAGGGTGCCGGTGAGTCTTCGAACCGCACCAAATGGGCATGCTAATACGATCAGCCAACCACATCATCCAACCGCGAAATACTCACCACCTGATCCAGGCTGACGAGAACCTGATTCCGGTTTGAAGTAATCCCGTGCAGCCGGGTCTCCGAGACATATCGCTCCCGGGTGCTGGTCGAGTCGCGCATATCATGCACATCCGCGTCGATGAGCACCGCATACTTATGGTCGTAGCGTTCCAACTGGCCGAGATAGATATACGGCCCCATCACGTCGAGGACGACGTTCGCCCCGACGTACGCGTCCAATAACGTCGACTCAACCTTCATACTTACTGCCGACTGGCTCCATGGAAGGCGGCGCGGGCACAGAAGCAGTGCTTGTCGCGGCTGGGCGTGATGGCTGTTCGCCGGCACGACGAACGCTGTCATTCACATCGGTATCGATGCCTTTGAGCCCCTTCTTGAACTCCGTCACGCCTTGTCCCATGCTCCGCATGACTTCTGGCAGACGCTTACCGAACAACAGCAGCGCGATCACGCCGAAGACGACCATTTCGGGCCAGCCAATATTGCCTAAGAATGGCATGTCAAATCTCCTTGAGAGTCAGCAGTACTTGAGTGTTAGCAACCGAAATCAGGTAGTCGTCTTCTGATTGGCTGGTGTTGGATTACTATTTTCAAACTCATCGCCCATGCCCTTGAGTCCCTTTTTGAATTCGGTCACGCCTTGACCAAGGCTGCGCATGGTCTCTGGCAATCGCTTGCCAAACAGCAGCAGGGCAATGACACCAAAGACAACGAGTTCAGGCCAACCAATATTGCCGAGGAATGGCATTGCTAACTCCGCGTCCTGAAAGGACAAGCAAACAAGGGGGGAATAAAAGGGCAGGAATACTAGCTGTTCTCGACTTTGTTCGACGAGCCATCTGTGGGGCGCGTGTCGTTATCGTCTTTCATTCCCTTTTTGAATTCCGTCAGGCCCTTGCCCAGTGAGAACATGGTCTCTGGAATTCGTCGTCCGAACAGGAGCATGACGATGATCAGGAAGATGATGATTTCTGTCGCGCCAAATCCCATGTGGGATCCAATCAGGCAGGAGGGCAAGTGGGAAGGAAATCGAGAACGGAATTTCGCTCTGAAGACTAGGTCGTCTTAATGTATTCTGATTTAAACTGAAATCCATCAAGTCTTTGCAAACATAAACAGTTCACAACGCAATTTTCTCATGAACCAACCTGCTGTCAAGTTGTAAACAAGTCTTGGCGACTAATTCACCAAGACTCATACTGGTCAGTTCGATCAGGAATGCTGGTGTGACGCCCTCTCTCAATTCCAAGTCATCTTTCTGCCAGCAGATGCAGCATTTCGAGTTGCTGAATGACCCGCAGAAGCAGCCCTTCTTCACTCTCCTGATCTCGGGCAAATTCTTCGCACAGGTCGACCATCGTTTCGCCGCGCCAGAACTTCTGCGCCATTAACCGATCGTACACGCGCTGTTGAGACGTCGATAACGACGACCGATCGAGCATCTGCAGGCTTTTCCATAGTCCGTCATGAGACGGGTGCTGGCCGACACGACGGACCCAGTATTTGGCATTCCAGAAGTCCCCTTCCCGCCGGTGCATGATGGTATGCCACGCATCGCAAGTCTTGTCTCCTTCACGACTTTGAGACGCCGTATGCGAGCGGTCGAGTTCGTCGATCCACAGCCACAAACCTGCTTCCAGCGCGATCCGCTTCGTGGAGTCTTTCTCAAAAGACAGAAGAGCGTCGCGACATTCTTGCTCGCGCAAGGGATGAGTTTTTGAGGCATCGATCGCAGTCCCGTCCAGTCGCTGGAGGCCTGCCAGAGTCACGCCAGGAAGATCCCAGGGAGCTTCAGCAGATGCACCAGTGATGCCAGGCGACGTGGCGATCCGCTCTTTCCAAGACAAGGCCTCGTAATCGCTTGTGATGCCTTCCGCTTGAAAGGTGATGCGAATGTCAGGGGCGAACAAAACGGCGACCAAACGAGGCGGTACAATCGCGAAAGCATTTCTCTGGTAAGCATTTGCGGCTTCGATCTGACCATCTTTCATAGCGTTCTCATTCTTCACGGATTCATCAATTCCGGTTGATTCCAGTTACATCGATCATAACGTAAGTCCTTCCACATTGGCAACCTGCAGCGATTAGTACACATGTCGTGAGCATTTTCCTGCATTTCTGAAATCCGTACCCGTCAGAGTCAGTTCTGCTTTTCTTGGCCAGTCGAGACAATTAAAATACTGAGTCAGGCATGATCGCGAGAATGTCTTCTCGCTCTGTCATTCTCGGCAGCCCGAAGACAACATCGAACACGTTTGGGGCATTACGCGATCGATGTCCCACTCCAAGTACTACGAACCAAACGTCAAACAAGTAACCATCACCCTCGCCCTCACGGATGCTTCCCTGGCGAGCACCAATCTCGAGATGAGCGGTTCTTTCGATACCCCGTTGCAGTCAACGGTCAAATTTGCATCCTGATTCACTGAGACGACTATGGAAATCGTATTGAGAGGCTATGAGGTGAATGAACCCACGTGGTTCTATCTCTCATTCCTGTTGATCGTCGCGATTTTCTTCCGCTTCAAGCGTGTCTGGTCCCTGCGGAACCTCGATCTGTTGCTTCTGCTGCTCATTTCGCCGGGGCTCCTGCTGGTCGGTCATCCACTGACGCAGTCGGCCGGCTATGCGTGGTTGTTCTCGTGTTCGGGACTGTGGACGCTCCGCTGTCTGTTTGACGGCTGGTTTGATAAGCGTCCTAAGCTCGAACCCAACCTGAACAGCCAGGGGTTGTTGTTTCTGACGATTTGCGCGTTCGGTTTCCTCACGATTCGAGCCATGCGCGAGCCGCCCGCCGAAACCGGACTGGCCGCCGTCCGCGAAGCTCAAGTGTTGCTTCAGCAAAGCGACATCCCCAAAGCGAAGGAAACCAGCGACGACCTCAAAGAGCTGTTGGGAAATACGGGGCCGACAACTCCGTTGATTACCGCGCCTGTCATGTCGACGTCTCGGTCATTGATTGATGCGGGCGTGATTACGAGCCGCGATCCGCTCAGTCAGTTCAGCCTCGTCGAACGTATCACCGTCCGCATGGTGACGATTCTCTCGCACGTCGCCGTTCTTCTGGGACTGTTTTACATCGGTCAGCGAATTTTTTCGGACTATCTGACCGGCCTTTCGATGGCGACGATTTACCTCTTGTTGCCCTGCACGGCTTACAGCGTTGGCGAGATCAATCACGTCCTTCCTGCGGCGTTCATTGTCTGGGCATTGGCGTTCGCGAACCAGGCGCGCACGTCAGGGATTCTCTTGGGCCTGGCCTGTGGAACGATGTTATTTCCTGTCTTTACCCTGCCGATCTGGATGGCCTATCAGCCTCGACAGAAGTTAATGCAATTTACGCTCGCCTTCTTTGCCACTTGCGGCATCTTGCTGACAAGCGTGTACCTGTCCTCCACCGATACGCTGGCGTTCACCCAACAGACAGTCGGCTCCATTGACCTGCGTCTACTGAGCTTCGATGACCAGACCTATCAGGACGGTTTTTGGACTCAGCTTCACCCGGCGTGGCGGATTCCGGTCATTGTTTCGTTCATCGTTCTGGTGATCGTTCTGACCTTCTGGCCGGTCCGCAAGTCCTACGAAATCTTGATCAGCCATACCGCTGCGATCATCGTCGCAACGCAGTTCTGGTACCCACAACAGGGCGGAATCTACGTTCTCTGGTACCTGCCATTGATCCTGCTGCTGGTCTTCCGTCCGAAACTGCTGACGCAAACCAAGACAGCCGTTCAAGGTGTCATGCTGAAAACCAACCGCAGCAGTTATGAACCGACAGAACTCTCAGCCACGCCGCATTTGTCACAAAGGCTGCTTTGATTATTGACCTCTTGGTTGTGACGGAGAACCAGAAGAAGACTGGAACGCAGAGGAAACAGAGGTCAGCGGAGGTCGCTGAGGAAGACGGATTCCTTATTGGGGAAGCAGGGAATAGAAGAATTGAGCACGAAGGTTCACAAAAATCGTAGGGTGCTGGTGAGTCTTCGAACCGCACCAAAACGACGTTCATTTGCCCATTTGGTGCGGTTCGCAAAGCCTCACCAGCACCCTACAGTCAATCACAGAATCAGCATTGCGTCGCCGTAGCTGAAGAAGCGATAGCCTTGATCGATGGCTTCCTGGTAAGCCTTCATCACCAGGTCGTAACCTGCAAAGGCGGCAATCATCACCAGCAGCGATGATTTGGGCAGGTGGAAGTTCGTCACGAGCGCATCGACGGCTTGAAACTGATAAGGAGGGCGGATGAAGATATCCGTCTCCCCTTGAAACGGCTTGATTTGGCCCTCGCGTGACGCGGTTTCGAGAGTTCGAACAGACGTTGTCCCGATGGCGACGATTCGCTTGCCGGCTGCTCGCGTTTGTTGAAGTTTGTTCGCGGTTGTTTCACTGAGTTCGCACCACTCCGAGTGCATGCGATGCTCGGCCAGATGCTCGGCTTTGATCGGTCGAAAAGTCCCGATGCCCACATGCAGCGTCACCTTGGCCTGCTCGATCCCTGCAGTGTCGAGAGCCTTCAGAATGTCTGAGTTGAAGTGCAGACCTGCGGTCGGGGCAGCTACGGCACCGGCTTGTTCGGCATAGATAGTCTGGTAAGACTGCTCGTCTTGTTCGCAGGAGACGCGTCGCTTCATATACGGGGGAAGCGGCAAGCAACCGTAGGCTTTCAGCAGCGGTTCGACAGCGCCGGACTGGCTGGGTTGGACGAGCCACTGACCTTCTTCGAGTCGTTCGATGAGTTGAAGCCTGAGAAGAGGCAGGGTGTCGTCGTGGAGCGATTTGACCGAGATCGATTCCCCAGGTCGCAGTTTCCCGCCGCATTGCCCAATGATGAGCCAGCGGTTGGGATCGACCGTTTTGAGAAAAAGTCCTTCCCAGGCCCCGCCGGTTTTGTCGCGATAACCGAACAGACGCGCGTGAAGGACTTTTGTCTGATTGAGAACAAGCGTATCGCCAGACTGCAAAAAGGTGTGAAGTTCGTCAAAATGTCGGTGCTCGATGGCGCCGGATGTCCGATTCACAACTAAAAGACGGGAACGCGAACGATCTGCAAGAGGTTCAGACGCAATGAGGCTGGTCGGAAGCTGGTAGTCATACGATGACAGTAAATTCAGATCGGGCATGACACCTGTTTCAGAGCGGCATGAATTCAGACGTAGTTCAGGAAGTGTAAGCTGTGATGACATGAAGTAGATTCACCTGCACAACGTTTTTTGCGGCCCGCAGACATGTCGACTTGTTATGCTCGCGAGGCAGAACGTCTTGATTTGGGGGCACACGGTATAAACGCCGTGGGAGCCGAAAAGTTTCTGTCGTTGAAACAACTTTTTGCGTGAAAAGAATATGAAAAATGTCCACTCCGTCCAGCCAGTCGCCCGCTGACAATCGGATCAGGATTGCTTTCTGTATCACAGAACTCGATCCCGGCGGGGCGGAGCGCGCACTTTGGCAGATCGTTAAACATCTGGATACAAGCCGCTTTCAGCCACTCGTGATCAGCTTACAGTCAGGTGGCGAAATCGCTCAAAGGCTGAGGGAGTTGGACGTCGAAGTCAAAGAACTGGGCGTTATATCAGCCACCGGCTTCCTGCGATCGATCAAGCAGGTCAAGCTGATCTTGCGCGAGTTTGTCCCGCAAATTGTGCAGGGCTTTCTGTTTCATGGGAATATCGTTTCCAGGCTAGCTGCGCGCGGGACAAGCGTTTCTGCAGTCGTCAGCGGTGTTCGAGTCGCAGAGCGTCGCTCCCGAGGCTATCTCTGGTTAGACCGCGTTACATCTCGATGGGTTGATGAGTTTATCTGCGTCAGCCAGGCTGTCGCGCAATTCACCATTCAAGTGGGACGAATCCCCGCAGAGAAGGTCAGCGTCATTCCCAATGGAATCGATCCTCTTCCAGATTCCGAAGAAGCCTGGTCTCGCAATGATCTGGGAATCGAGGAAGGACAGAAAGTTCTCCTGTTTGTCGGGCGACTCGATCGTCAAAAAGGGATCGATCAACTGATGGAAGCGATGCCTACGCTCTCCGGTAGTGAACACGATTGTCATCTGGTTTGTGTTGGAATCGGTGAACTGGAAGCCACTCTCAAAGCCAGGGCAGGACAGCTCGGGCTTTCCAATCGGATCCATTTTCTCGGTTATCAGCAGGGGCTCAAATCCCTGTATCAGTTGGCAGATCTGCTCGTCTTGCCATCCCGGTGGGAGGGGATGCCGAATGTGGTTCTGGAAGCCCTTTCCTGCGGTCTCCCGGTGGCGGTAACGGCAGTTGAGGGGATTCAGGAAATACAGGAGAAAACTGACGGAATCTTCACGATTCCCGATGTCTCGGCTGGTACAATCAGCCAGTCGGTGCAGAACGCACTGGAAGCCGTGGAACGGCGGAAACGGGACGCTGGAAGTTCCCAAGTCATTTCCTTCCAATGGGATACGTGGAGGGATGTCGCAGCCCAGTATGAGGCGTGCTACGAAAAACTGCTGTCCAGACGACAAGCATGAGACGGATCGCTCGGCAGGATGCTCTGCCTGCAAAGATTTCTGAAAATTCAAACCTCGCTCGCCTTCAAGAGTTACGTTCACCAGACCCATGCGTGGGATCTTCGCGCGAAGAAACCGGCTTGATTGAACGATCAGATCTGAATAGATTAAACGCCTCAGTGGTGAAAAGTGGGGATAAGTGGTAAATGCCGTTTACCGGAACCTATGATCGGTCTCTGGACGAGAAACAGCGTTTGCCTGTCCCGAAACAGCTGCGCGACGAGCTGGCCAAAGAGTCCAGTTCCTGCGTTCTGTACATCACCCCGGGCACCGATGGATCGCTCGCGATCTATTCGGAGAAAGCCTTTCAGGAATACGCCCAGATGCTCTCGCGTCTGTCGGCCAACGACCCGCATGTGCGGACCTATATGCGTCTGTACTATTCGCAGGCCGAACAGGTCGAAATGGACAAACAGGGCCGGATCCGCGTCCCCGATCGATTGATGAAGCTCGCCCGACTGGAACACGAAGTCGTTCTTCTGGGTGTCCATCAGCACATCGAACTGTGGGACAAAGGATTGTGGGAGCAGTTCCTCACGAAGAATCAATCAGAATTCGATCAGTTTGCCAGCCAGCTGCAGGCGGTCCCCATACCGCCAGTTCCCAGCTCGCCGACAGCAGGCTGATCATTGGAAGCACCGTAGCTACCGGGCTTTAGGTGTACGAGCAGCACGGAGTGCTGCGCCAGTCAGCGAAGTCTTTTCGCTGACTGGCCATCATTGACCCACCCAACTTGGCAATGGATGGCTAAGGGGTCTCTGGTGAGTCATTTCCCCGGACAGGCTTAATGTGAATGCTACAATTCATGTTGCGAAGTCTGGATTCGTATCGTGAATCAGGTCGCTAACTGGTAGGAATCGCGGGTCGTTCAAAAACCCGTTTTGAATTCCTGAACCAATTGCCCGCCATGTCGACCGTCCATATGCCCGTGATGCTGCGTGAAGTCCTGGATGGACTCCAGCTGCGCCCTGGCCAGACGATTGTCGATGGAACGGCGGGCGGCGGCGGCCATAGCGCTGAGATTCTCAAACAGATCGGCGAGACCGGCCGACTGATCGCTGTTGACCGTGATGCCACCATGTTGGCCCGTGCTGCGGAAAAGCTGAATGATCCTCGAGCCATTCTTAAACGCGGCTCTTATATCACGCTACGAGACATCCTCAACGAACTCTCGATCGACCGCGTCGATGCGATCCTAGTCGATCTGGGTTACTCCTCCGATCAAATTGCCGACGTCGAACGTGGATTCAGTTTCTCTTCCTCTGGTCCTCTTGATATGCGGTTCCATGTCGAAGAAGGCAAACCGGTCTGGGAGATCCTCAAGACCATCGATCAGGCTGGTCTCGAACAGATCCTTACCGAATACGGCGAAGAACGATTCGCTCGCCAGATCTCTGCAGCCATCATCGCGGTTCGGAAGCATCCAGAGCCGATGACTGCTGTCGAACTGACGTCTCTGATTGAGCAGGTTTACAAGCAGGCCGGCGTGCATTCCTCGGGCTCGAATATCGCGACGCAGACGTTTCAAGCATTGCGAATTTACGCCAACTCCGAACTCAAACACGTCGAACAATTACTGACCAGCACTGCTCCCGACTGCCTGAAAGTGGGCGGGAGAATGGTCGTCATCACGTTTCACTCTCTCGAAGATCGCCTTGTCAAACAGTGCTTCAAAAAGAAACAGCTGTGGCAGGAAGCGACGAAGAAGCCGATCGAACCTCGCCCGACCGAAGTCCGTTTTAATCCGCGGAGTCGGTCAGCCAAGATTCGCATCGCGACTTACCAGCCTTCCGGTTCCTGATCCCGCCTGACTTCCCCTCTCGATTCCCACCGTCCCGATCCAAACAGTCCTCAAGCATGGAAGCTGAGACATGTTGAGTTTCAAGCCTCTGTCGAACAATATTCTGCCGCCAACGTCCCGTTCTGGACGCATTCAGGAGACCGGTCTGGCGATGGTGATGATCACCTGCCTGCTGGGTGTCTTTGGATTCCTTGTGTTCAAACGTAGCGAGCAAAATCAGCTTCATGCCGCTCAAACAAACGAGCGTCCTGCGAGTCCTCCTGCTTTGTCGCCGCCAATGTCGAATGCAAGACCCGATGGCCAACGGAATGCTCCCCGAGCATTTCCCAAAGAGAACCGGGATGCTGCCTCGGCGATGAACGATCCGTTCATGGCTCCAAACGCTGAGGCTCCCAGGCCGACACCGCTGAATGCTGTTCGATCAGCTCAGGAATCGGACAACCCCTGGGCTGCTTTGGGCGCTGCCCCTCAACAGAAAGAGGATGCCCCACAACCATCTTCAAATGGCGTGATGTCGCTGTTTGGTGATGAGCCTGCCCCACGTCTGGAATCAGGACGACCACAGATTTCCAACAAGCCACAGGATCAACGCTCTCGCGTCATTAATGATCCCTTCATCACGCAAACGTCTGATGTGCCAGCACCACGTCCATCCGAATCGGCTCCTACTCCGAAAGCACCGCTGCCAGCCGATCCATTCTTTTCTCCTCCGACACACAACGAAGCCGCCCCTCGACCGAATTTGCAGGCACCTGCACCAAAGATGGGCTTCGAATTTGGTTCTCCGAGCGAGAAACATGATCACGATCACGGCAATCGTCAGGAAGCACCGGCTCCTTTGAATGGACCACGTTCGAACGAACCTGCACCGCATCCATCGAACGATTCTCGTAACCCGTCCGCTCCTCGTCCAGATGCTCCCAATCCTGACTATCGCGGTGGTTCACGGAATCAGGAAGCACCGTCTCCGTCGTTTCGGGATTTCTCGAACAACGAGAATGCACCTCGTCCAAATTCAAACGGCCAGCAATCCAGTAACGACCCCGCTCCTCGCCCCTGGGGGAATGACAATTCCAATGACCGCCCCTCTCGCCCTCCTCAAAGCGATTACGGTTTCCGCGACGAAGCCCCTCGCCCGTCTCGCGATCAGTGGCAGCAGGACGCACCTCGCCCGTCTCAAGGACAAGGCAATGACAATGGCTGGCAGCCGGTCCGTCCTCGCGAAGAGGCGCCGCGACCGGAAGCACCACGTCCAGAAGGTGGTCGACAGCCGTTTGATAACTTCCCTGAAGTTCAGCATCAAAGTGGACGTCGCAATGAGGACCGCAGTAACTGGGATCGCAATGACCGTTATGCCGAGCGTGGCCGAGACGAGGCTCCTTCTCCTCACCAATCGGGATATCCAACTCCCAAATTCCTGCCACCGGATGAGTGCATCAATCCGATGTCTGTCCGAAACCAGGACGCCCCCAGACCGGATGCACCAATCCCTCAGGCCCCAACGCCACAGACTCCTCGTCCTCAACACGGAGGCGGGTTCGATCGCGACTTCATCGAATCTTCCAACACCGGCAATGGCAACTATGTTGTCCAGCCAGGTGATACGTTCTGGGCGATCTCTCGCAAGCAGTATGGAACGGCCCGGTATTTCGCCGCTCTCGAAGAGTACAACAGAAACAACCTGCAAAGTGGCGGGATCCTGAAAATCGGCAGCCGGGTTTCGATCCCGTCTCCACAGTCACTCGATGCCATGTACCCACGACTGACAGGCCACAATACACAGAACGTCACACAAGCCTCCAGCCAGGGCCCATCGGGCTTCTTCTACGGCGAAGGCTCGACTCCTCTGTACCGCGTCGGCCAAAGCGATACCCTGACCGATATCGCGCAGAATCACCTGGGACGACAAGCTCGCTGGATGCAGATCTACGAACTCAACCGCGACCAACTCTCAACCCCAGACCGCCTGCAAATCGGCATGGTCCTGCGACTCCCCAACGATGCCTGCAAGGTCCAAGTGACCTCGGGACAGCGTGAATATCGCTAGATCATAATTTGTCTGCCACAGATGATTCAGAGAGGAAAGAAAAATGAACCGCAGATAAACGCAGATCAACACAGATAAGAAAATAGTCAGAATTCTCTCTCTTATCTGCGTCCACCTGCGTTTATCTGCGGTTCAAAATGACTTTCGTCTTATCCGTGTTTCTTCGTGTCCATCCGTGGTTCGTTTCTAAAGACACTCTCGTGCTAACCCGATTCCTCGTTGTCTTTGTGTTGATCCTGGGCATCTGCCTTCTAGGCATTTGGCTGGATCATTGTCACAACGAGATGACCCTGCGAATTGCCCGTCAACATTTCCAGATGCAGACATTAAAGCAGCAGAATCAGCAACTTCAGGCCGAATGGCAGAAGTCCCAGTCAAAACTCCTTCTTGAAGCCGAGACTCCGACCGATACTCGTAAACGATGACACTCCCTCTCGACATCCCGATCACCCCTGTGAGCCGACGAGCCTGGTTCATCGGGGGGATATTGTGTCTGGCCTGGATGGGAGTCATGGGCAGGCTTTGCTATCTGCAATGGTGGCTGCATCCGCGTTTAGCGACGGCTGCCCAGCGTCAGCAGTACACGTCGATGGAAATCCCTGCTCGCGCGGGGGATATCGTTGACCGCCGCGGGAGGCTGCTGGCGACATCAATGGCTCGTCCCAGCCTGTATCTGGTTCCTAAGAAGATTCTCGATCGGAAAGCCTACGCGGAGTCGGCCTGCACCGCTCTCAACACGACTGCTCCTGAACTCGAAAAATTTCTCACCAAACATGCGACCAAGGGCTTCGTCTGGTACGAACGCCGCATGACCTGGGAACAGGCCCGGGCATTTCGTGAACTGAAGATGCCACGCGAGACGTTTGGCTTTCAGGATGAATTTCTGCGCGAGTACCCGTACGGCGACCTCGCCTGCCACGTACTCGGACTGCGCCAACTCGATAACCAGCCCTTTGGTGGTCTCGAAGCAGCGATGAACGACCAGCTGGCGGGAAAACCGGAAGTCTGGCATGTTCAGCGTGATGCACTCGGCAAGGTCGTTGAAGTCTTCCCCAATGACGAGGCCGAAGACGACATCAACCAGGGCAGGACCGTCACCAGTACGATCGATATCGTCCTGCAGAAACAGACCGAAGAAGTTCTCGACGAACTCATGACCAAGCACGCCCCCAAGAGCGCCTGCGCGATCGTCATGGACCCTAAAACTGGCGATGTCCTCGCGCTCGCCTCACGGCCGTCTTACAGTTATGCGGATCTTGCTCATGTCCCGGAAGGGGGTTGGCATAACGGCGGGTTGACGATCCAGTATGAACCCGGATCGACGTTCAAACCATTCATCGTCGCGATGGCGTTGCAAAATGGCTATATCGCCAAAGACGAAATGATCGACTGCGAACGAGGCGCCTATCGCATGGGCCGACGAACCCTGCACGATACCCATGCCTACGGCTTACTATCGCTGACCGATGTCCTCGTCAAATCGAGCAACATCGGCATGTCGAAGATCGGCGAGAAGATGGGCAATGACGCTCTCTTCGATGCCATCACCCGATTCGGCTTTGGTCGACGCTCCGGGATCGAACTAACCGGCGAACTCCCCGGCCTTGTCCGTCCTCTCGAACAGTGGACGAGCTATTCAACTGGCTCCGTCACCATGGGCCAGGAAATCTCGACTACGCCCCTTCAGATCCTCGCAGGCACCTGCTGTCTGGCGAATGGCGGTCTTCTCATCAAACCTCGGATCATCCGCGACGACGATCATCTCCCCGTCTCGTCACAGGTCGTCAGCCCGGAAATCGCCCGCTGGTTGATCGAAGGCCCGATGGTCGAAGTCGTCAAACGCGGGACAGGCAAGACAGCTCAGCTGAAAGACTACACCGTCTTCGGCAAAACAGGAACCGCGCAGAAGTTCGACACTCAAACCGGCCAATACTCACACAGCAAGATGATCTGCTCCTTCGTCGGCGGCGCCCCCGCCAACGATCCCCAGGTCTGCGTGATCGTCACCGTTGACGAACCAACCAAAGGCGGAAGCGCCTACGGCGGAGTCATCGCAGGCCCCTCCTGCGCCAAGATCATCGACCGCGTCCTCAAGACGATGAAAGTCGTAGAGAAGCGAGACCTGGCCGGGGAAGAGGTCGAACGTCATTGATCTGGGTAGCCTGGGTTGTCCCCAACCCGGGCGTGCCGCTGCGGCACGAGAGAAACACGGGAATGGACGTTCGATGCGCGCTCGGCGTGTTTCTTGCGGCTTCGCCGTCCGGGTTGGGACAACCCGGACTACCCTGGAATTCTTGAGGGAACGACCGGAATGAGCGGAGTTAATTCATCACCGTCACGTTATTGACAAACGCCATCCCCGCATCGAGGCAGCATGACGCCTTGTTGACGAGTGTCTTGACGTAATAGCTGTCGACCAGACCTGTCACGGTCACACCATAGCAGGTCGATTCAATCCGCAGGTCTCGGACCTGGTTTCTCGTTTCGTCGAGGATCATCCGTTGAACGACATCGGTAATCGCCTGCACGCGCAGGTTCAACATCGCTGCGCGTGACTGGAAAGCCGATTCCGGAACAAGTCCGTCAAGTCCCGTCAGTCGTTCCTGGAGAATCGATTCGCAGCCATTCGCCGAGGCTGCTTCGCGGTGACCGCGCTCGTTAACAATGGTCGTGACTACATCGGTTGGGGACATGCCCCGGGTTGCTTCAATCATCGTTCCTCCGTGCCGTCCAACTGAAAATGTCGAATCGTGAACGCTTGGGTTTCTTGGCCCGAACGGGTCGATGCGGAGCAAGGAAAGCGTCTTGCGCCTGCCAGCACGACTGCGATCAAACGCCCTCCTGGGCGCGTGGATGTAATGCGAAGTTGTTTATACGACTGTCTCATCAAATAAGTCAACGTGATTCCGGGAATCTTCAGGACTTCCCGTCAGATAGAGTGGTCTCCTTTTCCTTCATGCCTGGACCTGATACCTTTGCAGTTCATCAACACCCAAAATTCAAGGACCGAAACGGGCCCCATTCCCATGCCTCGCGATTTCAAGACGGAAGCTCTCTCCCACGACCCGATCCACGGCTACATCCCGTTCGTTTCCAACGTCGGCCTGCCTCCCGGTGAGATTTCTGAACAAGACATTATCGACCATCCCTGGGTCCAGCGGATGCGTCATATTCACCAGCTGCAGACGGCTCACTTCGTCTTCCCGACCGCAGAACACATGCGCTTCCAGCACATCCTGGGGGCGATGCACCTGGCGTCTCGCGCGATCGAGCTCTGGTACGACTCGCTCGCGGAATCCTGTCCGAATACCCCCTCGAAGGCTTACGTCGAAAGCCTCGTCCGCATGGCGGCGCTGCTGCACGACATCGGCCACGGCCCCTTCGGCCACTTCTTCGATGACAACTACTCGGCTCAGTACAACCTGACGCACGAAGACATCGGCGCTCACATCATCCAGAACGTCCTGGGCGAAGCACTGCAGGGAATCCGTCGCAACCCCAACGGCATGCTTAAGCAGTTGGAAATCCTCGACCCGCGACAGATCGCCTGGTTGATCAAACGTCCGAAAGACAACCAGACCGAAGGTCATCCCGACTGGCTGAAGAAGCTGCGCTCGATGTTCTCGGGCATCTACACCGTCGACAACATGGACTTCGTCCTGCGTGACGCCTACATGTCCGGATACAACACCAAAGCCTTCGACGTCTGGCGGTTGCTACATTACAGCTTCTTCACGCCACAGGGCCTGACCATCCACGTCCGCGGCTTGCCGACGCTGATCAACTTCGTCGAAACCCGTGCGAACCTGTTCCGCACGATTTATTTCCATCGCACGGTCCGCGCCTTTGACATCGCGATCGAAGAAGTCTTCCAGGAGACGATGCAGCAGCTATTCCCTGGCAACCCGCTGGAACACCTCGACGATTACCTGTTGCTCACGGAGTCATCCTTTTTCGTCGATGTCAGCCGGTTCCGTAAGAGTTCTGACCCTGCTGTTCAGGAACTGGGACGCAAGTGGGCCCAGATTCTCAACCGCGAATTCACCTGGCACATGGCCTGTGAGCGAGTCCTCAACTTCCACTCCGCCAGCGCCGAACGGATGACGATTTTCTCAGAGACCGAATTCGTCGAGAAGCGTGTCCGCCAGCATCTCCCCAAGGAGATTCGCGACATCCCCCTCCGCTGCGATTCCCGCAAGCACTATCACCGCCCCCGCGGCCGTCTCCCGATGGGTGGCCAGAACTACCTGTTCGACCCCGGCCATGGAGGCCCTGTCGAACTCCACGACGACGAACTCTTCCGTCAGCTGCCCATGAGCTTTTTGATCTTCCGCATCTACGCCCACAACAACCAGTACGACGACCAGCTCAACGCCGCCCTCAATCAGGTTCTGGGGGATGTGAATGATGATAAGACGAATATGTAGATCGATGGATGAGGGTCTGTCCTCGCCACTGTCCCGCGTTGCGCCGACTCACCCGTGAATCTACGACGAATGGTGTGTCGTGGTTATGAAACCAGCCGAAGCCTTCATGGTCCCTGCAACCCGGTTTCAGTGCGCACACCTCGACTCTTTCCTGAGTCAATCCCTTTGGTCGACGACTGCAATCCGTTATCTTGCTTGTTCACGCTGTTGTTGCACCTCGCTTCACGGCAGTCTGGACTCGTCTGAAGGTACACCATGAAAGTTGTCATCGTCGGCGCTGTTGCAGGCGGTGCCTCGGCTGCGGCTCGTTTACGTCGTCTCAATGAGTCCGCACAGATTATTCTCTTCGAACGCGGTTCGGAGCCCTCGTTTGCCAATTGCGGCCTCCCATACTACATCGGCGGCATCATCACCGAGCGACAAAAGCTGCTTGTTGCTCCCAAGAAGCTTCTCAAGGAACGCTTTCGTCTCGACGTTCGCACTCGAACGAATGTCGAGTCCATCAATCTCGAAGCCAAGATCATCACTGCTCGTAATCTTGACACGGGCGAAGTCACTGAAGAATCGTTCGATAAGCTGATTCTCGCGCCCGGTGCCTCTCCACGACGCCCTGACATCCCAGGGGCAGAATCTGATCGTCTTTTCTCTCTGCGTGACCTATCTGACGCCGACCGTATCTACTCCCAAACAGCCTCCGCGAAATCCGCCATCATCATCGGCGGTGGTTTCATTGGCATCGAAATGGCCGAGAACTTCATTCACCGCGGCTTGAAGACAACTCTCATCCAGCGTGATTCTCAACTCATGACACCTTTTGACCCCGAGATGACAACTCCACTCCTGATGGAACTCAAGGCTCGCGGGGTCGACGTGCGTCTCAACGCAGCCCCTGCGAGTTTCACGACAGACGATCAATTCCATGTCCAGCTCGCCTCTGGTGAAACCGTCACCGCTGACTTTGGCATCCTTGCCGTCGGTGTCCACCCTGAGAACGGACTCGCTTTGAACGCGGGTCTTAAAACGGGGCCACGCGGCGGTATTGTCGTCAACGCTCATATGCAGTCCTCTCATCCAGATGTCTATGCCGTCGGTGACGTCATTGAAACTCGCAGCTTCCCTGCCGACGCGCCTGTCCAAATTCCTCTCGCTGGGCCCGCCAATCGACAGGGACGCATCGCTGCTGATCATATTGCGTCTCGCAACTCACGCTTCAGAGGTGTCCAGGGAACCGCGATTCTGGGAGCCTTCAACATCGCTTTGGCGATGACTGGTGAAAGTGAGAAATCACTCCGACGCTCGAACACGTCCTATCAGAAAATCTATATTCACCCTGCCAATCATGCTGGCTACTACCCCGGTGCCAAAGGCATGAGCCTGAAGCTCCTGTTTGATCCCGTCTCGGGCAAGATCCTTGGCGGTCAAGCGGTTGGTGGCGAAGGGGTCGATAAACGCATTGATGTCATCTCGATTGCCATCCAGTCCGGCATGACTGTCTTCGACCTCGAAGAAGCAGAGCTCTGTTACGCCCCGCAGTTCGGCTCTGCGAAAGATCCTGTCAACATGGCCGGATTTGTTGCCTCTGGTGTCGTCCGCGGCGATCATCCTGTTGTGCACCTTGCTGATCTTAACGAAGGATATTTTCTGCTTGATGTTCGCACGCCAGCAGAATTCGCAGCTGGCGCTCTTCCCGGCGCCATCAACATCCCGATTGATGAACTTCGTGAGCGTCTGAGCGAACTCCCTCAAGATCGCCCCATCGCGGCTTACTGCAAGGTTGGTCAGCGTGGCTACAACGCGACTCGTCTGCTCATGCAGCATGGCTTCCCCGTGCAGAATATTTCCGGCGGATACACGACATATCAACTGACGCAGACTGTGGTCTCAACTCGATGAGAAAGTTGTGAATGGAATTGACCTGTCCGGTTGTTTCCTTTATGACCTGAGAGGTACGGCTTATTACATTCTCACCGTCTGAAATTGCACAGGAACGCCCCCATGTTGAAACGGATTCGCTTCAGTTTGTCTCTGACGCTCGCGGCGCTGGTCGCCGTCACAGGCTTGTCGACACCAGCCGCCACGGCCGCTGATGTTCGATGCGACGCACGTCTGCCTGAAAATGTTTACTTCCTGATCTCTGTTCCTAACCTGACCAAGACCAAAGAAGCGTTCTTCAAGACCCGCACCGGACAGGCGTTCTCAGATCCTGCTTTCAAGCCATTCTTCGAGCAATTCGAGTCGAAGATTGAAGAGATGAAGACCAAGTTCGAAGAAGAAATGGGTCTGCCGATCGCTGACTTTCTCGACATTCCACAGGGCGAAATCACGCTCGCCGTCATGAAGCCACCACGCAGCTCGCTGGCTGGAGCAGCCATGCTGGGCTATGGCGATGCCGAGAAGACTGTCAAAGAACTTCTCGCCAAGCTGGATGATAAAATGAAAGAAGAAGGCGCTGAAAAGACGACCAACACCGAAACCGGTGTCGAAATCTATGCGTACCACTTCCCAGATAGTGATACGCCACTCCAGGCTGAATTCACCTACTTCATGAAAGACGAGACTCTCGTCATGACCAGCAGCCTCGCAGCTGCCAAATCCATCATTCAGCGCTGGGACGGCAAGAACACCGAAACCTTCGCTCAAGAAGAATCCTGGATGAAGATCCTCGATTCGTGCAAAGTTCCCGGTGATGCTGATTTTCTTGTTTACCTGAACCTGATCGATCTGGCTCGCGTTGGGATTGCAGCTGGCGGGGAAGCGACTGCTCCTGCTCAGATGGTCCTCGGCTTCCTGCCAGTTCTCGGACTCGATGGTTTCAAAGCGGTCGGCGGTCTGGCCAAGCTCGATGCTGACAAACTGGATTCGATCAGCAAAAGCCTGGTCATCGTCACTCAGCCAACCACTGGTATCCTCAACATGTTCAAGCTGGAAAAAGGCAACTTTGCTCCCGCCAAATGGGTTCCCGAGAACACCTTCAGCTACACCGCCTTCGATTGGGACGTTGTTGCCGCTTACAAAGCAGTTGAAACCATGGTTGATTCATTCCAGGGACCAGGCGCGACTGCTGACGCCCTCGACGGCGCCGAACAACAAATCGGCCTTCACCCAAAGACAGATCTCATCGACGCACTGACTGGTCGCTTTGATATCGCTCAAGTCGCTGGTGACGAAGAAGACATCACTCCGACCTTCTTTGTCAGCATTGGCTTCAACAAAGAAGAAGCCGCTGAGAAAATTCTTGGTATTCTGGCCGAACAGGAAGTCATCGTCGAAGTCGAAGATGAAGCCCAGCCTTCTGACGACGTGACCGTGTACATGATCAACCCGGACAACATGGGTGGTGACGAAGATGCAACCGTGATCTACGTCGCCTACTCTGGCGAGGCGTTCCTCATTGGCAGCAGTGAGGACATCGTCATGAACGCGATCAATGAAGAAGAGCCAGAAAAATCTCTGGTCAATGACGCGACTTATAAGGCAGCTGCCAAGCAGTATCCTAAAGATGTCCTGCTTTACTCGTACACCAATGCGGGCTTGGCACTCAAGGGTTACTACGAGCTGCTGAGACTGGAAGGCCCTGACGCTCTCGACGCAACTGGCCAACTCAGCCAGACCTTCGAAGGCATCGACTTCTCTCTTCTTCCGGAATTCAGCAAGATCGAGAAATACTTCGCCGCCAAGGGCAGCTACATGCTCGAACACCCAGAAGGCGCGATCTCAACGGAATTCTCTACGAAGTAGTATTATAAATCACTTCCAAGATGAGAGTGGGCGACAGGCAACAGCAGACTCCTACTTCTCTTGAAAGACAACAGGCAAAGTCTGTCCGGATTCTGTCTCTGTATAAGCAAATCAAAAGGCGGTCTGACATCCAGTCAGATCGCCTTTTTTCATGAAGTGTCACGATTCTCCCGGCCCCTCACCAAACCCGCACAAAAATGAGTTGGAACTCCTCATGAGTATGCTATAACGAAGTCGCCGCTCGCCTTATCGGAAGATCGAAGTCAACTCGCAGGAAATGCTCTCGAAAGCAGCCAGATGTATCACGCCGAACACGTGCCGGGTCTTAATTCACTGGTCGATCTCTTCAACGAAGTCATTCGTGAACAATGCGGCGACGCGTTAACGGATACCATGAGCCGTATACGTCGTCTCGCGTTCGAACGCCGTGCGGGTATCCCCGATGCCGAGGACCGACTGCTGAAAGAAATCCAGCGGGTCTCTGCGGATGATCTGCGTTCGATCATTCGCTGGCTGAGTACGTACTTCGATCTCGCCAACCTTGCCGAAGACCATCAGCGTATTCGTACGCTGGAACAGCGTCACAAACAGGCCTCCTCTCAAAAAGTCACGCCACGCGAATCGATCAGTGAAGCGATCGCGATCCTCAAGAAGCAGGGCCTCACCGCCGGTCAGGTTCAAAGCTGGCTCGACCGTCTGCTTATCGAGCCCGTCTTCACTGCACACCCCTCTGAAGCAAAACGTCGCACGACACGCGAACTCCTCCGGGGCTTGCGCCATAATCTCCCTGCGTACGATCAGCCCGGCGATCCTAATATCCTTTCCAATCCCAGCACGCTGCTGTGCGACCTGACCGTCCTCTGGCAGACCGACTCGCTTCGTCCTCAGCGGCCTGGCGTCCTGAGCGAAGTCGAACGCGGGCTCTTCTTCGCCGAATCTCTCTGGGATGTTATTCCTCTCGTCTATAAAGAAATGCGAGCCGCACTCGAAGAACACTACCCGCACCACCAGTTCGAGATGAAGCCCTTCTTCTCCTTCGGCACCTGGATTGGCGGCGACCGCGATGGACACCCTTTTGTCACCGCAGACATTACCAGGCAAACGATCGGCCTTCTCCGTTCCGCTGCGATCGCGCGTCACCTTCAATGGACTCGCAAGCTACTGCGCGTCTTCGTCATTTCTGACCAGCAGATCGGCACCTCCGAAGAACTTAAGCAGCAGCTTGAACTGCGCTGCAGCAAGTGGCCCAAACTCCTTAAACGCGTCGAACGCTCTTCTCCCTTCGAGCTTTATCGCCGCTGGCTGAAAACCATTGAGTACCGCCTGGAAGCTTCTCTCGAAGAAGCCAGTGAAGGCGAACGCTTTGAAAAAGATGCTCCGTACTTTGAGCCGGATGAACTTCGTCGCGACCTCGAACTCGTCCGCAGCAGCCTCCTGACTCACCAGGGACAGCGGATCGTCGAAGAGTACCTCCAGCCCTGGATGGACCTCCTTGCGACCTTTGGCTTTCACTTCGCCTCCCTCGATATCCGTCAGGATTCCCTGACGCATCGACAGTCCATCGAAGAACTCCTCAAAGCCGGAGGCTGCGTTACTGATGCCGAACTCGATTCCGAAGACGCCTGGATCAAGCGACTCTGCCAGCTCGACGCCTTCCCCAACATCAAGCTCGACAGCCTTTCGGAGACGACTCAAGAGGTCATCGCAACCTTCGAGCTTCTTGTCGAACTCCATCATCGGTATGGCAAACGAACCCTCGGCGGTTACATCATTAGCATGACCCACCACGTCAGCGATATCCTGACCGTGCTGTGGTTCTGGAACGCCGTCTGGAAGAAAACGTATCCGAAGGAAGAAATTCCTTACCTGCCGATCATTCCTCTGTTCGAGACCATCGAAGACCTCCAGAACGGTACCGAGATCACCGAAACGCTTCTCAAAAACGACGTCTACCGTTCTTACCTCAACAAAGCCGTCACCGCCCACCAGATCATCATGGTCGGCTATTCAGACAGTACCAAAGACGGCGGCTATCTCACTGCTGCCTGGAACCTCATTCGCACCCAGGAACAACTGGCGCGTCTGGCTGAAGAGCAACACGTCGGCCTGACCATCTTCCACGGTCGAGGCGGTTCGCTTGGTCGCGGGGGTGGTCCTGCAGCCCGGGCGATTCAATCTCTGCCACCGAAGGCAGTCGGCGCGAAACTTCGTATTACTGAGCAAGGCGAAGTCCTCGCAGAACGCTATGACAACCCGGTCATCGCCCACCGTCACCTCGAACAATTGACACACGCCACGCTCGTCGTCAGCGCTTCCAACGAAGAAGGCATGCCCACTGACTGGGCCAGTACGATGGACGAGATGTCGGCCCTCGCTCTGAAAAAATACCGCGAACTTGTCGAACACGACGACTTCCTGACTTACTTCGACAAAGCCACTCCGATCAGCGAAATCGAAGGGCTCCCGATCGGCTCACGTCCTGCAAGACGACGTGCCCGCAAGTCACTGCGAGATCTCCGCGCCATTCCCTGGACGTTCGCCTGGACCCAGTCCCGCCACCTGATTCCTGCCTGGTATGGCTTCGGAACGGCGATTGAACAGTATGTCGATGCCAACAGCGGAGACTGGATCAAGCTTCAGTCGATGTATCAGAAATGGCCCGTCTTCCAGGCAATCATCGACAATGCTGAACTCGCCCTCGCCAAGACCGACATCGACATCGCCCACCGCTATGCACGGTTAGCAGGCCAGTCAGGCGAGTCGATCTGGACCCGCTTCCGCGAAGAATTCCAACGCACCAGCGGCTGCATCTGCCTCATCACGGGCCAGCACGACCTCCTGGAAAAAACGGCCTGGCTGGGCAAATCGATCTCCAGCCGCAACCCTTATGTCGATCCGCTCAACCTGATTCAGATCGAACTGATGACCCAAACCCGGGCTCAGGAGGAACAGTCCGAACAGGTCCAGGAACTGATCCGCCTCACCATCCAAGGCATCGCCGCCGGCCTGAGAACCACTGGCTAATGACTTGCAGTTCGTCCCTTCTCCCTTGAGGGGAGCCGTATTCCGTCCCTTCTCCCTTGAGGGGAGAAGGTGTCAGCGCTTCGCTGACGGATGAGGGTGGGCGATAGGCAACAGCAGGCTCACAATGCCTGATCGACTCAAGGCATCATTCCCATTCCTCACCCACCTGCCAAGCGGATCCCCGAAAACTGCCATCGCGTCTCCGGCGGGAAGAAATTCCGGTACGTCGAACGCAGATGATCGGTCGAGGTCGCGACCGAGCCACCTCGTAACACATACTGATTGCACATAAACTTGCCGTTGTACTCCCCGACCGCTCCTGCTGCTGGCTGAAATCCGGGATACGCGACATACGGACTCGACGTCCATTCCCAGACGTCGCCATAAAATTGATGCGACGACATCATCCCGCGATGCGTCGGTCCGACTGGATGAAACGCTTCAGATCGCTCCAGCAGGACATCCACAAAACGTCCATCAATCGGCTCATCTCTGGCAGCAATTTCCCATTCCGCTTCACTCGGCAGCCGTTTGCCAGCCCAACGTGCATACGCATCCGCTTCGAAGAAACTGACATGCGTGACCGGGGCATTCACATCGATGTCAGCGAGTCCCGCCAGTGTAAACGACTTCCACTCGCCGCTGCTTTGTTTCCAGTACAAGGGGGAAGTCCACTTGTTTTGCTGCACTGTTCCCCAGCCCATTGATAACCACAGCTCCGGGCGTTGATACCCGCCGTCATGCATGAACGCCAGATAGTCGCCGTTCGTCACTAGTCGATCATCAATGTCGAACGCGTTCTGATAAACTTTGTGACGCGGGCCTTCGTTGTCGTAAGCGAACCCGTCTGCTTGATGCCCAATTTCATACAGCCCACTGCCGTAGGACAGCGAATTCACACCATGCGGCTTTAAGCTGACAGGCAGGGTCAATGTCTCGTCGTAGATGATTCCCAGCGGATGCTGGCTCAGGACGTGCTTGATATCTGTGAGGATCAGTTCCTGATGCTGTTGTTCGTGATGAAGCCCCAGTTCAATAAGTCCACTGACATCGTGACCGATCGATGGCGATTCCAACAATTGCAACATCGCCGCATCGACATGCTGACGATAAGCTACGACCTCCGCGACCGTTGGTCGGGAGAGAAACCCACGTTGACTTCGAGGAAACTGCTCGCCAACGCCGTTGTAGTATGAGTTGAACAGATACTCATACTCAGGACGAAACACGCGATAATCGACTGTTTTCTTCAGAATGAATGTCTCAAAAAACCAGGTCGTATGGGCCAGATGCCATTTCGTAGGACTGACATCGGGCATCGACTGAATCACCTGATCCTCAACCGCGAGCGGTTGCACCAGTCGCTGCGTCATCCCACGCACGCGCAAGTAGTCCCGATAAAGCCGTCCCACTGCTTCAACTCGATCTTCAACACCGATACTCATCGTCTACCTCAGTGATTTCTGTGCCTTCTATGGCAAATCATTCTCTCACGGCGTCAGATACAACACCGCAAAATACTCCCGATCATTCGTCCAATACCTTCGCAGTGATAACCCCGCTTCTCGGGCCATCTCGCGGAATCCGCCAATGGTGTACTTGTAGGAATACTCCGTCCGGATGAGTTCCCCTGCTTCCAGTGAGAAGATGTGATCCCCAATCGCGATCTCCTGCTCGATGAGACTTTCGATCGCGATCTCAATCCTGCCCAGTCTTTGATTGTAGACCGCATGGTGCTCGAAGCCATCATAATCGAGTCGTGCGCCAAGTTCCCTCTGCATCCGCAGCAGCAAATTTAATGTAAAGTCTCTTGTCACCCCTTCGGCATCGTTATAGGCATCGTGCAGGACCAGCGAGTCTTTCTGCAGATCGATCCCGATCAAGAGCCCTCCGCGTCGGTCAATCGTCTGACGCACATTGCTCAGCAGCGCGACTGCTTCTTCGGGCTGGAAATTCCCAAGAGTCGACCCCGGGAAGTAGACCACTCGCTTTTCCACTTCGATATTCGATACGGGAATCTCAAATGGCTTCGTAAAGTCTGCAGAAACCGGCAGGATCTCGATCTCAGGATATGCATCCTGCAGCCGACCAGCAGTCTCGAGCAGATGGTCTCCCGAAATATCGACGGGGACATACGCGGCCGGTGTTTGTAAATGGTCCAGCAGAATGCGAGTTTTCAGACTGCTTCCGCTGCCATATTCGATCAGCATCGACCGACTGCCAATGCGGGCCGCCATGGCAGGGCCATATTCCTGCATAATCGCCAGTTCTGTCCGCGTGACGTAATATTCCGGCGTCTCACAAATGGCGTCAAATAACTGTGACCCGCGTTGGTCATACAGATACTTACTCGGGATTCGTTTCTGTTGTCGTGTCAAACCTGAGACGATGTCTTTATAAAACTGCTGATGTTCACGTTCTGCATGGAGCTTCACTAACGCTTGCGGACTCATGGAGCGAATACTTTCACGAGGGATTTGGGCCTTCTGCTCACCATCCGTGTGAACAGGCTGACGCGCGACGGGCTGACGGATTTAAGCTCACAACGATTTCCCGTACGCCATTTTCGCAGTTAGTCGGAATATGGCGTGTGAGCTTTCACATGTTTTGCGTTTTTATGCAAATTCATTGCCATTATCCTCAAGTGTCAAGATTCGCTGGCTGATTCACGTTCCCGACGCGTTGTATCTCCTTGACAGATACCGGCATGAGGTGGATCGCGGTCGCTTTGATTTGGGCGATAATTGGATTCCCCGGCGCGAGCTGCAGTTCGTCAGCAGCATGACGAGTGACCAGCGCGGTCAATAAATGACCGATGTCAACCTGCACCCGCTTGAGCGCCCCCGCCTCGTCGATTGAATGCACAGTCCCCCTCAGCTGATTGCGAACACTTGTCACATCGACCGGCTCTGCCGACCGCCTCAAGGTGACATCCTCTCCTCGAATACACACATGCACTCGCTCTTGTGCGTCGTCGGGGCATACGGCGAGGAACTCCTGTTCCGCCACTTTCACGACAGCCATTCCAGCTTCTCGTCGCGTGATGACTCCGGTCAGGATCGTCTCGACTCCCAGCATCCGCGCGACATCCACATGCTGCGGGGACGAAAAGACGTCTGCCATGCGACCCTGCTGCAGGATTTCGCCATCCTTCAAGACCGCCAGATGTGTCCCCAGCGCGATTGCTTCGCGACGGTCATGGGTCACCACGATCACCGGCTTTCCAAACGCTGAGAATAGCTCCCTTAACTCCGTCCACAGCTTTTCCCTTAACAACGTATCCAATGACGACAACGGCTCATCGAGCAGCAACACACGAGGCTTGACGATCAAGGTTCTCGCGAGCGCGGTTCTCTGCTGCTGCCCTCCAGAAATCTGATGCGGGAGACGCGCTGCGCAGTCACTGATCCGAAATCTCTCCAGATACTCCCCGACCAGCCGACGACGCTCTTGAGGGCGGATCTCACGGAGTCCATACGCGATATTCTCAAACACCGTCAAATGAGGAAAGAGGGCATGCTGCTGAAACAGCAAACCGATTCTCCGCTTCTGCGTCGCCATATCGATTCTCGCGGCTGCATCGAACCAGACATGATCGCCACACGCGATCCTCCCACGATCCGGCTTCGTCAGGCCAGCAACACAGCGCAGAACTGTCGACTTTCCAGACGCTGACGGCCCAAAGAGAATCTGCACTCCCGCTTCCTCGGCAGGCATTGAGAACGCCGCGCGGATCACGACATCACTGGAATACGCCTTCTCGAGATCGACCTGCAGCAAATCATTCATCGCAGCCACCCCCTTGGTCGCCACGCCTGAATCACCACCAGGAGGACGATCGATACCGCCACCAGGATCAGCGCCGACTGATTCGCCTGCTGATATTGCAGCCCCTGCACATCATCATAGATTGCCAATGCCACCGTTCTCGTGCGTCCATCTACATTCCCACCCACCATCAGGATGACACCAAACTCTCCTATCGTGTGTGCGAACGTCAACGCCATGCCGCTCACGATCCCCGGCCAAGCCATCGGCATCACGATGCGACGAAACGACCTCCACGGCCCATCCCCTAAGCAGGCTGCTGCTTCCAGTAATTCCTCTTCCACTCCAAGAAACGACGCCACCATCGGCCCCAGCATGAACGGGATATTCGCGATCAGCGAGGCCACGAGAATCCCCATGAACGAAAACGCGAGCGTTTCCCCCGTCACCTGTGTGTACCAACTCCCCGGCCAGCGTTGTGGCCCCAACACCATCAACAAGTAAAACCCCAGCACCGTCGGCGGCAAGACCAACGGCAGGGACAGAATCGCTTCAATAATCGAACGCCCAGGAAACTTTGCCCGCGCCAGCCACCATGCCAACGGCAGGCAGACAACCAGCAACAGCAGCGTCGTCCACATCGCCAGCGCCAATGTCACTGTCCATTCGGACGTTAGCATCTAACGCTCCTCCGGCGAAGCAAATCCGAACTTCGCCAGTTCTGCTCGCGCCTCAGCGCTCGTCAGATACGCCTCGAACTCACCTGCTATCTCGATGTCACCTTTCGACTTGATGATCACGCCCGCCTGGATCAACGGCGGATACGCGTCCAGCGGCACGTCCACAAACCATCCGGTTTTCATCATCTCCTCCGACATCGCCAGCGACTTGGCAATCAATCCCACCTGAGCTGCTCCGCTTTGAACATACTGAGCCGCCTGTGCGACATTCTCTCCGAACACCAGTTTCTCTTGGAGCGCTTCCTCCAGCTGATAATACCTGAGTGCTGCGATTGCTGCCTGGCCGTACGGCGCATGCTGGGGATTCGCCAGCGAAACATGCTGGATCGAGGGATCCTCCAGCACTTTCAACCCGGGTTCAGTAAGTTCCAGCTTCGACGAATTCGGCACCCACATCACCAGATGTCCGCGCGCATACGGAAACGGCTTTTCGCTCACTGCTTTCCCCGCATCAATCAGTTTCTGGGCGTACTGCTCATCTGCCGAAAGAAAGATGTCAAACGGCGCTCCATTCTCTATCTGAGCCAAGAGGGTCCCTGACGCCCCGAATGTCAGGTCCAGCGTCGTTCCCGCATGGGACTTTTCAAACGCCACTTTCACTGCAGGCAGCACAAACCGCAAATCCGCCGCGGCGGCGATACGGAGTCTCTTCGTCGCTGGCGTGTCAGCTTTCGGCGTGAGTGGTTCCGTCTTGGCGCATCCACCAGTGACGAACATGGTGATCGCCATCGCCGCTCGTAAAAAAAACATCGGGCTCCATTCGTCAAGAGGTTGTCTCAAGTGAGACGTCCATCTTGACCAATGTGCCCGTTGTTTTCAAAGGCATCGCGAGAAAGGCGTTTCATGCGCGGATGAAAACACAGGGAGCTGACACTCCCCGCTTGCCTGCGGATTACTTCTTCTGCTTGTAGTATCCCGCCTTCGGGTCCCCTGCAGACATCAGGTAGGCCGTCAAGTCTCGCAGCTCTTCGGGGCTGAGATTGTTGATCAGCTTCTCTGGCATCTGAGAGATCGGTGATGGCTCTTTCACTTCGATCTGGTCAGCAGAGACGACGACTTCCTTCGCATTCGGGTCGGAAGGATAGATGACGAACTTCCCATCGCGTTCGACGACAAGCCCGGTGTATTGAAGCCCGTTGGTGAGAACAACCGTTGTCGACTGATACTGATCGGAGATGTTCTTGCTCGGTTCAATGATCGATTCGATCAGGTACTTTGCATCGAACTTGTTCGCGATCGTTGTCAGGTCAGGGCCGACATCCCCGCCCAAGCCAGCGAAACGGTGACACTTGCCGCAGGTCGTCGCGAAGTACAAGTTACGTCCGCTCTCAAAGTTGGCGTTGTTCATACCCGCCTTGTTGACCGCTTCCATTGCGTCTGGAATCGTCCACTCCCGCCCCGGTCCCTTCGGCTGAGTGACTTCGAAATCAGGCTGCGGCTGGAAGGATTCACCTGAGAGATCGGCCAAAGCCGCACGAACGTCGTTCGTTGTATTTCCCAGGAAGTCATCGCGAATCAGCTTCAGATAACCAGGATAGCTGGCTCCTCCGGAAACCTTACCCTGTGCATTGAGGAACGTCAGGAAGTCTCGGCGTTGAGACAGCGTCCAACCGCTCTTCTGATTCTTGAGATAATAAGCCAGTCGCAGACCAAACAGATCCGGCGGATTCTTGAACATCTCTTGAATCGTGCCGCCGTAATGTTTGTTGTTCTCCAGTCGCACGACCCAGGATTCCAGCGGAGCCCGCTTTCGATCGACCAGCAGCGCGACACCCTTCTGAGCAATGCCAGGAGCATTGACTGCCACCAGCAACTTGATGACTTCGGCCTGAATGCGGGCATCCGCATCAATGCTTTCGATCATCGGCTCAATCTGGGCAATAATCGCTTCTCGAGTCTTCGCATCCGGGAGCCCGATCCGACAGAAGGCGACGTCATAAGCTCTGAGCAGTCCCAAAGCCTGCATGGTATTGAGAGACTTAGGATTCAGCTTCAGCAGCGTTCCGAAGACAATCGACTGCTGGTCTTTCGTCCCAACACGAGCCAACGCGATGGCAGAAGTGATCTGTGCCTGTGGTCGAGTCTCGCTGGCGACTTTCGAGGCCCACTGCTCAACCGGTTGTGCTTCAATGGCAACGCGAGCCGCGTATCGCAGGACGCGGTCTTCGCTTGCCAGCAACGGCCAGGCCGCTTCAATCGCAGCGGGATCAACGACACCGTGATACTTCTCAATTGCTAAACGTTGCTCGCGCATCTTCTTGACATCTGCAGAAAGCGGAGCTGTCGGAGCAGCCAGGCTATCTGTTCCGACATAGCTCACGCGGTACAACGCTGAGGTCGCGCCTCGTCCGCCCGTCGTGAAATACAGGTTGCCATCACTGCCAACAGCAGCGTCGGTGACTGGCAAAGGACTGCCATTCAGAAACGGTTCGAGGACAGCTTTGTAGCTGCTGCCTGATGGTTCAAGGTGAGCCGCATAGATTGTTCCGAACGTCCAGTCGAGTACATAGATCGCATCCTGGTACTTGGTCGGGAACTTCAGCCCCTGACCAGAAACGACTCCCGTTGGAGACCCTGGACCGATATCGAGAATGGCTGGCAGAGTGTCCTCATAGTAGTCAGGACTTTTATGTGAGCCGCTGCGCCATCCGAAATCAGAACCGCTCGTCGCGTGCAGGATGCGTGTCGGACGATAGAACGGCATGCCGAAATCCCATTCCATATCGGCGTCATAAGCAAACAGATCGCCATGGCGATTCAGCGCGATATCGTACGTGTTACGGAACCCCATGGAATAAAGTTCGTGTGACTTCTCGTTCAGGTGGAACTTCGTAATGAAGCCCCCGGGAACCAGAATCCCACGAGCATGGCCGCGAGGGTCCCAGTTGCGTGGAAACAGCTCATCTTCTGCATACGCCTTCACGCGATAACGAGCGACATCCTGCGGCAAGTGACTGTGGTTCCCGGCCACCAGATAAAATCCATCGCCTTCGTTATTGTCGATAATGGCATGCGTACCGTGTTCTCCACTGCCCGTTGCAGAGGGGAGTTTCTCAACTTTGTCGAGCTTGCCGTCTCCATTGCTGTCGAAGGCGCGGTGCAGTCCTGTTGGCTGACGGTCAAAGTAGAGACTTCCCTCCCGCATCAGCAGTCCTTGAGCACCGGTGATATCCAGCTCGATCTTCTCGACGACAGGTTCGCCGGCAGTGTTGAAGGTAATGTGATAGACGCCTTTGTCCTGCTGATCACTGGCGATCAACCCATTCTTGCCGTCTGAACACAGAGCGACCCATGAGCCTTGCTCATCTCTGGGAACGTCATAAATCCGCTCGACTTTGAAGCCGGCCAGTGTCTCAATTTCTTCCGCATACGGCTGGTTTGAACCAGAATCTCCACCTGGAATCCCCCAGGGCTCTCGTCCAATCAGCCCCATCTCGCGCGAAGGCTTGCCCCAGTTCGCTGCGACGGTTTGCTTATTCAGATCATTCCCGCCGCCTGTGTGATGCAACCAGGTCTTATCCGAAACCAGCGTCGCCGTTTTGCCGTCATCGGTTTTCACAGACAACTTGAAAACAAATGCCGCCACTCCTTCCTCGTTTTTGCAATCGGCAGTAATGAGGTTCTTGCCTGCCTTCAGAAAGGACTTTACATCCTTCGTCGTCGGCGTCTGCCATTCGTCCGAGGTGGCAACCTTCTTGCCGTTGATGAACAGAGTGACGATGTTATCGCAGCTGACGTACAGCTGGGTTGATACCGGCTTGCCAGTCAGTTCGAGTTCATGTCGAAACTGAACCGCGTCAGGATTCTCGTCCGCCCAGATCCAGTTTGGCTTCGGATCTTTGCTCACAAAATCCGCTGGCTTCTGGCTGCGGGCAGCTGGTTTGGCAGCAGCTGTCTTCGTCTCTGCTTTGGCGACTTCTTCGAGCACCTTCGCCCCATCGTCTTTGGTGAGTGGACGATATTTAATGCTCTTGATCTCGACGGTCATCTCAGGGCCAGCGTGCAGTTGTAGTCCAAGAACTCCCTGCGCTGTTGCTTCTGGCTGCTCATCAGTGACGTCAATCGTAGTGACGCCATTAACCTGATGGATCAGTCGATTGCCGACACCAATCACGCGATAGGTATTGAACTCGTCTGCCTCGAACTGAGGAGTCTTGGGCATTTCCCGAGTGACTTTGAGTTTCCCGCCAGCCGGCAGCGTCCCCTTCTGACCGCGAGTCGCGATGATTCCTCGTCGCTTTTCGTCATACATCATCCCCAGATACTCAGGAGCAGGGTGAATATCGCATTGATATCCTTTGAGGACATCAGGCGTTCCCACTGTCTCGCTTCGATACTGGATCCCGCTGTTGTTGCCTTCTGCACGAACTTCGGCGATCAGTTCAAAGTCCGCCAGCTTGCCATCCTGCCACACGAGGAACGTGTTCCCTTTGACTGGTTTACCGACGGATGTCCCGACGATCTTGCCATCTTTGACGGACCAATGCCCCTCAAGACCTTTCCATCCGGTCAGATCTTTGCCGTTGAAAAGATTTTGAAAGTCATCCGCAATCGCGAGCGATGGCAACCCAATCGCAAGCATCAAGGCGAGAGCAAAACGCATAAAGTGACCTTGTCTGGAGGAGCAAAACAAATGGGCTTATCAACTGAGAACAGCGTCACAGGTCGGCTGCAACAACCGGCCTGTCTTCCCAAAGACTCACATCATTCCTGCGAACCTATCACAGTGATTTGTGAAAATACACGTCATCACTGCAAAATGCCGCATTTAGACGTATAAAAAAAGCTCCATAGGAATACAAGCAAGGTTTTCGCTTTTCGGTATTATTTCAGCATGATTTGGCCACGGCAGGCTTCGATCCGTCAACGAAATTCGATATATTCAATGGTAATTAGAAATTGACGGTATTGCGTTCCCATCGCAATCAGGGCAATAGAGTGGTAATTAGCCGGAAGAGGACACTGACATTCCTGCCTGTGTCTCTCAAAAGTTCAAGGGGAGGCTGGGGTCAGGATTGTTAGCTGACCCCAGTTGAGTTTGAGTCACTCCCAATCGTGCGAAGCGGCTCGGCCAATTACCAATTACGAATTACCAATTACTACCCTCCCAAGGAATGCTCATGCGCAGTGATAAGAATTTCCACGGACAAACGCTCGTCTCGGAAAGCAAAGTCGCAGACACCACCAAGCGACTTCTCGATGAGGGACAAGGCATCCTTCGCCTGACCCCGACCTGGGTTCCTCGCAGCTTCCTTCACCCTGGCAAGAGAATCAAACTCGCCCCCAATGATTACTACGCCTACGGCGGCGACCGTGGCGGGATCGATGAACGGTGGTTCGCTTCGACGACCGATGCTGCCAACGAAGGACGCGTCTGGCACGAAGGTCAATCCTTCGTCGACAACGGCGATACCGTCATGCTTTTCAAAGAAGCGATTGCAAGCGCTCCCGAAGTCCTCATCGGGAAGTCTTTGTGGAACGAATACAAACGCTGGCCGGTCTACTCGAAATTCTTCGACAACATGGGCCCGATTCCTCACCACTTCCACCAGGCCGCCAAGGACGCCAAGCTCGTCGGCCAGGAAGGCAAGCCTGAGTCGTATTACTTCTCGCCTCAGATGAACAACGTCGATAACAACTTCGCGTACACCTTCATGGGGCTGGAACCGGGCACGACCAAAGAAGACCTCAAGAAGTGTCTGGCTGATTGGAACAAGGGTGACAACGGCGTTCTCGATCTCTCCAAGGCCTACCGTCTCAAGCGCGGCACTGGCTGGCTGATCCCTCCCGGCGTGCTCCATGCACCCGGTTCTCTTTGCACCTACGAACCCCAATGGGGCTCGGACGTCTTCGGCATGTTCCAGTCACTCGTCGAAGGGCGCGTCGTGCCATGGTCTCTGCTCGTCAAAGACATGCCCAAAGAGAAGCATCAGGACTTCGACTTCATCATCGGCCAGCTCGACTGGGAGAAGAACGTCGATCCGAACTTCAAGCAGAATAACTACGTCGAACCGATCGTCGATCCAGCTAACTCAGGATCAGGCTACACCGATCGCTGGATCGTCTACGGCACTGTTGATGGGCAGCTGTACTTCAGCTCTAAGGAAATGACCGTCGAACCGGGCGCCAAGTGCACCATCAAGGATCACGGAGCCAGCGGCTGGATCACCGTCCAGGGCACGGGCAAGATCAATAACGTCGATCTCGAAACCCCTGCGATGATCCACTTCGGCGAGAAAACCGCTGACGAAGTCTTCATCAGCAACCAGGCCGCCCTCGCCGGTTACACAATCGAAAACACCGGCACCGAGCCCCTCGTCGGCCTCCGCTACTTCGGCCCGGAAGCGCATCCCCACATGCCGGAGATTAAGCGAACGAAGTAGTGGAAATTGGAAAATAGAAATTGGAAATTGTCCGATCAGCTTCGCCCGTTTGAGACTTGATCACGCAAAGGGTGGCTGGGGTCAGGATCGCTAGCTGACCCCAGTCGAGTTTCATATTACTCTCCACCTACGGCGACAGCGGTTCGGCCAATTCCTAATTCCCAATTTCTAATTTCAAGACAGCGTTTATCCAACTCACAACCTTGCCATCCGCGCCTGACACCAAGGACTCCCATATGTCATCCACCCACCAGTTTCCCAAGCTCCACAATGCAGCCTGGCCAGGCGTCGTCGGCAAAGGGCCCGATTCGGAGCCGCCGATTCCGCTCGAAACCATGATCGAGTACACCGCGAACGCCAAGGTTGATGGCGTCGGCTTCGATGGGGTCGACCTCTTCCTCTTCGATCCCCACATCTCCATCGACGCCACCGACGACGACATTAAAAAAGTCGCGGACATGGTCGGCAACAAAGGACTCGTCATCGGCTCCGTCGTTGCTCCGGTCTGGGGACCGACTGGCGGCGGGTCAGCGATGGGATCGGAAGCTGATCGCAAGCAGTTCGTCACACAGGTCGAAAAAGCCTGTAAGATCGCCAAGAAGTTCAAAGACCTCGGCATCCGACATTACGGCGTCGTCCGGATCGATTCCTCCGCCAGCCCTCACGACTGGGCCGAAGGCGATTCACTGGCTAATACCAAGCTCATCGCCCAGACGTTTCGTGAAGCCTGCGACGTCGCGGATGGCTACGGCGAGCGTCTGGCAGCGGAAGGCGAAATCTGCTGGGGCGGGATGCACGGCTGGAAGAAGATGGTCCAACTCCTCGAACTGACCGACCGACCGAGCATCATCGGCTTCCAGGCGGATATGGCTCACACGCTGCTGTACCTGCTCGGCTACAACGCTCCCGAAGATGCTCTCCTCCCACAAGACTACGACTGGAAGGACCGCGCGAAGTTCGAAGCCGCCCTCAAGACGCTGACGAACGCTCTTCGCCCCTGGACGATCGACTTCCACGTCGCCCAAAACGATGCGACCGTCTTCGGCTCCGGCAGTCACGATAAGACCGGACGTCACTGCCTGCCGAATGATCCCAACGGCAAGCTCAACATCCCCCACGATGCGGGCTACTGGCTCAGAGATTCCCACGGCGGCCTGACCATGGCCTTCCGACACATCTGCTGGGACGGCTGCATGTTCCCCAACGCGACCATGAGCAAACCCGAAACCTGGAACTCGATCCTCCAAGCCATGATCAGCGTCCGTAATGAACACGGCTGGTCATAGAAATTAGTAATTGGGAATTAGAAATTAGCCGGAGGCTTCGCTCTATTGAAGCCTCATCGCGAAAGGGGTGGCTGGGGTCAGGATTTCTAGCTGACCCCAGTGGATTCCAAGCCAAACTCCCACTCCAGCGAAGCGGATCGGCCAATTTCAAATTTCTAATTCCCAATTTCAAAACATCGTCAATCCACCCCACACTTTCGCCATTCGCGCCACCAACCAAGGAACTCCCCCCATGTCAAAACCTGTCCGCATCGGTCTCATCGGTCACGGCTTCATGGGCCGTACCCACTCCAATGGTTACGCTCAAGCTCCTCACTTCTTCAAAACCGAACACACCCCGGTCCTGCAGGTTGTCTGCGGACGCGACAAAGAGAAGACGCAAGCCTTCGCTGACCAATGGGGCTATAAGCACATTGAAAGCGACTGGAAAGAAGTCATCAAACGCGATGACGTCGACGCCGTCGATATCTGCACTCCCAACCACCTGCATGCCGAGATCGCGATCGCCGCCGCTGAAGCTGGCAAAATGATCCTCTGCGAAAAGCCACTCTCGATGAACGCTGCGGAAGGCGAAAAGATGGTCGCCGCCGTCGAGAAGGCCAATGTTCCCAACACCGTCTGGTACAACTACCGACGGGTACCCGCCGTGATGCTGGCTAAGCAGCTGATCGACGAAGGACGTCTGGGGAAAATCTTCCACTACCGTGCCCAGTTCCTCCAGGACTGGACGATCTCCGCTGACCTCCCACAAGGCGGGGCAGGGCTGTGGCGTCTCGATTCAGCTGTTGCAGGTTCGGGCGTTACCGGTGACCTTCTGGCACACTGCATCGACACTGCTGTGTGGCTGAACGGCTCGATCTCGTCCGTCACCGCGTTGACCGAGACCTTCATCAAAGAACGCACCCACACCGAAACCGGCAAGAAGCAAGCCGTCACCATCGATGACGCCTGCTCTTTCCTCTGCCGCTTCGAAAACGGGTCCCTCGGCAACTTCGAGTCGACCCGTTACGCCCGTGGTCACAAAGCCCTTTATACACTCGAGATCAACGGCGAAAACGCCTCGATCCGCTGGGATCTCCACGACCTCCACCGCCTGCAGTACTTCGACTACAAGAACGATTCGATCATCCGCGGCTGGCGCTCTATCCACGTCACCGATGGCGACCAGCCTTACATGGGCAACTGGTGGGTTCCCGGACTGCAAATCGGCTACGAACACACCTTCATCCACCAGGTCGCTGACTTCATGAAGTCCCTCGACGAAGGCAAACCCTGCAGCCCGACCTTCCGAGATTCCCTCGAAACCCAATACGTCGTCGACGCCGTCCTCAAAAGCGCCAAAGACCACAAATGGGAAGTTTCTAAGTAGATCCCACAGGCGAGCGGGGGGTGTCAACCCCCTGTCTTTCTCAAGGTGTATTCAATGGAGGGAAGTCTGCTCGATTCCGTAAATCCAGAATATTCAGAAGCGGACTTAACATTCCTTGAACCGTGGACTGCAATTAGAAAACGTCCCCATCTATTCACTGGTACCTCCGTCCCAACTCCACAGATACTCGCCACACTGCTCGTTCGAGACATTTTGAATTTGGGAATCGCGTCCGTTTCAGTAGAGGTCAAGGCAGACTGGTGGATGATCTCAACCAGCGTCGACTGGATAGCTCCATCTAAATCAATCGAATGGTTCAACAATGTCATCCCATTTCGTGAGGCTGGATGCAATGGATTCCACTGCGAAGTAGTTATCGCAGCATTATGTACTGACGTCACAACTGTCTATGGTCAAACACAAGAAGTCATCAAAGGCGAATGTTGCTCACTTGTGACTACTCCACGCGATGGACGACTTGTCGCTTTTCGCATATGAGCTTGCTGCGGTCCTGCTTCTGCAAAATCTCGATTTGTATGACAAAGGTTGCTTAATGATTAACGTTTTACAGTGCTAAATGCTTACTGATCACTCGCGTGTGATTAGAATTGCGTAATCGAGACCGTAATCCCTGCATTACAATTCAGGAATCCCCCATGAGCACTGCTCGCCAACTCTCCTGGACCCTCATCGACGACACCTCCACGGATCTCCCAGCCGAAATCACCTACACCGCTGGCGAAACCGCTCCCGACAAATGGTCCATCCAGCTGCGCACCCTCCACGGCGGAAAGCGAGAAGGGGTCCAGGTCATCGAAGTCAATAACGGTGTAATGACCCTCGTGGTCATCCCCACACGCGGCATGTCCCTGTGGAAAGCCTACGCCAAAGGGGACAACGGCGAGCCTCTCGAACTCGGCTGGCGATCTCCGGTTCGCGGTCCTGTTCACCCCTCCTTCGTCCCGGTCCATGCCCCAAACGGCATTGGCTGGCTGGATGGTTTCGACGAACTCCTCGTCCGCTGCGGCCTGGAAAACAACGGCCCACCCGTCATCGACGAGCAGGGGATTCTCCAGCTCCCTCTCCACGGCCGCATCGGCAATCTCCCCGCTCACCACGTAGCCGCAACCGTTGATCTCGATCACAAAACGATCAACATCACCGGCATCGTCGACGAAACCCGCTTCCACTTCCAGAAACTGCGACTCACTGCTTCCGTTACCATTCCGTTCGGGCAGACCTCCTTCGCCATCAATGATCAGATTTCAAATCTCTCGACCCTGCCAGCCGAGAGTCAATTGCTCTATCACCTCAACGTCGGCGAGCCTCTACTCGATCCCGGTTCGACGATCGAGGTCAACGCCAGTCAGGTCCTGCATCAGAAGCTTGGCATTAACATCCCCGAAGACTGGGCCACCGTCCCAGCGCCGAAAGCCGATCGCCCCGAAGACGTCTATTACATCAGCAATAACGCCGACGAAAACGGTTACGCCAGCATCCGCTTTCTCAATTCAAAAAAGTCCCAGGGGGTTCGCGTCACTTACCGCGTCGATTCTCTTCCCTGCTTCAGCTATTGGAAAAACACACCCAGTTCCTTCGATGGCTATGTCGTCGGCCTGGAACCTGCCACCGGTTATCCCAATCCCCGCTGGGTCGAGGCAGAAGCTGGTCGCATCTTGAAAATCCCCCCCGGTCGCGCGTACTCAACGGAAATCATGGTCAACTGGCTGACAAAAGGCTCAGAGTGATTCTTTAGAGCTCTGTTCCACCGTCGTCCTGCGTTGCTACCATTTCGCTGCTTCGCACTACCTCTTGGATTCACCCGCGTTTCTTCTGGCGATTCAATTCCTGGAGGGAATCGTTTGCTGGTATCATCGCATGTCACGGCAGGACTTTAGAAGATTGATCTGGTTCAAAATAGATTCGACCACACCAATTCATTTGGTGATCTTCAACTGGTCAAAAAGTCGGTTCTCCAAGTCGTAGACCTGGATTTCCAGCGTCTTGCCGTTCACGCGGACCATCGTGTAATGATGGCCATATCGGACCGTGTTTTGGAAAAATGGCCGGATCGGGCCAGGGGTTTCCAAAGGTCCGCCGCCGCCCCCCGTAATCATGTAAAACGGCGCGCCCTCTTCAACGGCTTGATCTTTCAGGACCGGCCATGTTCGTTCGTAGGAGTGGATGTGGCCATTCCAGACGATGTCGACGTTGTATTGCTCGTACAGCGGAACCAGCAGTCGGACCCGCATGTCGCCGCGGGTGCCTTTATTTGTCTTCCACAAGTCGCCGTAATCATTTTTATCTGAGGAATAGGGTGGATGGTGGTGACAGACAATTTTCCAGGTGGCTTTTGACTTCTTGAGAGCCTGTTCAAGCCATTCATACTGCTCTGAACCGGGCTCGACCTTCCGATTCGAATCAATCATGAAGAAATGCATATTGCCGAACTGGAACTCATAGAAGTATTCGGGGTCTGGCAGAGAAACGTAGTCGAAGTAATTCTGAGCGTTCTGCTCATGGTTTCCAAGAACAGGATAGAACGGGACATTGCGAATCAAGGGATCAAGGCTGGGAAAAAAGTGTTTCGTCCAGTGGTCATCTCGAGGACCGGTATCAACAAGATCGCCGGCGTGGAGCAAGAAACTGGGACGTTGTCCCCAGGCATGACTGGCAAGCTGGCCTGCGACCTTCGGGTTTCCTTGCGTGTCGCTGATGACGGCGAATGCGAAAGGAGTCTCCTCGTTGACTGCAGTCTGGAAGGTCGCGAGGTCGCTTTTTAATGTGGTTGCTTCTCCTTCGGCAGTCGATTGCGTTCGGTAGAAGTACTGTGTTTGTGGAGAGAGTCCTTCGATTCGTAGTTCATGAATTGTTGTCGGAGCAGAGTCTTTGATCGCGGTTGGCGTTTGATTGGTCTCGCCGTACAGAACTGTTCCGATGCAGGGCTTACTGGTCCGCCACATGACTGTCATGCTGGTCTTGGTTCCAAACTGGAGATACGGCTTGATGACGAACTCCAGTGGAGCGGCTTTGACCGAGGCAGGTAACACCGCCAGACCGGCATGATGCGAGAACTCATGTTCGACCCACGTTGGCTTGGCAACGCTGTCGTAGATCGAGATCTCACCAAGCTCGCCCTGGTGAGAGTAGAATTCATCCGAATCCTGATAGGCCCCGATGACGAATGGCGAGGTGGAGGGATAGACAATCTTCCCCGACTGTTCTTGACTGGTCGATTCAAGTTTGCCATTCACGTACAGCTGCATCACTTCGCCATCATAGACACCTGCAACATGGTAGATTTTGCCAGGCTCGTACTTTGTCTTACTGGCAAGGTACGTCAGACGCCCCGTCCCGTTCTCGCCACGTAAAGCGAAGGTAAACGCTTTCTCGTTGTAGCCGAGCAGCCAGCCCGATTCGTTGTTTCCGTTGTCTTGTATCATCCCGACAACGCCGCCCCATTCTTGAGGTTTCTCGATCGAGACCCAGGCGGAAACAGTCAGATTCTTCTCCGGCAGGTACGCTTTCGACGATGCGAAGTCTTCACCGCATTGGATGACTGCGCGTTCGCCAGCAATATGGAGTCGAGCATTCTCAGCTTCACCAACGACTCGATGCTGTCCGCTGATGTGACCGTCCGGACCGAGGATCGCTTTAACGACGGCAGCATTCAGCTTATCAAACCCAACGGTTCGTTCGTTGAACCGCCAGCGCGCAACCGGATCAGGACCGTCGTGTGCCAGCAGGGGTGAACTGCCAATGACAACGAGCGCGATAGTGAAAAGTGCTACCTGGAGTTTCAACATGATGCGGGCTTCAAATTGAACGGGGAAGTAAGAGGGGCGTTATCGAACGATATCGAGAAGATCCATAAGGTCTGCAACAGTCTCGATGACATCATCAGCGCCGGCCTGCTCGAACTGCCGGCGGATCTCAGAAAGTTTGATCTCGCGCTCGCTGATCGGCAGTTTTTGATAGTCCTCAAAAGACATCCCCAACGAGTTGCCAGATGCCATCACGGCGATTCCGCGACAACCGGCATTCACGGCTGATTGAATACCAACGATCGTATCGTCAACCTTGACCACCTCAGACGGATCAACGATACCTGCCAGCTGCATGACTTTTTGAATCATGTCTGGTGCAGGACGCCCTTGAGGAACTTCATCGGAAGTCACGACGAAGTCCGGCGATAATCCCCGTTCCTTGGCCGACGGGATGACGATCTCCATCAACTCACGCGTATAGCCCGTGGTCGAGCCGATTTGGATTCCGCTGGCTCGAAGCTGATTCAGAAGGTCAATCGCGCCGGGAATCGGCTGAGTGTATTCACGAAGAACGGTCTTCTGCATCGGTAGGAATTCACGGAAAAGGCCATCAAGGTCCAACTCCGTCGGCTCAGCTCCGAAGCGATTCTTCCAGCGCAATCGCACAGATGGCATCGCGAGGATGGCCTGGATGTGGTCCCGCTTCGCTGTCTCCATGGGCTCACGGACTTCCTGATCGGTGACGGGAACGCCGTGAGTGACAAACAAGTTCTGCATAACGACCACAGGTGCACGACTTCCGAAATCGATGATCGTGCCCGCCCAGTCGAAGATGACCAGCTTCACTTTCGAAGAGACCGTTGTTTCAAGCAGGCTCATTGCTCACCTCCCAGTGTTTCGCTGTTTCCCATTGATCGATCACCGATTCACTGACCGCGAGGCTCAATGACATTCCGTTCCCGCCAAGACCGTTGACCAGATAAACGCTCGGCTCGACTTCCCTCACAGAGAACATCTGCTTAGGATGTTTGGCATAGAATCCCGTCCAGCGACGCGAGATCCGAGCATCGCTGAGAACGATAACTTTATTGATCTCACGCATGATGAGATCATCGATTTCGCTTTTATCAAACGGCTCAATGTCGTCGCCGTATTCATGGGAATCCCCGAGAATGAGTTCACCATTCGGCGTGGTCGATGCCATTACGTGAATGCCATAGCGATCCAGTTCCGGCATTGTTTCTGCGACCCGTTGCTTGACCTGCTGGAGAGATGGGCAACAGTTGAACGCAGGGTAATGTCGGAGCGTTAAACCACTCGCCATGTGTGGCCCAAGATGCCAGCCTTGTGGCTGGGCAACAGAGAGCATCATCTGCAGCTTGCAAATCTTCAGACGTTCTTCGCGGTGCTGATCAGGGTACAGAGTCTTATAGTACGCACCATTGGCGACGACGATCCGATTGGCTGTCCAGGCACGCCCGTCAGCTGCATAGACTCTTTGATCCTTGATGCGAGTGAGTGGCGTATCAAAATAAAAGTCGATGCCGACCACCGAGTTCAGATAAGCAACAATCGAAGAAATCGCTGTCGGCGGGTGGATGCGTCGTTCGGTTCCGCTGAACATGCCACCGACCAGTCCGTCGGGATTCGCGCACGGCATACGCTTGAGAACTTCAGCACCACTAATAATCTCCAGCGACATTCCCTTAGACGACGAATGTGCTGCGAACTCTTCGAGCACTCTCATCTCATCATCATGGTGAGCCAGAAACAAAGAGCCACAGTTTTCGACCGGAAAGCCAGCAGCTTCGCCCAATTCTTCCCACAGTTTCTGATTGCGCAATGCCAGAGTTCTCGCTTCGCCACTTGGCTGACCGATCGGCCAGATCATTCCGAAATTGCGAATACTCGCCCCTTCCGGCCGACCGTTGGATTCAAAAACCGCGACCGAGAGCCCCTTCTTCGCCGCAGCCCAGGCGTGCCCAAGTCCAACGATTCCACTGCCCGCGATAATAACGTCGTAATGCATCTTCTTCTTTCTAACGATTTACGGGGTCGTCGCTGTCGCCAGGACGGTCTCCCCGTTGTTGACTGGCTGACTGCCAGTTGTTTGAAACATGGTGGAAGCAAAAAGTGCTCGTCCGCTCACGGCTAAGCAACAAATACCGATGACCGAAAGCAGTAACGAAAAGCCCTGAAAGAACGTCAGTCGATCCAGCTGTTGAGCTGCCAGATCTTTATAAAGTTGCACTCCCACACTGCCGGTATATCCCAAGGCATCGGCGAGATAGATCCCGAAGACCGCAGTCCCCCCGCCACCGAGGGCCACCATCCGCTCGAACAAAACCGCATTGAACGGCAAGTAGGTCAGATAGGCCCCAATACCTATGCCGACAATCCACGTCATCCCATCGATCTGTCCTGCAATTGATAGCCAGGTCGACAAGCCGACGACGATCATGCCGATGACCATGCAGGAATAAATCGCGATGAGTGCACGAGCGTTGTCACGAATCAGCATCAGACCGCCCAATGCCAGCGTCACGAGCAGCCCGACCGGAAGTTCCATCGCCGAAAAGCCCCCTGCAGTCCCTTCATAGCCGAGACTGTTGAGCATTTCGATCGCATAGTTGTCTCGAAAATCACGATACGCAGTGATGATGGTATAGAGAACAAACATCGGCCACAGGATCGACCAGTGAGTGCGAAGAAACGCGGAACGCTGTGTAGCGCTCATCTGCGTGCGTCGTTGTCGTTCCTGTTCGTCCAGTCGCGTCGGGTTTGGAATCGACTCCAGCATCCAGACCGCCAGGAAAAAGACCGGCAGAAAGCAGAGTCCCGTCACTGCCGGCATCCAGTACGTTTCCACACCCGAATACAGCCAGTAACGCCCGACGTCCTTGACGATCCCGCTGGAGACGACGAACGAGCAGCAGAGTGCCGCGAGCAGAAAGTCAGAACAGCGTCGACCTTCGAGATACCGGACCACTAGCCCCCAGACCATTCCCAACGGGACACCATTGGCGAAAATCGCGACGACCTTCCAGTTCATCGGCAAAGCCGCAAACAGGACCAGCATCAACTCAGCAACGACGATCAGTCCAATCAAGACAACGCCACGACTTTTGTTGCCCAGGCGAGAACAGACATCAATGCCGATGTACTTCGAGACCGCATAGCCAAAGATCTGCGCGACGACAAACGCCGTCTTGAGTTGGACGCCGGTATTCCACAACGTCTCGTCAGGATAGACCGCAGCCGTGAATGGTTTACGAAACGCATACATCGCAAAGTACGCCAGAAACCCCGCGAGCGACGCGAACACGACGGTGTTCCAGCGCGTCGAATCGGGATTCGATTGTTGCAATGGAGTGTTCGAAGTCATACGAGGAGACCGATTTGGAAGTAAGTGAATAGCCGCAGAGAGATCTTGAGACGCTAGACAGGAAGCAACTGACCATCACGGCAATCCGTTGTTTCGATGTACTGATTGTTGAGCGTCCCGTCAGAGTTCAAGTCGATGATCGCGTAACCCATGGGTGTCCCCGCGACACTGTTGTTGCCTTCGTACATGTCTTTTTTCTGCAGGCTGTACTCCCACCACGCGCCACTGAATGCCCCGTTACAGAGAAACGTAACATTGGCATAGGAGACTTGATCAAGCATATGCTCATGCCCCGAGATAAAGTAAACCGGACGCGCCTGCAGCTTCCAGTTGACAACCGGGTCAATGATTTGATGCTTGCGTTTTGACATTCCTGTCTGAAACAAATGCTGCGCGAAAAGAATCGGCTGATGTGACATGACCAAGACCGGTAGCTCAGCATGCTCCCTGAGTTGCTGGTGGAACCAGGTGAGCTGTTCCTCGTCGAGCAGTCCGGAGTTGTTCCCATCAAGAACGAGAATCAGCCAGCCGGACTCCACCGTACTCAGATATCTGTTGTTCTGACCAAGTCGATCAAGTGCATACTGCTTACCATACATGTCATGAGTCTTGCTGGGAGCCGCCCACCACATGTCGTGATTTCCCAGGGCCGATAGCATGCGTTTTCCACCAAGTGGCTTCACGACACAGCGATCCCAGAGTTCCCATTGTTCGAGAACGCGTTCCCGGGTGATGTTGTCGTAATCGACTGCGTAAACTGAATCCCCGCCGTTAAGAACCAGTTCGAAATCGCCAGCCTGACGAATTGCTTCCGTAAGAAGCCGTTCACAACGCTGGGCGGCTTGCTCTTCGGGACGGATGTGGATGTCTGTCAGATGCAGGATTCGAAGCGCACCCGAAGGTTTCGTGGTTGCAGGCGAAAGCCGATCGCTCGCTTTGAAAGGACTGCTAGACGTGATTGTAGAACCAGCAACCGTCATCGCTGTGAGGCTGAGAAAGTTGCGACGAGACATCCAAGCAGGCGTCTTCGACATAGACTTCATCCTTTCACCAGGAACAATCAGGGACTACTCGACAACTTCCAGAACGATTGACTCATCACCTTTTGACCCAATCGTAACATCCAGGCCCGAGGTCTCTGGATTCTCATACTTCTTCGGAACAATGTATTTGATGTTGTCCTTCCCGGTCTTGGACGGTGCTTTGCCCGCATCGATATCTTCATGAGTATTGATCGTTGAATCGATCTTTTTCATGACAATGACCTGATACTCGCCCGGATAGACGCCGTCCTGCGGCTCGAGCGTCCCCATCGAAAATTCACCTGACGCGTCCGTGATGCAAGAAGCCGCTCTTTGTGACACTCCAGACCCCGACGGTACGAAAGTGACGGTGGCACCATCGAGCACCTGACCGTTAAATTTGAGAATCCCTTTCGCGGGTACAAGGCCGGTCAGCCCTGACTTCTGGCAACCGGATTGCATCAACGCAATCACTATGAGTCCCAGAATGACAAACTGCGCTATTCTCGACGTCATGACATCTCACTTTGTTAGCCGTAGGAGAAAAAGAGAGGACAGGAAAACCTCAGTGGCTTATGACCTGCGAGCCACTGAGTCGTCATTCCGATACTTTCAAGTGAACTAGAACTCTCCGACGACGGCTCCATCGTTGATGGCACCGAGCGCTCCCCAGGTTCCGAACGGAGATTTACCGGTCGAGACGTCTTTCGCCAGGGCAGCCATGTTTCCTGTATCGATTGAGTCAGAGACAAATCTCACCGAGCCATCTCCCAGGCACAAATTGACACCGCCGGGGTGGTAACTGGTCGGAGGGTTGAGATTGGATTCCGAGGCTGGATTAGTCGTGTTGTAAGAACAGCTGGGACCGTTGGGCGGAATGATGGTCTGGAAGCGAGCGTTATTGAATCCCCAGTAGCTGAAGTAAAAACCTTGACCGCCAACAGCTTTGGTAGCACCCGTTCGTCCTGGCAGGGCCAGATTAAACTGACCTGATTGACCACGGTAGTTCATGCAGGTCTGCGGGCCTTCGTACCAGGTTTGAACGTTGAGAAGAATCCCGCCACGAATTTTGTTGTAGTCTTTTCCACTGAACTCTGGACTGGAGCATCGCTCGCTGATGATGGCAGTATTGCTCAAGCCATCAGTGATGTGTTTGAATTGTCGTGCCGGTCCGACTGGAAACGCAGAACGCGGATTATTACGCGTGTTGTAATATTCCATCAGACGATCGCCTTCTGAGTAGCAATAGTTATTGCTTGCCTTGCCTTCCGGATGAGTGCCAGCAGCATCCGATGGGCAGTTGAAGACCGGAATCTGCCCGTTCCAGGCATCTGAGGTGTGCCACGGCTCGATATTGAAACGACCAGCGGAAAGAACGTCGAACCGGGCTGCCTGCTCAATATACGGCAGAATGCTGACGTGAGGCGTGTAGTCATAAGTGACACTCCCGCCAAGGCCGAAGGGAGGAATCGCATTGTGTGTATCGTGATAATTGTGAATCGCGATGCCGAGTTGCTTCAGGTTGTTCTTACATTGTGACCGACGGGCTGCTTCCCGAGCCTGTTGCACGGCAGGTAGCAGCAATGCGACCAGAGTGGCGATGATCGCGATCACCACCAGTAACTCAATCAACGTAAATCCGCTTTGTCGTGACCAGTTGGAGCGAGGCATGATCGAACTCTCCAGGACGGTTAAGTAAAAGACGCGGAACATTCAAATCGTCGAATGAACCAGGAAGTATGAGAACAAACGCGTGAACGGTACGATCGCAAAGGCTAGATGTGTGATGTGTCTGAACTTTCCGGTGGTTGACCGGCAGTTGCCTCGACGTTCACAATTCTGCCTTGATTTTCTCGATTTGGCGATGACGCTTTGCGCCATTCGAGATGACAGTTTGTCCTCGTTTTTTTAAGAGATCTTCACAATCTCATCATTGATCGTCGTTATAGTGAAACCGAATCCTGACCTCGCCAGAGATGACTCCAGTCACGTATACGGGCATCATTGAAAGCATGCGAAAGCCACAAAAACGAATTGCCCTCCTCGTACAGACGGCGACCGCCTGGAGTCGGCAAGTCCTCGCTGGAGTTGCTGAGAAAGGCCTTGAGACAGGGGTTTGTGAATTCGCGCTTGAACCTCGTGGCTTCTATGAGTCGATCCAGGTTCCTGACTATTGGAGCGGCGACGGAGTGATCTGCCGACTGACCGATGACAATCTCGCTCGTGAAATTCGACGACGCAAAATCCCTGCCGTCAATGTTTCCTGGCTGGGCGAGCATTCCACTGAGATTCCCAAAGTCGTTTCCGATGAAATCGCCTGCGGCAGGATGGCTGCAGAGTTCTTTCTCGAACGAGGCTGGACGAATTTCGGCGTCGTCGGTTATCCCCCCACACTCAACTATTCCGGGATCGCAGAGAGCGCCTATGCGCAGGTCATTCAAGAGAAAGGACATCGCGTCTCGTTCTTTGAGCACGAACCGAATGTTGGGGAACTCAATCTTGGACGCCAGTTAACGAACATGGCTGACTGGCTGTTATCGTTAGCGAAGCCGACGGCTGTCCTTGTCTGGACAACGACGATCGCTCATGAAATTACCTTGACCTGTCGACGTGCAAATCTCTCCGTCCCCGATGACGTCGCGATCCTGGCGATTGAAGTCGACCCGTTGATTTCCTCGTTAGCACCGACGCCCATTGCTTACATCGATCAGTCACCCCGGCGTGTCGGTGCCTGTGCACTCGAACTGCTGCTTGAAATGATCAATGGCTCCCCTGCACCGGAGCAGCCGATTCTGATTCCACCTCGGAGCATTGCAGAACGCACGTCGGTCGATACGGTGTTCGTTCAGGATGAGCTTGTTCGCAGTTCGATTCAATACATGCGAGAGAAGATCAGCTTGCCAATCCAGGTCAGCGATATCGCGACCGCGATGAAAACATCACGGCGCGTTCTGGAAAGTCGCTTTGAACGAGCATTGAAATGCTCACCAGCAGAAGTCATCCGTCGTTCCAAGCTGACTCATGCGATCCACCTGCTTGGCGATACATCGCTGACGGTGAACGAAGTCGCGTTACGGTGCGGCTACTTCCACATGGAAACATTCCTGCGGTTCTTTAAACGAGAAACCGGTCAGACACCAACGGAGTTTCGAGCAACGCCAAAGAAAGTCCAATTTGTTGGCGATGATTTGTGACGTGTCATCGCAATGGGTATGCAACTCGGCTTCTCCCCAGCAAATTTCAGTCGCACTCTGCAGCCATACGAACGAGAAATCACTCTCGTGTTCCGTTCGAATTGGATGAGGAGAGCAGGCCACGAAGATCGCGGACTCATGTGCAAAAACGATACAATGATTAGAATAGACAAGGTTGAATCATTCATCCCCTGATTATTCGCCTGGCAAATAAAAGTACTTGTTAATCCACGTATTATCCGGTAACCTCTTCCCGGCCTGTTTATTTGCCCCATGCTCCCTTTTTTGCCGCTTTAGAGACTACTGATGTTCAAAGAACGATACTCCTGGTGGTTAGATCAATTCTCGTCGCGATCTTTTAATCAGTTGTCACGCCACACAAAAACTCGTGCTTCTGCCCGCCGGAATTCAGTTCGCTTTGCTTATTCAGGATTGATGTCCGCGCAGTTGGAGAGTCGACTGCTGCTCTCTGCTTACACAGTGACTAACCTCAACGACAGCGGTTCTGGAAGCCTGCGAGATGCCATTGATCAGGCCAATAGCAACGCTGGGGCGGACACGATTCAGTTCGCTTCCACCTTGTCGGGACAAATCACGCTGACTTCAGGTCAGATCGAGTTCACCGACACGAGCGGCGCAACCACGATCGATGGACTGGGGTCGGGCGTGTTGTCCATTAGCGGGAATAATTCCAGCCGTATCTTTGAAATCGACGACAATGTGACGGTCGAGCTGGACGGATTGACCATCAAAAATGGATATGAGTCAGGAAAAGATGGCGGTGGTATTTACAATAAGGGGACGCTGACCCTCAATAACAGCGTTTTGAGTGGCAATAACACCAAAACTGATGCGGGAGGAATTTGGAGTGACGGTCGCCTTACCATCAACAACAGTACGATCACAGGAAATCTTGCAGGTGGGTCCTACTCCGTCGATGGGGGTGGCGGAATCGTGAGTCAGGGAACGCTTACGATTACAAACAGCACCATCAGTAACAACAAGTCCTATTATGGGCAAGGTGGCGGTGGTATCACCAATTCTGGCTCGCTGACGATTACAAACAGTACCATTTCTGACAACTACACCAGCGGCGCTGGTGGTGGTCTTTACAACATTGATGGTAATGGAACACTCATTAATGTCACAATTACCGGCAATACCGGAGTGTTTGGTGGCGGGGGAATTTCAAACGTCACCAGTATTTTTCAAGACGCATCCCTGGCGTTGACCAACTGTACGATCAGCGGCAACACAGGCATCGTCGGGCGAGATGATCAGGGTGCAGGCGGGATCGACAATGCCGCGACCCTCGTGATGTACAACACAATTGTTGCCAACAGCATAGACAGTAACGATATCGGTAACTACGGCGATATGTCGGGAGATCGTAATCTTGTTGAGACCGGCGATACAGACGGGCTGAGTAATACGATTGCTGGCACTGATCCCATGCTTGACTCGCTACAGAACAACGGCGGTCCCACCATGACAATGGGACTGCTGGCAGGGAGTATCGCGATCAACGGGGGCAACGATGCTTACGCCATCAACACCAATGGCACGCCTCTGGCATACGATCAGCGCGGGTCTGGTTTTAACCGCGTGATGGCGGGTCGCGTCGATCTCGGTGCGTTCGAACTGCAGAATGCGACCATTATGGTAACCAATAACCTCGATAGCGGTTATGGCAGCTTGCGAGACGCAGTCGGCTTAGCCAATAGCAATCCGGGTGAAGATGCCATTAACTTTTCTTCCAGTTTATCTAGTCAAACCATCCTGTTGACCTCAGGGCAAATCAGCTTCACGGATACAACCGGCACGACGACAATCACCGGATTGGGAGCATCCCAAATCTCTGTCAACGGTAATCAAAACAGTCGGGTTTTCAACGTTCAGGGAAATGTCAGCGTCGAGCTCAGCGGCTTGACGATTGAAAACGGCTACAACTACGAAGGGGGCGGGGGGGGAATCAATAATGCCGGCCGTTTGACTGTTTCTGACAGCATTCTCACCGGCAACTGGGCCAACTACGGTAACGGTGGTGCCATTCAGAATCAGAACGATGCAGGACTAACAATTTCAAATACGACGTTCAGTAACAATCGTGCGTCTTACGACGGCGGAGCGATTGAAAGTATTGGAACATTGACGATCACAGGCAGCACGTTTCTCAGCAACACAGCCGGTTTTGGTGGGGCAATCACCGTAACCAGCAATAACAATAATGGCAGCCAAAAGGCAGTTCTGATCAACAGCACCTTGGCCAACAATACTGCATCCAATGGTGGTGCAATTTTCACTTATCTCAACGGTAACCTGGAGATTATCAATAGCACGCTGAGTGGCAATACAACGACCGCGAATCTGGGTGGGGGCGGTGGCATTATGAACTTTGGCACGCTTTCGCTGAGTAATACCATCGTCGCGAATAGTACCAAAGGTGGTGACCTGACCAATGACGGCAATCTCTCAGGTAGTAACAACCTGATCGAAAATGGCGACACAACCGGCTTGTCCAACACGATTACAGGACAGGATCCACTGCTGGGAGCTTTGCAGAATAATGGTGGCATCACGCAAACCTTTTCGCTTCAGGATGCCAGCGCAGCAATCAATGCCGGTAGCAATAGCTTAGCAGTCGATTCTGATGGGAACCGTCTGACGAATGACCAGCGCGGTTCGGGATTTGCCCGGATAATCGGTGGTGTCGTCGATATGGGTGCGTTTGAATCAAGTGTGGGGCCGGGTTTCTATACCGTCACCAGCACGGCTGATAGTGGCGCAGGAAGCCTTCGTGATGCCATCGACCAGGCAAACACTAACCCTGGCGATGATACCATCACGTTCGCCCTCAATCTGTCGGGACAGACCATCACTTTGCTGACAGGACAGTTGACGCTCAGCGACACGATTGGCGTCACGAAGATTGTCGGACTGGGAGCCAGTCAGCTGACCATCAGCGGCGGCAACACGTCACGAGTTTTGGAAGTTCAAAGCGGCGTGACGGCAGAGATCAATGGCTTGACCATCAGTAACGGCAGTACGATTGGTTACGACAATGGCGCAGGAATCGACAATAGCGGGACATTGACGATCACTGGAAGCACCCTGAAAGAAAACGATGCAACCGCAGGTAATGGGGGTGCAATCTCCAATGCAGGCACCGGCATTTTGAAGATTATCAACAGCACACTGAGCGGGAATACATCCGGCAACGGTAATGGCGGTGGTGGTGCGATCTATAACTTCCGTGGCGGAATTGTAACGATTACGGACACCACCCTCAGCAGTAACAATTCGGGTTACGGCGATGGGGGAGGCATCTACAACTACGGTCAGATGACAATGACCGGCAGCACCCTCACCGGGAACTATGCGAACGAATCCTTCGCCAGAGGCGGAGGTATTACCAATCTTAGTGAGTTAACGATTATCAACAGTACCCTCAGCGGAAATACAACTGGCGGTAAAGGCGGGGGAATCGCTAACTTCAGCAATATGACACTCACCAATAGCACACTGAGTGGCAATACGTCCAACAGCGACGGTGGCGGGCTTTATAACTCATCCTATGAAGACGTCACGATCAACAACACAATCATCGCTAACAGCTCTGGAGGAAGTGATTTATTCAATCGTGTCCAATCGATGTCGGGCAGCAACAATCTCATCGAGAACGGCGACACGACCGGCCTGACGAACACGATCACCGGCCAGGATCCGATGCTCGGAGCCCTGCAGGATAACGGCGGCCCGACCTGGACACAGGCTCTTCTGGCAGGAAGCGCCGCGATCAATGCTGGGAACAACAGTCTCGCCGTTGACGCCAGCGGCAACGCGTTGACCTCCGATCAGAGAGGCTCTGGATATTCCCGTATTCTCAACAATCAGGTCGACCTCGGTGCCTTCGAAAGCAATCTCTCGAACGACGTAACATCAGCAGTCGCGACCCTCAATTCGAGAACAGGCGAACTGGTGATTACCGACCAAAGCGGCGTAAGTCACTCGAAGATCGGAATCCGTGGCGAAGCCGATGGAGTCGTCTCTGTCTGGATTGACAAGACGGGCGATGGTCAACTCGAAACAATGCTCGGGGTATTTCGTAAAGTCAAGTCCATTAAGGTCACACTCGGCGATGGAGAGAACACTCTGTACGTTGCTGGACGCCTTCAACTCAAACGAGGCTTGACTGTGACAGGCGGACGCGACGCCGACCATGTCTACTTCGTCCACGGTGATGGATCGAGCGAAGGCTTCCTTGGATTCCAGGTTCCAACACGCATGGATGCAGATGTCAACCTGCAACTCAAAGACGGCGACAACGTCATCAAATACGACCGCATCTCGTTCCGACAGAATCTGACGATCAAACTTGGCGATGGCCAGGATGAAGTGTCGGGCATCGCCGCCGGCTTTGCGAAAAATGTGAACATGAATCTTGGTGATGGAAATGACACACTCGCGCATGCCAATAACATCTTCGCATCGCCCGTAACAATCAGGTTGGGACAGGGCGACGACATCTATACCGAAACAAGCGGATCATTCGATAAGAGATGGACTGCGGACGGTGGGCGAGGAATCGATATCATCGATCGTCGTGGCGCCCGCGGCGACAGAGCCATTAGTCACCGCAACTTTGAAGCCGGTCCCGAGCGTTTGATCGCAACCCAGGAGGTCAGCTTTGACAGACAAGCCTACGAAATCAACCTCGACGACACCGACACCGGAGCCAGCACCGACTCCCGAACCGTTGCGGAGTATTCATACAACAACGTTCCCAGCAATCCTCAACCAGTTGAATACTTCATTGCTGGTAACGACCTATCAAGCGGGGAAACTCGTCGTGGTGCGCGGCGACGGTCGCGTTCTTAATACTCACTTCCGTGACTTTGACAAGCCGATGGGCCTGGCTGTGAAGGGTCCACGGCTGGCGATTGGCACGCGGTATGAAATCTGGGAATACCACACCAACAACGCCGTCGCGTCACGCCAGACGGCGACCGACTCAGGAATGCCCGAAGCAGGGTTAGCCTGCGATTGTTGCTACATGCCACGCGTCGGTCATGTGACCGGGGACATGCAGATTCACGAGATGGCGTGGGTCGGAAACGAACTTTGGTTCGTCAACACCCGCTTCTCCTGTCTGGCGACACGAAGTGAGCAGTACAGCTTTGTTCCACGCTGGCAACCGCCATTTATCACGGGTCTCGCGCCGGAAGATCGGTGTCACCTGAATGGCATGGGATTGCGCGACGGCCAGGTTCGCTATGTGACAGCACTTGGCCGCAGTGATGAACCTGCTGGCTGGCGAGCGTCCAAAAAGGACGGCGGCATTTTGATGGATGTGCTGACCGGCGAGGTGGTGCTCGAAGGCCTCTCAATGCCACACTCCCCGCGCTGGTATGACGGCCGATTGTGGGTTCTGGAGTCGGGCGCCGGCACTATTGGATTTGTCGATCCCGCGACCGGAAAATACAAGCCATTAGCTCAGACCCCTGGATTTACGAGAGGATTGGACTTCTGCGGTCCGGTTGCCTTCGTCGGACTTTCGCAGGTTCGCGAAACCGCCATCTTCAGTGGCATTCCACTCACCGATCAAGTCCAGGAACGAATCTGCGGTGTCTGGGCCATCCACATCCACACCGGCGAAACGCTCGGCTTCGTCCAGTTCCAGGATGCCGTACAAGAAATCTTCGCCGTCCAGGCGCTCCCGAATGTTCGCTGGCCGGAGTTGATCAATCATGATGCAGACCTGCTCGCTGGCTCATTCGTCCTGCCGGATACGTCACTGTTAAACGTGCCAGAGAGTTATCGTGCCTGAGATAACGCATGGCAGATCGTCGCAATCTGCCGCTATTGTTCTCAGATGCTGGACGGCTTTGCTTTGACTCTGAATTCCAGGTTGACAATGGAAACCTTATCCTCCGGCAGGATATACTCGAATTGACAATCCCGTTCACGTGAGAATGCGGTGCGACAAGACGTCCAGAATTGACATCTGCGACAAGAGGGCTGCAGTTCCCCATGAATTCAAACGACGACGAATTTATCTTGAATCGAACGATATCGACAGATCAGGGCGTGTCTGCGACCGGTCCACGTGATGAGGGTGTCACCTCCACCACACATATAGGGGGACTCGACGCACGGACAATCGTGGAAATGGGTGATGATCCGTCTTCGAAACCGTTGGTCAAGGATCATGCTCCCGGCAGTCTGATCGGTAAATACGAGATTCGTTCCCTGCTCGGAAAAGGGGGGATGGGAGTCGTCTATGCAGCGTTCGATCCCTTAATCGAACGAGAAGTCGCTCTCAAACTCCTCAGCCGGGATCTGTTAGGAACGCCGATGGCGCTCCAGCGATTTCTCGGAGAAGCCAAAGCCATCGGCCGCTTAAGTCATCCGAATGTCGTTTCGATTTTTGATATCGGAGAATGGCAAGGTCAATACTATCTGATCATGGAACTGCTGCCTGGTGGATGTGTGGCCGACAAAGTGGACGGTGGGCAGCCTCTGCCTTGGCGGGAGGCATGTCGGATCGCCGCTGAGGCAGCCATGGGACTGGACGCAGCTCATCAGGAAGGGATGGTGCATCGCGATATCAAGCCCGAAAACTTGATGCTCAATAAAAGCGGAGTCGTCAAGGTCGTCGATTTTGGTCTGTCGAAACTTCTGGACGCCACTCAGGAAAATCAACTGGCGGTGACCAAAGCAGGGCAGATCATGGGAACGCCGCATTACATGAGCCCCGAGCAGCTGGAAGGAAAACCCGTCGACGCAGGGACTGATATTTACAGCTTGGGAGCAACTTTCTTTCGATTGCTGACAGCAAGATTTCCATACCACAATGCGACGACAATCTTCGCGGTGTTGTCATCACACATGAAGGACCCCGTTCCAAAGGCGCGCGACTATGTCACAGACCTGCCCGCTGAATGCGATCACATCATCGCCCGCGCGATGTCGAAGGATCGAAAGAATCGTTACGAAACCGCCGCGCAAATGGCTGGAGAATTGATTCGACTGATTCACCAGCGCGCACCGGATTCGTCAACGGCTGCCACTGCGTCGAATGACAAGCGTTCTGAGACAGATTCTTCCGTACTTCAAAAACCACTGCGACGAGTGGTGATGATCGAGCCATCCAAGCTGCAAGCTGCCGTGATGAAGAGTGCGCTGAAGCAGTCAGGGATCGATCAGGTCGTCAGCGTGACCTCGATCGCCGAAGGGAAAGCAGCTTTCGTCGATAGTGACGTTGATCTTCTCGTAACAGCTCAGCAGCTTGAGGATGGATTAGGGCTGGAACTGATCCATGAACTGTTGCATCACAGCCAGCAAAGTGATTTCACAGCGGTACTTAGCTCCAGTGATGTCTCCCTGAACGAAATCTCTCGTGCCGAGAACCATGGGCATGTTGTACTAGCTCCTAAAAAATGCCGTCTGGAAGAAGTCCTGCGGTTAGTGCATGCTTTGAGTTCCAGATATCTCACGAGTGGGCCGTTGTCTGAACCGGTCGACCCGTCAAATCTCAAACTCGCCATCTTCGCGACATCAGAACGAGTTCCGCAAACCTTACAGAACCTAATCCGCGAAAGTCGTCTACTGGAAGTCGACGTGAAAAACTCGCGCGAAGAATTCACCGAAATGACAGCCGATCTCAAGCTGGTCATCGTGGCAACAGATTCAACCTCAGAAGGCGTCGTCGCGGAGCTGGAACAGCTGAAGGGCCAAAGCGGCACCACGGCAGTGATCTTTGAAACCAAAGGACACCTGCGAGTGGCAGGCGCCACCAGACAGGGAATCGTTTATCTGGGAGAAAGCGATTTGGACGGTGCCCGGTTCGTCCGATTGTTGCAAAGTTGCCGGAATTAACCTCCCAGTCCTCCCACTTTGACGGACATCGAGATCTTCTTGCTTGACAGTTGTATTGAATTGCGCGGATCATCAATTGCTTGGCTTCACCGCAGTGCTTCAAACCAGCAATGCGGATGAAATTGCACCCCGCCAGGACAGCTGCGAGTGCACCCAGGCCCAATTCCTCCATTCATTTCGAGCTCAACGAAGGCGACATGATGCCCGCCGACCCTGGACAACCTCCGCTGACAGCGACGCCTGCAACCACGGCTGTCGTTAAAACGTCAACACAATACGTCGGTTTTGTCCTCGCTGACCAGGAGTATGCCTTTCGAATTGACCATATTCGAGAGATCGTGATCCCCGAACGTGTCACACGCCTGCCACAAGTCGCAGAGTACGTGGAAGGCTGTAGTAACTTACGCGGCACGATTATCCCGATGATCAACCTTCGAGTGTTGCTGGGGTTGGAGGCCAAACCTCGGGACGCTCAAACAAGAACAATCGTGGCACAGGTTGGAAAGAAAATCGTTGGTTGCACAGTCGACGATGTCACACAAGTCTTGCGGATTTCTTCGGATCAGATTCAGTCAGCATCGACCGTTCTGGGAACGGGGCAGGCAAGCTACATCTCGGGACTGGCGAAAGTCGATACCAGACTGATCATCCTGCTGGAAATTGAACAGCTACTCGATATCTCAAACCTCGAACACATCCATCAGCTGGCTCTTGAAGACGGTCAATCAAGACTCTCGGGGACTTCGACAACTGAGAACAAATCACTCTGATACAGACGACTTTGAAATAGACAACTTTGATACTGGATATGCCATGGCTATTGAACCAACACCACAAAAGCCGAGACGTCGGACAACAAACACCCCGGCGCCTGCAAAGTTCGACTTTGAGCAACTGGTCAAAAACACGAGCGTCCGCGTCATGGTCGCTGACCGCGATCTCCGTATCGTCTACATGAACCCGGCGACCGAAAAGACACTGCGACAGCTTCAGCATCTTCTGCCATGCCCCGTCGACTCGATGCTCGGCCAGACGATTGACATGTTCCACGTTGCTCCTGAGATGCAGCGTCGACTTCTGGCCGATCCGAGAAACCTCCCACACACCGCGCAGATTCAGCTGGGACCGGAAATCCTGGAACTGAATGTCTTTCCGCTCTACGACAACAACGGCGACTATTATGGGCCGATGCTGAACTGGGATCTCATCACCGAGAAAAAACGTCTTGAAGATCAGCAGGCAGATTCTGCTGCCCAGATCGAAGCCATCGGACGGACGAACCTCGTTATTCAATTTCAACCCGATGGCTCAATCATCACGGCCAACGAGAACTTCCTGAACGCGATGGGTTACAAACTCGACGAGATCGTTGGCCTGCATCACCGCATCTTCTGCGAGGAGGGCTATGTCAAAAGCAGCGATTACCACGATTTCTGGACGAAGCTGCAACGTGGAGAATTCATCGCAGGTGATTTCCTGCGGATCACGAAGACAGGAGGCGAGGCCTGGATACGGGCTGCCTACAATCCAATCCGTGATGGACATGGAAAAGTCGTGAAGGTCGTCAAGTTCGCCACCGACATCACCAAAGCCGTGTTGACACAGAATGAAGCAGAACGAATTGACGCCCGACAAAAAGCAGCCGCTGAAGATCTTAAACGGCGCGTCAGTCGTTTGAAGGTGATCGTCGAAGCAATTGCCGATGGGGACCTCACTCAGGAAGTGACAACCGACGGTGACGATGATCTGGCTCAACTCGCGACAAGCATCCAGCGAATGAGCAATGACCTGCGTGAACTGATTGGCCAGTTGATCGAATCGTCCGGACAACAGAACGAGGGAGCGCAGGCGATTGCAGAAAGCTCTCAGAATCTGAGCGAATCAGCACAGACCCAGGCCGCCTCGGTCGAAGAAATGTCGGCATCGGTAGAGGATCTGCTGCGATCGATCGCAGTGATCTCCGAGAGCGCGACTCAAGCGCGTCAACAGGCCAATTCAACGTCGAGCTTGGCAAAATCTGGGGGAGCATCTGTCAATGAAGCAATCGCTTCGATGAAGCTGATCCAGAAATCGAGCGATCAGATCAATGACATCATTCAGGTGATCAGCGAGATCGCAAGCCAGACGAATCTGCTGGCGTTGAACGCAGCGATCGAAGCCGCCAGAGCAGGTGAGCACGGCTTGGGGTTCGCCGTCGTCGCGGACGAGGTTCGCAAGCTGGCCGAGCGATCAAGTCTTGCCGCCAAAGAGATCACACAACTCATCAAGGAATCGACGCGACGAGTAGCAGAGGGAGCCGAACTGTCTCAGAAGGTCGGAAACTCCCTGCACACGATCGTCGAAGCCGTCGATGAAACGGCTCAAGGCATCAATCGAATCGCCGAGTCCACGCAGACGCAGTCCGAGAGCGCCAAGGAAGTTCAGATCGCGATCCGAACCGTCGGCAAAACGACGGAATCAAACGCAGCCGGTGCCGAAGAAATGGCCGCCAGTGCAGAAGAACTCGGCGCTCAGGCTTCGACCCTGAGAGATCTCGTCGTGAAATTCAAAGTCTGAGTTCGAGCTCAGTCGCAATGAAGGAGCCGGATTGACGATGGATCTTTCTCAGTTGACCACGCAGGAATTCGAGCAGTTTCAAACGCTCATTTTCAAGCTGAGCGGGATTCAGATCCCGGAGAATAAAGTGATGCTGTTGAGCAATCGAATTCGTCGGCGCGTCAAAGCCACCGGGAAAGAAAGCTTCCAGGAATATCTGTCGTACCTCAAGTCAAAAAACGGACGCGACGAACTCGATGGCTTCCTCGATTCTGTGACAACCAACGAGACCTCGTTCTTTCGCACGGAAAAGCACTTCGACTGGCTGAGGACCGAATTCGTTGACGCGATGCGCGAGCAGGCTCGACTGGGAAAGAAGGACAAATCCATTCGCATCTGGTCGGCTGCCTGCAGCAGCGGGGAAGAGCCCTACACAATCGCGATGTGCCTGGCCGAGAATCGCCTCAAGCTTCTCAACTGGAAGATCGAAATCCACGGCAGCGATATCAGCGAATCGTCGATGAATAAAGCGCGAGCGGGAGTCTATGGTCCGGAAGTCGTACAGCAGATCCCTGAGAATTGGCTGTCTCGCTACTTCGATGCGGACGAAAAAGCCGCGACCTGGACCGTCAAAAAGCAGCTTCGCGAACTCGTGACGATCAACCGACACAATCTGACAGAACCCAATCCGCAAAAAAGCTACGACTGCATTTTCATTCGCAACGTCCTGATCTATTTCAGTCGCGAATCCAAGCAGGTCGTTGTTGATCACCTCACGCGTTCGCTTCGTGCAGGAGGATATCTGGTCGTTGGACCATCGGAAGGGATCTACGACATGCTGGGATCGCTTGAGAAACGATCCACGTTCCTCTATCAGAAAAGTTTCCAGGGAGGCCATCATGACTGATGAAGGCTCTCCCATTTCCTCAAATTCCGGTCCTACCGACGATCTTGCGCAATACCTGCAGGTCTATATCGAGGAATCCGAGGATGAACTCGAAGGACTGACCTCCGCGATCCTGCTTCTCGAATCGAAGCCAGACGACGTCCCAGCGCTGCAGAAAGCCTTCCGAATGCTGCATTCGCTGAAGGGATCTTCGGGAATGCTCGGATTTGAAACCGTCGGCAATTTCGCCCATGAACTCGAAGATCGCTTCGAGCGATATCGCTCAGGCAAGGCGATTCTTGATCGCGACACAACGACGCTGATACTCCGCGGCATCGATTACTTCCGCGAATTCATCCAGGGACTACGCGCCGGCGACATGACGCAGCCCGACCCGTCCCAACTACTGGATGAGCTCCAGCAGCTGGAGCGATCAGCACCATCAACTCCCGCGACGAAACCGCCCGGAATCAAGACACCAGCCGCCGCCATGACGATCTCCGGCGGTTGGAAAATGGTCATTCGCTTTCGAGAAGGCCTTCAACTTGCTGATCTGAAGGCGAGACTGATCGTTTCGCGTCTGTCCACCATCGGCGAAATTGTCGCCTGCGATCCTCCCGTCGACGACGTTCGCAGTTTCGAAGAACTGACGCTTTTCTCCGTCACCTTGGTGACAACCAAACCCCTGGAAGAAGTACGACGAATCGCCAGCGTCGAAGGTGTCGAATCCGTCGAGATTCAGGATGGAACCATGTCAGGTCTGGTTCCACCAAGTGATCCGCCACAACCCGTCTCTCCAGTTCAGCCCACTGAAACGAATGCACCTGAGACTGTCACATCGACTAAATCGCCCGCTGCAAAATTCACTCAGATCCTGTCCGCTACCAGTACCCAGGACGAAAATGCTCCCGACAACCGAACTCAAGCCAGTGAATCCATTCGAGTCGATGTTTCACGCCTTGACTATTTGATGAATCTGACTGGCGAGCTCGTCATCGCCAAGTCACGTTTCCATCAAATCGCTACCGAGCTAAGTCCCATTCTGCGTCAGGATTCGCAAGGCAGAAAAACACGCGATCTCTCCGAACGAATCCGCCAGGCATTTCATGACATTCAAAGTTGCGTCCAGGAATCCTCTCCCGACACCAAACGTCTCAGGAAGATCTTTCTAGGCCTAGAGGATGACCTCGGGGAACTGGATGAGCAAACAGACCTATGGAGACTTGGCTATCATCAGTTTTCCGAGATCGCCGAAGCCGTCGATCAGCTTGCACGCGTCTCCAAAGGACTGCAGCGCGGCGTCTTGAGAACGAGAATGGTGCCCGTCGGCCCCTTGTTCAACCGATTCAAACGTGTTGTCCGCGATCTCTCTGTCGATCGAAACAAGCAGGTCAATCTGGAGATTCATGGCGACAAGACAGAGCTCGATAAACGCATGATCGATGCACTCGGCGATCCCTTGCTGCACCTGATTCGAAATTCGATCGATCACGGACTCGAATCTCAGGACGAACGGTCAGCCGCAGGAAAGCCCGCCATCGGCTCCGTCGTACTCGAAGCCGCCCACCGGGGAAACAGTGTTCTCATCACCATTCGTGATGACGGGCGTGGGATCAATCTCGAGAAAATCCGCAAGCGAATCCTGGAACGTGGACTGGCCTCGCCTGTTCAACTCCAGGAAATGACTGAAGACCAGCTCGTTTCTTACATCTGGCATCCCGGCTTCAGCACCGCAGAATCGATCTCGGAAATCTCCGGACGAGGCGTCGGCATGGATATTGTCCGTGCCGCCATTTCCGATCTCAGCGGTACGATTGATGTCAGTTCGACACCCGGAAAAGGAACGCTCTTCACGATCCGACTGCCTCTCACCCTGGCGATCATTCATAGTCTTCTCGTCAAGTTCGGCCAGGATCACTTCTCGATCCCCATCGACGACGTCCGCGAGATCGTTTCAATTTCCCGGGAGCAGGTACACACGGTCCAGAACAAACGACTGATCGAAGTCCGTGGTGAATTGATCCCTCTGGTCGGTATGGGTAGCATCTTTGAGTGGAATGGGAATGATTCACAATCAGCTTCCAGCTCAAAACAGCATTCCAGTTCTGAAACGCCCGATCAGCTCAACATCGTCGTCCTGCATTCACGAGGACGAAAACTCGGCTTAAGCGTCGATTCACTGGTCGGACGAGCCGATCTGGTCATCAAATCCCTCGCCGAAAACTTCACACAGATTCAAGGACTCTCCGGAGCCAGCATTCTGGGCGATGGGACGGTCTGCCTGATGCTCGATGCTGCATCACTTGTCGATTCCGTCATCCAGAAAAGTACCTAACGCGTTCAACCAACAGAATCGAACGGGAAGTGACCAGCGAACAGCTACAACAATTGATGCCCTCATTCCATCGCGGAGCACAGGACGCTTCGTCGGCGCTACAGCGATGGCTGACGACTCCCATCACGATGAAGATCGATTCCATCAGCTCCTGTCCGATCGAAGAGGTATCGACGTTAATTGGCAGCGATGATGAACCAGCCTGCGTCTGCATCATGGGGATGGAAGGAACACTGACCGGCCTGATGGTCCTGGCATTCGATGATACAAGCGGGCTAATGGTCAGCGATCTTCTTCAAGGCCAGACAACAGGAACCTCGACCGCCTGGGGCGAAATCGAACGATCATCCGTTCTCGAAACTATGAATATTGCAGGCAGCGCCTACCTCAATGGCATTTCCAACGAACTCTCCGATCGCACTTCGAGCACCATCGAACTGATCCCTTCCCCTCCCATCTTTCTGCGAGATTACGCAGCCAGCATCCTGCAGTCTGCCTTCCTCGATCAGGCGATCAGTGGGACCCAGGCGGTCTTCGCAGGCGTCTCATTCGAACTCAAAGGCTGTCCATTAAGCTGGAAGTTCCTCCTGATCCCGGATGCCTCCTCGCTGGTGAAACTTTCTGAAATCCTGACCAACATGAACTAAGGCGACCGGTTCTCGTATGGATTCCCCATCGTTCTCGAAATCGAATCCTCAACTGGAACGCAAAGTCGGCATCGCCGAAATTGTCGTCGTCAGAAACGAGGGAATCCTGAGAACACTGCTGGGCTCGTGCATTGGAATCGCCCTCTATGACCTACGCACACGCACCGGCGGCATGGCTCATATTGTTTTACCACGTTCCAACAGCGTGTCAGATCCCATCGGCAAGTATGCAGATACCGCGATTCCCGAATTGATTCGCCAGATGATTCAGTTAGGCGTCAAGTCCTCTTACATTTCCGCTAAGATCGCCGGAGGCGCCAATATGTTCGCAACAAAGACCCAGCGCAGCATCGGAGACCAGAATCTCGTCGCTGTCAACGAACTGCTCCAACAACTGATGATTCCCATTTCCGGCAGCCACTGCGGCGGCACCCAGGGCCGACGTATGGCTTTGAACGTCTCCACTGGGGAAGTCATCGTGGAAGTCGTTGGTCAATCCCCTGTTCGAATCTGATCTTTGTCATTCTCCGCTCGTCCGGAGACAACACCCTAAAGGCAACGAAGTATGAATCGACTGCTCATTGTCGATGATGCACTCATCATGAGGATGAAGATTCGCGAACTCGCGATCCGCGCAGGATGGGATGTCGTCGCAGAAGGAAACAACGGTCTGGCTGCCGTTTCTTTGTACGAAGAACATCAGCCTGACCTCGTCACCCTCGATATGGTCATGCCCGAAATGGATGGTCTTGATGCCCTCAAGGCCATCCGCAAGGTCAATCCAGAAGCGCATGTTGTGATGGTCAGTGCCGTCAATCAAAAAGAGAAGTTACGAGAATGTATCGCTGCCGGTGCTGCCGATTTCATCGTCAAGCCCTTTGATCCTGCCGTTCTCGAATCATTCTTTCGAAACAGCCTGCAACACGGATGAGTTAGAGGATCGTCGATGGCCCCCTTTAGAATAGTCACTGTCGACGATTCGGCTCTCTTTCGGATGATGTTACGAAACGTCATCAAGGAGATTCCGAATTGCGAACTGGTGGCAAGCATCAGCGACAGCACCCGGGCCGCCGAGCAGATTGAATCACTTTCTCCCGACCTCGTCACCCTCGATGTTGAGATGCCCGAAGTCGATGGCATCGCAGTTCTGCGTCAGCTGAAACGCCGCAAATTAGCAACAAAGGTCATCATGATCAGCCGGTTCACAACCTCCGGCGCCCAGGTGACAACCGATGCACTGATCGAAGGTGCCTTCGATTTCATTGTCAAACCTTCGACCGGGAACCCAGCGGAAACAAAAGCCCTCCTGCGAGCCGAACTCATCGAACGCATCGACGCGCTCCGCGAAACATCATCTCCAGAACTCCAACCTAAGCCCGTCCTCTTTCAAACCTCGCCGACCCGCAGCGGTGAGAAGGCAACCTCTTTCGGAGCACTCCTCATCGGCTGTTCCACAGGCGGCCCCGACGCCCTCGCAAAGCTGATTCCGGAACTCCCCGCCGATCTCCCTGTCCCCGTCATCGTCATTCAGCATATGCCCGAGAAGTTCACGTCGACATTAGCCGCTCGGCTCGATGAAGCCAGCGAACTCACAGTCGTCGAAGCAGAAGAAGGGATGTTGCTCTCCCCTGGAAAAGTCATCCTCGCACGCGGCGGAAAGCACCTGGAATTGCGCCGCCAGGGATTCTCGAATATCTGCGTTCGCCTCACAGACGATCCCCCCGAACAACGCGTACGCCCCGCCGTCGATTACACCTTTCGCTCAGCTGTCAGCGCGTTCGATCAACCACTTTTAGCCGTCATCCTGACCGGCATGGGCCGCGACGGAACCCTTGGCTGCGAACTGGTTCATCGCAACAACGGCCACGTCCTCGTCCAGGCTCCCGACGGATGTACCGTTTTCGGGATGCCCAAATCCGTCCTCAAGGCAGAACTCGCTGATCAAGTCGTACCGCTGGAACAAATGGCGCGCAAAATCCAAAATCTTCTCAAGACCTGAAAAGCGACCGCCTGAAACCAGTCACCACTTAACTCGTGATCGGAATCAGTCAATGCTGCAGGATCGAACTGCCATTCGACTCGCCGGGAGCCTTTGACGATGGCGTCGACATACCGGACGATCGAGTCATCATCTCTGGCCAAGACAGAATCCGCAGATCCTGGTGAGGGAATGCCAGTTCGATCTCTTCCTGTCGGAACTTCTCGATGATCCGATTATGAATCTCATCGATAATGTTGACTCGGTTATCCAGCGTCGGCAGGTAAAAACGAATCGCAAAGAGCAGGGCACTGTCGCCAAACTTATCGAAGTTCACAAGCGGCGCCGGTTCTTTCATGATCGATTCATGATCTCGACAAATCTCCTCGAGCAACCGTCGAACCTTGCGCGTGTCAGAATCGTAGCTGACACTCACACTCAGCACGACTCGATTCCTCGTACTCGACAGCGTCCAGTTCAGAATGCTCCCTGTGATCAGATCCTTGTTCGGGACAATATATTCCTTCTCATCCCAGTCCGTGATGGTGGTACTACGAATCCGAATCCGACTCACCAGACCTGTCGTACTCCCTAGAGTCACAACATCGCCCACACGAATCGGCCGCTCGAACAGAAGGATCAATCCGCTGACAAAGTTCGCAAAAATCTCCTGCAAACCAAAACCAAGCCCCACCGACAAGGCTGCCACCAGCCACTGGATGTCATCCCACTTCAACCGGAGAGTTGCCCCGGCGATAATGATTCCGATCAACGTGACAACATAACTCGACAAAGTGGAAATGGCATATCGCGCTCCCTTGTCCAACGGCAGTCGCGCCAGAATCGTCAGCTCGATAAAACCAGGCAGCGTCGTCGCGACCAGATACGTGATGACCAGACTGAAGCCCAGGAAAATAATATCCCCAAGGTGTAGGACCCCTTCAGGCTCACCGGAAACATGGAATGCTTCGATCTGATTCAAAGCCGGCAAGACCGTTTCCCATATCTGCCAGACAACAAACATCCCCAGCAGAAGAGCAGCCGCCCGGATGAACTTGCGTGTCTGAGCGGTTGCAGACGTCAGATCGATCAGATCCTCCGTTGCGTTTCGTGCAGCGATATTGACCGGCGATACCGGCGATTCAGAAGTCTGAGCCTGCGCTTGAGCTTCGCGACGAATCTTGGCCTGCTCGACAGCGATCCGACGACGATTCACCAGCACCATCCGCGCAAAGACACCATTCGTCACGGCGATCAGAAAGATCGACATCACGGTCAAAAAGAGCCTCTCGGTCAACACCAGAGCTGTTTCGTAATATCCAACAATCGCCAGAAGGGCCATCGCACAAAGAAAAACCACGACTATCCACTTCAGTGGGGCATCCCAGGTCTCAAACACTTCCGGAACCGGCTTTTTCCCAAGGTTAAACAGTGACATCGCGAAACCGATATTGATCACCATCAAGCCGAGAAAGCACAGTCGTCCCAGCGACGACGACCTTAAAGCCTCCTCTGTCTGACTCTCCAGCAGCATCACGACAAACCACAGCGGGAGGTTAACCCAGACACTCAGCAGCAACGACCGTCGAATCGCAGGCAGACGATCAAATTCCCAATCCAGGTGAGACTGTACCAGCCCTTTTCGTCGACAGATATGCCGAAGTAACTCATAACACAGACAGACTCCGCTCGTTGACAACAACGCATCCGAAAACGCTCGCACAAACGCAAACTCCGACAGCGAAGACGACAACCTCCACCCAATAAACGCCAATGTCATCGGCACCAATGCCGTCAGGAATAACGTATACCCAATCACTTTCAGCGTCGGCAAAAACTCCATCGCCGATCGTCGAGACGCAACGTCTGATTCCTTGATCAACCACCGCCTCACAGGCCGCTGAAATGCAAACAGCACCAGCACACTCAACGAAAACACAAACCACAACTCAGGACGACGAGAAATATCTGACTTCAGCTCACTCCCCACAGCCATCCAGTTCTCCGGTGAGATCACCCAGGCAACCGCTTCAGGCGTCGGACGGAACTCGCGCGCCGTCGTCAGAGGATACGTACTGCGAATCCACAAGACGTGTTCGCGAATGTAATCCGAATACGCCTTGGTATCGCTGATCAGCGATCGCTCAATCTCGCTGTACTCGGTTAAGCGTGTGATGTATTCATCATAATCTCCCGTAATATCCGAGGTCTGCTCCCTCTGTTGGGCCAGGAGATCATCCAGTTGAGCTTCCAGCTCCTTTGTCAATTCAAACGCAGGATTCTCCGCCCGCAGTTTATTCAGCCACTGTGTCTTCTTGGCCTCCAGATCAGCAAATTCCAGCCTTTTGCTTTTATACTCGTTGCTGGTGAAACGTGCATTCCCCAGCAGTTCATCACGATTTACGATCTCTCTTTCCAGGGTCGTCGTATCAGGCAGCGCTTCCCGCTCGCGCCGCAGAAGTTGTCCCGCCTGAGCAGACATTCCAGAACTGGCTGTCTGCTTTTGCGTTTCTTCAAACTGCTTCTGCTGCGTGGTGAGCATACTGCTCATCCGCTCTTTTTCTTCATTCAGCGCAGACAGCTTATTAGCGATATCATTGCGGACTTCTGCTAGCGCAGTCAGTTCGTCAGCCAGTGGAGCCAACTCAGGAGCAACCGTCTTCGCTTGTTCCTTTTTCTCCTCGACCTCCTTCTTGGCTTCATTCTTTCGCATCTCATTGACACGAGCCGACAACGTCGCCACCAGCTTTTCCAGCCGGACTTTCTCGACAGCCAGCGTATCCAGCTTCAGTGGCAACAGATCCGCAGTCGCCTTGAAACTATCCAGCTCCAGTTGGAGTCGTTCCTGAACCGCTAGCAGTGCCTCGCGGTGAATCTGCTGGAAAGTCATCTTCGAAAGAGACTCTTCCGTCGGCGGCGCATCAGGAGTTGCTGCCGCCGGTGCAGGAGTATTGCTCGCAGCGTATTGATCCAGCTCTGCTTTGTTCGATTGCATGATCGCCTGAATCGCAGCAACTCGATCCGCACGAACCTTCGGCTCGCCATCAATTTTGCTGAACGCCGAAGTCACTTCCTTCAGCTGAGCTTCACTTTCCTGCAGTAGCTTCTCCAGCTCAGCTGCCGATTGAATCCCCTCAATCTGTTCATGCATCGCCGTAGAGGTCTTCGTCGAATCCTTGGATCCATCCTGACGAGCCTTCTTCGCCGCTTCGATTTCAGCCGGCGCATCAGCAATGATCTTCTTGAAAGTCTCGATCGCTTTGCGAGCCGCCAGAATACGATCAATTTCCGCGACCGAGTTCTGATAGTTCTTGAGAATCTCCGCCTTGGTCGCTTCAGGCATCTCCGTCATTGTGTTGACGGCTGTGATGCGCTGCTGAATCGACTCTTTACGCAACTGCTCAGTTGCAGTTTCCGCCGCCTCAGCTGGAGGAGGATTCGTTGTGGCCTGTGTCGCAGGTGCCTGAGTCGAACTTGCCTGCGCTGAATTCGGCTGTGTCGTCGCGGCAGACGGCCTGGATGCAGGAGGATTCGCAGGACTGGGTGCCTGAGAAAAAGCGTCCCGGTCAGCCAGAACGAGCCCACCAACCAACGCCCAAACCCAAACGTATCGTGACCACACACTCAAAAAACAAGACATGATTTCCATCGATCCCATTATTCAAAGGCCGTAGATCGGACGACTAACTGGCCCGTCCACCACCGACTACTCCTTCACCACGACGAGCACCAAAGCTGCTGCGTGTCCGCGCATCCTAGCAGGATCGCTCACCTGCGTTAAGAACAATTCCCCAATCGCTTCGCTCGAAAGCGGCCATCCGACAAAATCTCACTCATCACGCCGCAATCACAGCGGGAAAGCACAAACCCATCACTCGTTCGTGATTCGATCCATCAACTCATCCGACCTCAAATCGGCATCGGCTTCGACTTCGGCGGATGCTGCCAATGCAGTCGATTCTCCGTGATCACTCCATTACGCAGAGCACACGTCAAACAAACCTTCTCATGCCCGCGCTGCAGATAAATCTCACCCACCTGCAACAGATGATAATAATCCTCTCCCGGCGATTTCATGTAACAGTACTCCTTCGTACTGTCAGGCTTCACACGTCCTAACCAACCATCGTTATGCGGCACGTAGAGCCGATAATCGCGTCCGTCTGTATTCTGATCAATCAAGTCACGCATGGCAGTCAATCCGCTCCAGCAATCGGTTCCATCGGTCGTTCTTCGATTATAGACGAGACGACCACACCCTTTGATAGCAGTCCCGCGCGTTTTTGACGTCACGACCAATCTGAGCCACCAGCGCGTCCTTGTCCGGAAACTTCTCCAGCCCCCGCAATCGCTCGAAAAACGTCACGCTCAACGCCGACCCATAAAGATCACCGGAAAAATCCAGGACATGCACCTCGATCTTGGACTCTCCCTCCTCAAACGTTGGATTCGGCCCAATATGCACCGCAGCGGCATAGTCACGCCCACCAATCTCCACCCGCCCCGCATACACCCCTTGTGCTGGCACGACCGTCAACACCGTCGCCAGATTCGCCGTCGGCATCCCCAACAAACGCCCACGCTGAGCCCCCGTCACCACGCGCCCCGTCAATTCATAAGGCTGCCCCAGCAGCTCACCTGCTTTCTTGACATCGCCGCTCAAAAGATACTGCCGAATCCGTGTCGAAGAAATCATCTCCCCATCAACCCCCAGCGACTCAACAATCTTCGTCTTGATTCCATGCTCTTCAGACAGAGCCTGCAGCATCGCAATATCCCCACCGCGATTCTTCCCAAAGAAAAAATTCGGCCCCTCCAGAATCCCCGTGACCTGCAACTTCTCCACAATAATCTGCTCGAAAAAATCCCGCGCCGACAAATCCAGCAGCCCCAGCGACGTCTGACAAACAACCAGCCCATCCACGCCGACTTCATGCAGCAACTCAATCTTCCGGGCATGCGTCGTCAACCGCTGCAACACCAGATCCGGCTTCAGCACAGCCAGCGGCGGTGGATCAAACGACAAAACAACCGCTTTCTCCCCATCACGACGCGCGCACGCGATCAACTCCCGCAACATCATCCGATGCCCCAGGTGGACACCATCAAAGTTGCCGATCGTCAACCAACTCCGCTTCAGCTCGTTCAGATCCTCAAAGCCATAAGCCACATGCATGGCACAAAACCAATCCAATCTTGTTTCGGAATGTCCCTTCTCCCTTGAGGGGAGCCGTTTTAGTCCCTTCTCCCTTGAGGGGAGAAGGTGTCAGCGCAACACCTTAGGTGTTTACTTAACACAGTGCTGACGGATGAGGGTGGGCGATAGGCATCCGTTCGCTCTCAATCCCACAACAAGCGCCAGGCACTTTTCTCAAATCCCGCCCAACCTCTCCCCATTATGTCCGTTTCCCCAATCTCTGCAATTCAACCACATCAATGTCCCTCTTCCTTCACCGCATCATCCCCCGACGACGAGACCGCGATTGATTCATCAAACTCCCGTTCTTCAACCGGCGGATAAAGCATGATGTCCCCATGGTCTTCCGCCTGCACAGCCCGAAATCCATGGTGACGCAACAGCTCCAGGATCGCCAGAAACATCCCGACAATCACGCTCCGATGCGATACCTCTTTGAACAGACTATGAAACGAGACTTCCTTCTGCTCCTTGATCCGATCCGCCATCATCTTGATGTGGATGTGCAAAGGCGTCTCATCGAACTTGATCCGCTCATGCTTCTCGATGTGCTTGATCTTGATCACGCGTGACAGCGCACTCACCAGATCCCACAGCTCGACATCTTTGATGTAATCCAGCGACTGCGGCCGACGACTTGAAGGCTTGCTGCTCTCCATTCGCGGATAACGATCCAGCCACACATCCGCTTTCGCTTTCAGCTCCCCGATCGCATACTGAAACTGCTTATGCAGCATCAGCTGTGCAATCAGCTGCGACCCCGGCGACCCACTCGTCGCCGCCTGTTCTTCTTCAACCACTTCTTCCGCCGCCCGTGGCAACAACTCGCGGCTCTTGATCTCCAGCAGCGTTGTGATCATGACCAGAAAGTCACCGATCTCATCCAGCGCGAGGTATTCCAGCACTTCCACATAGTCCACAAACTGCTTGACGATCAGCGAGATCTTCAGATTCGTGGCCGACAGTTCACTCCGCTTCACCAGGTACACAAGCAGATCGATCGGCCCCGAATAGAGGTCCATCTGCACACGATAATTTGCTGGAGCTGGGGCAATCATTGCCGGTTCACACATCCATGTCGAAAGGCAAGGTACTCAACCCTCACTCTATCGACACCAAACACCCACCCCAGCCAGCAACCCCGAATCAATCGTTACATCTTAACACAATCATCCCTTCTCCCCCCGGGAGAAGGTGCCGAAGGCGGATGAGGGCATCGCGCCAATAAGCTTTCTATAACAAACAAAACAACCGAGGGCAGTTCAAGCCCCCATTCCCCTCTCCCCCTGCCCAACGAATAACCATCAACGCCCCATTCACCCCCTTCTCCCCTCAAGGGAGAAGGGGTCAGCGCTTCGCTGACGGATGAGGGTGGGGCATAGGCACTCATTCGCCCCCATTTTCCCTAGTAAAGCAACAGCCAAAACCATTCCCAACCGACCATCCACCACTCAATTCAACACTTCCGTAGACGCCGTTCTCACCGGCAGACTAACACCCCGATCATCCGCGGCGATCGTCCGATTCGCCGGAACACCTCGTAAATCCGCCAGCATCGAAAACCCGTCTGGCTCATGGGGATAAAGCCCGACATGGCGCTCCAGAGTCGCGATCGCTGAACTTTTCGCACCCATCTGGTTTTGAATTTGAGCCAGATAAAGCAGCTGGGCCGACCCGGGCTGACTCTCCATTTTCACAGCCGACGAAAGATAATGCTCACTCATCGCCCACTGTTCCATCCCGGCGTGAGCCAACCCAATCTGCCAATACAGTTTTTCCTGTACTCCGACTTCATCCCGACATTCTCTCAGCCCACGCTGCAGGACCTCAACGGCTTCCTGATGCCGCCCCAGTTCCTGGTAAAGTGACGACAACTCCACTGCAACGTCCGAAACAACCGGCTTTTGAGACATCGCCAGCAGGTAATCCGAAATCGCCTCATCGTGACGCTGACGACGTTGCATGATCTTCGCATGCACCATCAACGCATCGACGCGATAGGGGTCAAGCTGCAGAGCCGACTCGACAAGCTCGAGCGCCTTCTCTTCACTTCCTTCATCGTGCATCATTTTTGCAAGACGGGAATACGTACGCGCATCACTCGGAGCCAACTCCTTGCACCGCATCAATTCACTGACAGCAGCCGCATGGTTCTTCTCTTTGGCCAGCACATCCGCCAGCTGATAATGGTTACCAGCGTCATTGGGATTGATACGAATCGCCTGCTCAAGCAACTGACGTGCTTCACACAGATTCCCAGCTTGTTTTGCCTGCTGAGATAATGCCTGCTTCTGGTAAGAATCACTCGATCGCTTCGCCTGCTTCTGATCGACCATCCGGCAGCCACAAAGCAATACGATCCCACCGATCAGACTTCGATTCAGTATTGATCGGAGCAGTTTATCCATCCGTGGATCGCTCTGGTAGGGAAAATGAGTCATCTCTTCTGCAGGGATCGGCTATGTAACTCATTCCCATTGAGCCGGATAGAGCGAATCTGATGCGTTTGTCAGAAATGCATGTTTACCGGACGTGGCTGCCCCCGCAGTCTGCCCCAAATTCCGGGAAACACTCCCCAGGCGTCGCGCGAAACCCCACCCTACGAACCTAAAGCTTCGGCTTAACGCGTTCAGGTGGACGGTTCATGTTGTTCATCCGCATCTCTTCTTCCAGCAACAACATCGGACGATTCGGATCCATCGCCTGTTGATTCGGGATCACCATCGTCCCCTCGCGCCACTCCCAGCCCAGCGGCTGAGACAACTCATGCTTGGCGATCAACGCCCAAGGCGTCCCTGGATGATCATCAATGACCCGCTGCAGATACTGACGAGACAGGTCGACCTGCTTTTTCACCTGTGGACCAGACTCGACTTTATCACTCGGAATCAACCGCCACTGATTGAACTTCTTGGGATCAGAAAACGTCTTCGGAGACGACTTCATCTCCGCCAGCATCACGTTGTAACCGAAAGCCCGCGCGCGAATCGCGAGAGCCCGCCCGAGCGCCAGATCGTAACTCGCCTGCCAGCGAGGCTCTTTAATCGCATCTCGGAACTTCACACCTTGCTCCAAAGCCGTCAGCATCTGAGTCAGACGATAATCAAGCACTGCCAGCGGTTTCTGCGCTTCCGTCAGTTCCGTTCTTAAAATCTCGTCACGATCCGCCCGAAATGCCACCGCAGGAGCCTCAATGCGTTCCACGGACGACGCATTAATCGCCGCAATCAACGCCATCTTCGCAGGGTTCTTCTCGACTTCCGCGCGAATCACTTCCACAGGCCGATAATCCGGCTGGTAAGACCGCATCACCGCAGGATCGAAGTTGTATTCCGCCTTCGAATCGTCGGTAATCATGTAGATCCCGCCCGATTCATTGCACAACCGGGCCAGAGCATAAGGCCCTTGAGCAGCCGACAACCGTTCGAGTGCCAGGTTCTGACTCCCCCAGAACGGAAGATCGAGCAGTTCCTGATAGAACGATTCAGGCCCCTGATCGACATCGACCGGACCAACATACCCGTCCGGATACGTCCAGTCGACTACCCCTTTTTGCTTGCCGAACATCGACGCATGGCCAACACAGTAAACCTTGATCCCGAATCGACGCGTGACGTCGATCAGCGGTTCCAGTTTATTCATATCATCGCCACGCTCGTCGGTGACAATGATGATCGCGATATTCCGACGCTGCTTGGTCTTATAGGCCATCCACTTGTTGATCGCCTGCTCGCAAGCCGTGAAAACCATCTCTTCAGGCTGTTCCAGATTGACTGGAATTTTCTTGATCGCTTCGAGCAATCCATCGATCTTGTCCGAATCAATCGGTTCAGGAGTCAAGACATTCACCTGATGCTGAAAACTGACCGCCGCCGTCTTGAGCGCACCTTCTGCTCCGACTTTCATCAGCCCCAGCTGCTCGTAAACCTGCTTCATCCGCTTGGAAATGTCTTCGCGCTGCTTATTCAGCGACCCCGAAGCATCAAATGCCCAGATCACCAGCGTCGGCTTGTCTTTGACCATTCCCGCAATTTCAAACGCGAGTCGATCCATCGCCCCTTTCACGCCACTGACCCGCTCCGTCTGCCCTGCGACAGCCACCTTCTCTGTCAATTCCGCATTGGAGGGCTGAAAGATCGGAATGGACGTCGGCATGTCGACTTTGAAATAGTCGTTTCGGATTTCTCGTTCGACCACATTTCCTGGCAGCGCATCCCCGGCGTGCATCGTCGCAGCCAAAGCACCACTTCCACTTCCCAGACTATTCGCTCCACCGCCGCCGATCTGATCGGAGGCTTCGCTGGAGAATTTGAATTCCTGGAAGTCAAACTCCGGCTCTTCGCTTTGCTTGTCGATGTCAGATTTGACCAGTAGTTTCTGCGTCTGCTCAATCGTCACATGCGTAATGCTTGCAAACGCCAGCAGCAGCCCGACGTGAACAATGAAGCTCATTCCCCAGGCTTTGACCTCTTCGAAACGCAGTCCTTGGAGTTTCGCAAGCATGGTTCGCATGAATGTTTACCCAGTACGATTTGTTGTCAGCGGAGATGATCGGAAGATGGGATTTTGCGGAGACATCACTCCACGTTAATATAACCCACACAAACTGGCAGATGTTCGAGATTTACTTCCCTCAATTTCCAGTATAGCATCCTAAGCTGCGATGTCATCAAGGTTTATTTCAAATGGAGTGTCTGGAAATTCCAACTTCGCCACGCCAACATACCGTCAGTTCTACCGACGGAACTCCCCTCGCAGTCAATACTTGGGTCCATTCTGACGTGGACGCGTCTTCCCTCACCGGAAGCCCCGGCCCCCGGCATCTCGTCGTCGTCCACGGAGCCTGCGAACACCAGGGACGTTACCTGAAATTCGCAGAAACCTGTCACGAACACGGCTGGAACGTCACGACCTTCGATTTCCGCGGCCACGGCCGATCCGCTGGGCCACGCGTCGATATCACCTCGGTCGATGAATACATCGAGGACCTCAAAAGCGTCATCGAAAACACCGCAGCCTCGCCCCGATCAGTCTCACTGATGGCCCACAGCATGGGCGGACTTGTTGTCAAGCGGGCTTTTCAGACAGGAGCAATCCAAGCCAATCGAGTCGTCTTCAGCTCGCCTCTGGTTGAACTCGCCATCCAGGTCCCGACCTGGAAGCTGACGCTCGGCCGCCTGCTCCTCCACATCGCCCCTCGCACTCGCTTCAAGAACAATATCTCTGCTGAGCAGTTGACCCACGATCCCAATTCCATCCAGGCGCGTCGCAAAGACCCTGACCTCCAAAATTCCGTCACCGCCAGCTGGTTCTTCGCGACTCAAAAGGCCCGCCAGAAGCTCCTCGCGGAAACGTCGCAGTTCCCCGTCCCGGTCCTGATGCTGCAAGCCGCCCAGGATGTCATCGTCTCGCCCAAAGCATCCCGTCATTTCTTCGACAAATACTGCGCCAGCAATCCGCGCAGCCGCTTTGTTTCAATTGAATCGGCTTACCACGAAGTCTTGAACGAAACGACCCGGGACGAAACCATCGATCTCCTGCTGAACTGGCTGGACGAAACCGAATAAAGCGAATCCTGACGGACGATCGCCGACAGACTAACCCAGTCTCGGTCGAAGCTTCTCAATCGTTTCACTCACGCGCGCTGCCCCTTCTCGGAAGATCGCGATTTCATCCGGCTCGAGCTGAGGACGCAAAACCCGCTCGATTCCTTTGCGACTGATCACGGCAGGCAAAGACAGACAGATGTTGCTGACATCGTAATAGTTATCGATCAGCAGACTGACTGGCATCGTATGCTTGAGATTGCGGGCAATCGACTCTGCAATCGTATAGGTCGCCCCCGCGACTCCGTAGTTCGTGTAGCCCTTCTGGGCGTAGATCGTCATGCCTTCTCGTGCGGTGATTCTCGCCATTTCCAGGCGTTTAGAATTCTTGTCGATCTGCTCCCCACCAATGGTCGCCCCCTTGAAAGCAGCGACCTGATTGTCGCCATGCTCACCGACGACATAGGCCCGCACGTCATCCGGGTGAATGGTCAGTTCCTGCGAGATCGCCGCACGAAAGCGTGCACTATCGAGCAAAGTCCCCGTCCCCATCACGCGATGCGAAGGGAAACCAGAGAGCTGGACCGCGAAATACGTGATCACATCGACCGGGTTCGTCACGATGATCACGCTGGCTTTTGGACTCAGCGCCGCCATTTCCGGAAGGCGTGATTTCAGCCGATCAAGATTCGACTCAGCCGCCGCATAGCGAGAATAGTTATCAGCATCATCCGTCGGAACGTGCGTCGAGTCGCTGAAGATCAGGATGTCTGAATTAGCGGTTTCGGCTGTATCACCGGCGTAGACTTCTGTCTGATGTTCCTCGAAGGTCGCGGAGTGGATCAGATCGAGCGCCTCCCCCATCGCAAAATCGCGACGACGCGACACGAGGACGAGCTCGTTTGCAAATCCTTTAAGAACCAGGGCATGTGCGATCGCGCAACCGACATTGCCAAGTCCGACGAGAGAGATCTTCATACTGGGGAATCCTTCACCACAACTGCGAGCTGCACATCCATTCTAAGCGGTTTGCCTCAATTCTCACAGGGACGCCCGCTGACATGTTTTTCGAGTCAGAGGATCGACATTCACCGATGGGATCGAGCCCAAATCCTCGACAAAAGACCTTAATTCAGAAATTTCGAGAACACTGATCAGAATGCCTCTTGTGTCCACACCGGGCTGCGGTATCATTCCGACCTCTGATCCATTACCGGCGGAGACCTCCTTTCGAGAGTCTCCTATAAAAAATCGGGCTATTGGATTGCTGCAGGTCCAATGGTTTTTTAGTGACGCAAGGTTGCGTCCCGCTCATTAGGTCCTGTTCCGTGTCAGGACCTGGCTATTTTTCAGCTCGCTAGATCACAGTCTGCGCGCTGCCTGCCAGATTTCTAACTAACTGCGTACGCCCTCCGACCCCTACTTCTGCGGGCTCGGGGAACGTGCCGTTTGAAAGTGATTATGATTAACGAAGCTTCGTCAGATGTTCCTCAATCTTCAGATGCCCCGCAATCTTCGGTTGTTCCGCCATCTTCAGATGCCCCGCAATCTTCAGATATTCCGCAAGCCACTTGCAAATTCACCGATCTCGGACTGACCGAAGCCGTCGTCCGCAGCATCCTGTCTGAAGGTTACACGATTCCCACCCCGATCCAGGCCGCTGCGATCCCGACCATCATCGAAGGTCGCGACTTCCTCGGTTCTGCTCAAACCGGGACAGGAAAGACCGCTGCGTTTGCACTTCCCATCCTCAACCAACTGATGAATGCCGGCACAGGATCGCTCAAACGCGGACGTCTGCCACGCGTTCTGGTTCTCTCTCCAACCCGCGAACTGGCCACCCAGATCGCAGAAAGCTTCCGCACCTACGGTCGTCACACACGCCTGCGTGAAACAACGATCTTCGGCGGCGTCGGCCAATATCGTCAGGTCAAAACACTCCAGCAGGGGATCGATATCATTGTCGCAGCCCCGGGACGTCTGTGCGACCTGATGCGTCAGGGTCTGATCGACCTGTCGGCCATCGAGTTCTTCGTCATCGACGAAGCAGACCGCATGTTCGACATGGGTTTCCTCCCAGACCTCAAACGCATTACTGCTGCTCTGCCTGAAAAACGTCAGACGATCTTCCTGTCGGCCACGATGCCAGCCGCGATCGAGCAACTGGCCAACGCCGTCCTGCGAGATCCAGTCCGCGTCGACCTCGTGCCGAAGATCAACGTCGTTGAACTGATCGATCAATCGATCTGTTTCGTATCGCAGATGAAGAAAATCGACCTGCTGCTCAAATTCTGCAGCGAGCAGGACGTTCAACGTGCCGTCGTCTTCACCCGCACCAAGCACGGTGCCGACAAAGTCGCTGATCAGCTTCTCGCTGCTGAGGTTTCCTCGGAAGCCATCCACGGCAACAAGAGCCAAAAGGCTCGCGAAAAAGCATTGTACAACTTCAAGGCCGGTAAAGTCCGCCTGCTGGTGGCAACCGATGTCGCAGCTCGCGGGATCGATGTCGATGGCATCACCCACGTCTTCAACTTCGACCTGCCAGACGAAGCCGAAAGCTACGTCCACCGCATCGGCCGCACGGGCCGCGCTGGTGCCTACGGCAAAGCCATCTCGTTCTGCGATGGCCACGAACGCAAACTTCTGCGAGCCATCGAATACCTGACCGACCGTAAAATCACGGTCGACACAGAAAACTCCGATTCACGTGCCGAATCACGCCCATTCGACGATCGTCGCAGCGGCGGCGGCAGCCGTGGCGGTGGATTCCGCGCAGGCAAGTTCGGCGGGAATTACGGTCGCCCACAAGGCGGCGGACGTTTCCGTCAACAGGAAGCCCGCGGCGGTGACAGCGGCTACGCTCCACGCGATGGTCGTCCTGCCCGCGAAGGTGGTCAACAACGTGACGGCTACGCACCACGCGAAGGTTTCGCTCCTCGCGGCGAAGCCCGTCCACAGCGTGAAGGTGGTTACGCCCCACGCGACAGTCGCCCACCACAACGCGAAGGTGGCTTCGCTCCACGCGGTGAAGGTCGCCCACAACGCGAAGGCGGATTTGCTCCACGCAGCGAAGGCCGTCCACAAAGAGAGGGCTTTGCTCCTCGTCGCGAAGGTAAGCCACAAGGCGAAGGCTTTGCACCACGCGATGGATACGCACCTCGAGATGGCAAACCGCAACGAGATGGAAAACCTGCTTCAGGTTTTTCACGCCAGGGAAAACCCGGAGGTGCGCGACCATTTAAGGGTGGCGGTAAAAAAGTGAAGTTCGGAGCGAAGTAAAACTTCACGCCATCTCGCTAACATCGAATTTGAATCACCAAGTGCACACTTCCGCTCTAAATCATTGCGAAGTGTGCACTTGTTATGCGCAGTGATAAAAATTTTATGGAGATTTCCTCTCGCTTCCCGGCGAACATTTCGCCATCGTGGCGGTTATTTCGTTATAATTATGTGGTTACTAAGCAATTAACACATAAGACTATTTGCATTTGTATGCAAGCAGTTTAAAACGTATTTGCTTAACCGGCTGCATGACGTTAGCCTGCTAACAAATCCACTTCTTGACGGAATTCACCTCTATGCCCATCGAACCCTACGATTTCGAGCAAAGCGTCGGCTTCTGGCTCACCCAGACGACCCAAGCCTATCACCGGATTTTTAACGACACGATCAGCCCGCAGGGCATCACGTTTCGTCAGTCCCAGGTCATCGGATGGCTGATGAAAGAGGGACAGCTCACCCAGTCTGACTTGGCCCACCGCATCGGCGTCGAGCCCCCCACACTGGTCGGCATTCTCGACCGCATGGAACGCGATGGCTGGATTGAACGGGTCGCCTGCCCGGAAGACCGTCGCTGCAAACGCATCCGCATTGGTGTGAAAGTCGATCAAGCCTGGCAGAAGATTGTCGAGTGCGCCGTCGAAGTCCGCACAAAATCGGCAGATGGCCTGTCTGCCGAAGAGCAAAACACACTCAAAGGACTGCTGGAACGCGTCTACAGAAATCTGGTTCCTACGGAAGAACGACAAAAAGTCGCCGTCTAGTTTCATCGAGTCGTGTTCCGTTTGATCCGCCTGAGTCATCAAGAGGGAGCGTACGAGGATTGCTCGTCGCTCATTGTCTGATCCCCAACACAAATCAGCAGCACAATGCGTTCGTCGGACGTTGACGAATGCATCCAGCCCAGTCATGCTGACTAGGTCACGCTTTCCCTATCGACCTCCGCGACGAAAGGCATTCTATGCGCTCCTTGGTCTGCTTACTCGGCTTGGCTTTTTCCTTCTCACTCGCTTCTCAGTTGCATGCTCAGGAAAAGAAAGAGCGAGAACTCAACCAGTTTGATTACGTTTCCCCTGAAGTCCATGAAGATGGCCGGGTCACGTTTCGCTTCCTCGCTCCAAACGCAGAGAAAGTCTTCGTCCAATGCGGCGATATGGAACTTGAGAAAGGCCAGTTGCCATTGACGAAGGGTGACAAAGGCCTGTGGGAAGGAACGACCGGCAAGAACCCTTCCGGCGCATACCGCTACAACTTCAACGTCGACAGTGGCATCGCGATCGATCCCGACAACACCTCGACCAGCCAGTCGAATCTGCGTGTCTCCAGCGTCGTTTATGTTCCGGGCTCACCACTGTTTGACCGACGCGATGTTCCTCACGGCGCGGTCTCGGAAATCTTCTACCGCTCGAAGGTCCTCGATATGGACCGACGGATGACCGTCTATACCCCTCCTGGTTATCCCAACGGCCAGGAGAAATATCCCGTCCTCTACCTGATCCACGGCAACAGCGATTCCGATGAAGGCTGGATCTCTGTCGGTCGCGCCAACTTCATCCTTGATAACCTCATCGCCGACGGTAAAGCCAAGCCGATGATTCTCGTCCTGCCAGATGGTCACCAGGGCCCGATGTCGCCCAACTCTCTGAAGGGGGATGAGCGCCATGCGACAGTTGATCGCTTCCGCCAGGAGCTCGAAACAGACATCCGCCCTTACGTCGAAGCTAACTACAAAGTCGCGACTGATCCTGCCCACCGAGCCCTGGCTGGCCTGTCTATGGGAGGCGCCCAGACACTGCACGCTGGTCTGCTCAACCTCAAAGACTACGGTTACCTGGGAGTCTTCAGTTCCGGAGCCATCGGCATCGTCGGCTTCCTCGACCGCCCTGCCGGTCATGATCTCTTCACTTACCATCCCGAACTGCTGACGAACCCACCGAATTCCGATCACGTCAAACTCTTCTGGTTCGGCATCGGCAAGCAGGATTTTCTGCTCTCCACGTCCGACAAGACCGTCGAGAAGCTGAAAGAAGCAGGCTATCCCGTTGAGTACAAAATCACCGAAGGTGCCCACCGCTGGGTGGTGTGGCGCGACTACCTGGCCGAATTCGCCCCACGGTTGTTTCAGGATTAATTGTGATTGGTCATATGCGGGAGGGCGAGGCTCCGTCCGAGCCGCTGTCCCGCGTTGCACATGTTGATGTCGACTCGATGTCGATTTTCACATCTTCGCCTCAGGTCTGAAGGGCCATTTTCAGTCAGCCCAGGATGAAATCCTGGGGTAACGATGACAGAAAGACAATCTCCCGTCCTGTAGGGACGGCTCACGTAGCATTCGCGTTGAATCCGTCCCTACAGGACGAAAACGCCTTTTCCTGCCATGCTCCCAGGATTTCATCCTGGGCTGGCAGAAATCGTCCTTTCAGGACGGGAAGAAGGCATAGGTTCTCTCTCAGGCGAGAATGTCTTTGACGACGTTGCCATGCACGTCGGTCAGGCGAAAACGTCTACCCTGGTATTTGTAAGTCAGGCGTTCGTGGTCGATGCCCATCAGGTGCAGGATGGTGGCGTGGAGGTCGTGAATGTGGACGGGGTTCTCGATGATGTTGTAGCCATGGTCGTCAGTCTTGCCGTAGGTGAGGCCCCCTTTGATCCCGCCGCCTGCCATCCAAAGGGAGAAGCAGCGCGGGTGATGGTCTCTGCCAAAGTTGTTCGGAGTCAATTCGCCCTGGCAGTAGTTGGTGCGACCAAATTCGCCACCCCAGATGACGAGCGTGTCATCCAGCAGGCCGCGTTGCTTGAGGTCGGTGACGAGAGCCGCAGACGCCTGATCGGTCTGCTTGCATTCGGCAGGAAGTCCAGTCGGCAGGCTGCCGTGATGGTCCCAGTCCTGGTGGAACAATTGAATGAAGCGGACACCACGCTCGGCCAGTCTTCGTGCTTGAATGCAATTGGCAGCATACGTGCCGGGATCGCGCGACCCCGGGCCGTACAGGTCGAAGACATGATCGGGCTCGGACGAGAGATCTGTCGCTTCGGGAATGGCGCTTTGCATGCGGAACGAGAGTTCGTGCTGAGCGATACGGGTCTCGACTTCGGGACTGGAATGCTTTTCGAGTTGAGCGGCGTGGAGATCGTGCAGCGCATCGAGCATGCGACGCTTGCTGTTGGTATCGATTCCAGGAGGGTTACTCAGATAAAGGACCGGATCATCGCCGGAACGGAAGCGGACTCCCTGATGTTCCGACGGGAGAAAGCCGTTCCCCCAGTAACGGGCGACAAGAGGCTGTCCCCCTTTATTTTTGGTCGTCATGACGACGAAGGCAGGGAGGTTGTCGTTCTCGGAACCGAGTCCGTAATCGAGCCAGGCGCCAATCGTCGGACGACCGGGGAACTGCGAGCCGGTCTGCATGAACGTCGTGCCCGGGCCGTGATTGATGGCCTCCGTGTACATCGAGCGAATGATGCACAGCTCGTCTGCGATTTTGGCTGTGTGTGGCAGTAACTCGCTGAGTTCGATGCCACTTTGACCGTGCTTGGCGAACTTGAACGGAGAACCAGCCAGGGGAAGACTCGACTGATTGCCACTCATCCCGGTCAGACGCTGCCCACCTCGGACCGATTCAGGAAGCTGCTCGCCATGCTTCTCATTGAGCAGCGGCTTGTGATCGAACAGATCCAGCTGAGACGGGGCGCCAGACTGGTAGAGATAGATGATTCGCTTAGCTTTCGGGGCATGATGCAAAGCTTCGAGGATGCCTTGATCGGCGCGGACAGATGAGGCTTGTCCCATCAGATCCGCGAGCGCGATTGCACCCAGTCCCGCACCAAAGGACTGCAAAATCTGCCGACGCGGCATGAGCAGCGAGGAGTCCAACCCGGTACAAAGTCGTTTCATGGCAGATCCTTTTACCGACGGTTGACAACTTCGTCAAAACTGAAGAGTGCATTCGCGACCGACGTCAACGCCGCCAGCTGAGCCGCATCAATCGACTCGGGCGATTTCGTATCACCAACGCCAAGGTATTGCGTGGTCCGAGTGGCGTCGTCACGGAAATACGACAGTTGATCGCTATAAAGTTTTTTGAGAATGTCAAACTCTTTGTCCGTCGGATAACGGCTTGCCAGCATGCGGAATAAACGGGTCAGCGTCTGGTCGATATCCGCGCTTTCGGCCAGCATTTTCTGACTGACAACACGGGCAGCTTCGACGAACTGTGGCCCGTTCATCAGGACGAACGCTTCGAGCGGGGTCGCGGTCCGTTCGCGTCGCATCTGGCAGACATCGCGTTTGGAGGCATCGAGCGTCATCATGACGGGGGCCGGGTCGGTTCGCTTCCAATAGGTGTAAAGGCTACGACGATACAGCCCGCTGCCGGTACTGCGTTTGACCGGCTTGAAGGAGGCTTCCACTTCATAAGGCTGAGCAGGAGGACCGCCGAGGTCGCGGACCAGCAGTCCGCTGACGGCCAGCGAATTGTCGCGCAGCATCTCCGCTGAGAGTCGGTGTGCCGAGGCTCGCGTGAGGAGAAGATTCTGCGGGTCTTTGGCGAGCGTCTCATCGGAGGCTTCGGTCGACTGCTGATAGGTCGACGACATGACCATCTGCTTGATCAGGCGTTTCATGTCCCAGCCATGGTCGATGAAATCGCGAGACAGCCAGTCAAGGAGTTCGGGATGGGTCGGGTGTTGTCCCTGTCGTCCGAAGTCCTCAGGCGTGCGGACCAGTCCATTGCCAAAGATTGATTGCCAGAGACGATTGACTGCAACGCGCGAGGTGAGGGGATGCGCTGGTGATGTCATCCATTGAGCCAGCCCCAGGCGGTTGCGTGGCAGCGAGTCGGAATAGGGGATCAAGCTGGCTGGTGTGGTGGTCGGAACTTCTTCTGTTTTGGCATCGTAGGCACCTCGCGCCAGGAGAAATGTCGGCCGTGGCTTTTCCATCTCCCGCATGACCATGATCTCCTGCGTGGAATCCTGGGCTTTGAAATACGCTTCACGAGCAGTTTGCAATGACGCGAGCGATTGCTGGTAAGCCTCGTCGCTGGTGGCAAGGTAATACTCTTTCAGTCCGTCCGATGTCGTTGCATTTCCAATCGCCTCGGTCAGGCTCTTCCCGTCACGCAACTGAGCAATTTCAAGCGGCGTCAACTCTCGATGGAAGACACGGAATTCATCCACCAGCCCGTCCGTAAAGCCACGGTCGCGAAACCGCTCGCCGATGGTGATCGTATCGCCGCCACCGCCGGTGATGTTCTTGGTCAGGTTGTCTCGCACGATGTCGACCGGTTCGAGTTTCCCATCAACCCAGATCGCGAGCCCGGAGGCTTTGCTCGATCCATCATACGTGACCGTGACGTGATGCCACTCCTGCACTGACAACCGGTCGTTCGTCCGAATACTGATCGCGTTACCGGGCCAGAAGTGGATCAGAGAGAACGCCAGTTTTCCGTCGTCAATTAGCAGTTCATACCCTCGGCTGCCTGCATCTGTCCAGGCCCGCGAACGATGAAAGACGACCGCCCGTTCTTTCACATCCGGCGTGTGTATCCACAAGCTGACAGAGAATGGCTCATGACGCTGGAAGTTGCCGACGTTGACTGGATAGCCTTTATCGCCAGATAGCTTAACAGCCTGTCCCACACGTCCGGAAACCAGTGTGGTTCCTTCGGCGGGATTGGCTTCAAAGTCATGATACGCAATTTGTCCCGTGAGCGGTTCTGAGGGCTTTGCGTCCTTCGTCATAGCCCATTTCGCGAAGGCCTCATCAGAAGTCGACAAGCATTTTTTCACCTTGCGTTCCGCTTCATCACATGTCGTCTTCAACTCCGCAAACTGCTGCTTGCGTTTCTCATCGGCGAGCATCAACGTCGGCGTCGGGATCGACTCCGTAAAGTAAGAGTAAAGCCCCGCTTCATCGACGTTATCGAAGAACGACGTGAACTGATAATACTCCTTCTGACTGAGCGGATCGTATTTGTGATCATGACAACGACAGCATTCAAACGTCAGCCCGAGGAACGCCGTCCCGACTGTCTGCGAGCGGTCTGCGACATACTCAACACGAAACTCCTCGGGAACGCTCCCGCCTTCTGCTTCCTGCGGATGGAGGCGACAGAACGTCGTCGCGAGAATCTGATCGTCGGTCGCATTCGGCAGTAAGTCACCCGCGATCTGCTGAGTGAGAAACTGGTAGTAGGGCATGTTTTCGTTGAACGCCTTGATCACCCAGTCACGCCACGGCCAGACGAAACGATCCCGATCGACCTGCAGTCCGTACGAATCGCTGTACCTTGCGACGTCCAGCCATTCTGCGGTCATGCGCTCGCCGAATGCAGGGCTGACCAGAAGGCGGTCGACGACCCGTTCATACGCCTGCGCGCTCGTGTCGTTGAGAAAGTCATCAATCTCCGCAAGCGTTGGCGGCAACCCGGTCAGGTCGAAACTGACGCGTCGAATCAGTTGTTCGCGTGTCGCTGGTTTGGAGGGAGAAAGCCCATCTTGTTGCAGGCGAGACAGGACAAACGCATCGATCTCGTTGTGAGCAGTCATGCCCGTCGGAACCGGAGGCACATCGACTTTTACTGGAGCCGTGAACGCCCAATGCGTTTCCCACTTCGCCCCGCTGTCGATCCATTGTCGGATTTTGCTGATGTCCTCGGGCGTCAGCGCATGCGCCGAATCGGGCGGGGGCATCTTCAAATCGGCATCGCTGGACGCAATACGACGATACAGTTCGCTCTTTTCCGCATCCCCCGGAATGATCGCTGAAGCTTTCGCAGCCTCTTCCTCATCCAGTCGAAGATCGGCCTGCCGATTCCCCGCGTCGGGGCCGTGACAGGCAAAGCAGTGATCCGACAGCAGCGGCAGGATCTCGTGTTGAAAAGAAACATCCTCAGCCGCTCGCGAGGTCATCGCAAGCCACAGGATCAACAGGGCAGGGCACACAACAAAACGCAACATGACGACGACTCGTTGATCGAGACCGGCAGGAGGGAGGGCCGGAGGCAGGACGAGACGGTTGCGGACTCCCGTGGAATCGGTCTCCCCACATCAGCAGACGCAATCAAGCTGACAGAGAGTAGCAACGGACGATTTCACAGTATCGGCGTCAACACAGATCGTCAACATCGTTTCTAGCCGAAAGGTGAATGATGTCAGCCGCATCCCGGGTAGTCGGGGTTGCCCCCAACCCACGACGGCGAAGCCGCAAGAACACGACCCTTTGGCCATTGAACGCCCATTCCGTGCATGCTCAATCAGCCGTTCACAGGCCGTCACAGTGGAAGTAGGGTCTTTTTCGTGTTACTCTGCGGCTGTCAGATCGTTCACTCTGAGGAAATAACGCGTTATGTCGATTCTGAAACTGGGAATTCCGGCAGGCTCGCTGCAGGAAGCCACGGCAGAGCTGTTCAAAAAAGCCGGTTATAACATCAAGTTCTCGTCGCGGTCGTACTATCCGGACATCGACGACCCGGAGATCGAGTGTCTGCTGATCCGCGCCCAGGAAATGGCCCGTTACGTTGAACAGGGCATCCTCGACGCTGGCATCACCGGCTACGACTGGATGTTCGGCAAGGATGTCGTCGAAGTCTCCGAGCTGATCTTCTCAAAGGTTTCGCGTCGCCCGGTCCGCTGGGTCCTCTGCGTGCCTGAAGACTCGCCGATCAAGTCCGTCAAAGACCTCGAAGGCAAACGCATCGCGACCGAAGCCGTCGACTTGACCAACCAGTATCTCGCCAAACACGGCGTCACGGCAGACGTCGAGTTCTCCTGGGGTGCCACCGAGGTCAAGCCGCCTCTCCTGGCGGATGCGATCGTCGAAGTCACCGAGACTGGTTCATCCCTGCGAGCCAACAATCTGCGCATCGTCGACGAGGTCCTGCAAAGCACGACACGCCTGATCGCCAACAAGAACGCTCTCAAAGACAGCTTCAAGAAAGCCAAGCTCGATAACCTCGCGCTGATGCTCCAGTCGTGTCTGAACGCAGAAGGCAAAGTCGGCCTGATGCTCAACGTGCGACGCAAAGACCTGGAAGCCGTCATCAACGGCCTGCCTGCCTTGCAAAAGCCAACCGTCTCGGCCCTCTCCGATCCGGACTGGGTCGCCATCAACACGATCATCGATGAATCCATCGTGCGGAAGATCATCCCACATCTGCGCGACGTCGGTGCAACCGGGATCGTTGAGTTCCCGATTAATAAGCTGATTGATTAGGGCTTATCACCGTAGGGTCCGCTGTGCGGACCATCAATGCGTGAAATTGCCAGGAACGTCCACAAAGTCTCTCATCGACACTCAACACACGATTCGGGATGGAACGTCGATTGACGGTCCGCACAGCGGACCCTACGAATTGTTCAGGATTAGTTGAAAGTGCAACACATGGCCGGGGCGGTCCTGTTGAAGGTCGGAGGAAGTCTGCTGGACTGGCCGGGCCTGCCGGGAGCGCTGGGCAAGTTGCTGCTGGGACTTCGTTCGCGCAACGTGGCGATCGTTGTTGGCGGCGGGACAGCGGCTGACGTGGTACGCAACTGGGATCTGATCTTCCCCCTCACGAGCGAGCAGTCGCATTGGCTGGCGATCGACTCCATGGACCTGACGGCTCGATTGTTGCAGGTTCTACTCCCCGGCTCGGAACTGGTCGCCAATGAGGAGCAACTCAAACGAACCTGGGAAAAAGGCCGTGTCGCGATTCTGCTCCCCAAAGCATGGATGGAGATCGTCGAGTTCTCTCTGAGTGGATTAACGCTGCCGCATCAATGGGATGTCACCAGCGACTCGATTGCTCTGCGACTGGCTGGTGAGATCCACGCGTCGCGGTTTGTTCTGATCAAATCCCGCAGCTTTCCGTTCGATGTGCCTGTGCAGGAATGGGGGATGAGCGGGTTTGTCGATCCGTTCTTTTTTGAGGTGGCAGGGATGTTTCCAGAAATTAAACTCGGATGGATGAACCTGCGCGACATGGAGCCCGTTGAACTTTTTGAACGCCCCGCCGTTCATAGGTAATCCAGTTGAACGTCCCACCGTTCATAAATAATTCAGTGTCCCGACGGAGCAACATTTATGACCACCCCCGTCAGCGACTTTTCCGACGAAGAACTGGTCGCCTACCTCGAAGAACGCCTCTGCGAGACAGAGAGTGCTCGTCTGGAAAAGGCGATGCGTGACTCCGCTGACCTGCGCGTCCGAGCCAGCCAGCTTCTCGGAAACCAGTCCGAAGAAGGTGTCTCCCCCGGAGCCGTCTGGGCCAGACACGGCCTCAGCTGCCCTGACCGCACGACCTGGTCGAGCTATCTCCTCGGCCTGCTGGATGACCCGGAACTGGTCCGCTATGCGAAGTTCCATCTGGAAACCGTTGGCTGCCGACGCTGCCGCGCCAACGTCGAAGAACTCCAGACCGCCATGACCGGCGATCCACACCGAGAAGAACGCCAGCGACGTCACTTCGAATCTTCAATCGGCCGGTTGCGAGAATCTCGCTTCGACTGATTTCGCCAGCAGGAAAACCGAACCACGGATGAACGCAGAAAAACACGGATACGGAATAGAAACTTTCATTAAGGGTTTCTTTCTCGTGTCTACTCTACATCCCTGCCTATCTTTGTTCATCTGTAGTGAATCTCATCTCTGTATCCGAAACGCCAGAGATCGCCTATAATTCCCATACACGTTCCAACGATGCTTTAAGTCCCATGGAATGCACGCAATGTGGCCTCAGCAGGATAACACGCAGGAATTGCTCGCAAAGGTCAAAGCGGGCGAAGCCGATGCCGTCAATGATTTGATCGAGCGTCACCGCACGCCACTGCGTCGCCTCGTGCATCTGCGGCTTGACCAAGCCCTCGCGCGACGTCTGGACGCTTCCGACATCGTTCAGGATGTCATGCTCGAAGCCACCGGTCGACTCGATGATTACCTGAAAGACCCGCGAATCCCGTTTCACTTGTGGTTGCGCCAACTTGCTCAAGACCACATCATCGACATGCACCGCCGACACCGCCTGGCCCAGCGCCGCTCGGTCGATCGAGAACAATCACTGCAGGCTCCCGCAGGCGACAAAGACTCGAGTAAGGAACTCGCGTCCTTTCTCAAAGACCAGGAACTGACTCCAGCCGCCGCTTCCATCCGCAAAGAACTCGAAACCCAGTTCCTCGAAGCCCTCGATCGCCTCGAAGAACCCGACCGCGAAATCCTGCTCATGCGTCACTACGAGCAACTCGGCAACGGCGAAGTCGCAACTCTGCTCGGCGTCAGCCCAGCCGCGGCTGGTATGCGTCACTTGCGGGCACTTCGTCGACTGCGCGAAGTCCTCGGCGGTGCGGAGGATTCACAGCAGTCATGACGTCGCAGTTACGAAGCGGAGAAGCGACCATCAAGCTCCTGTCGCGAGAAGACTATCCCAATGAGGAAGAGCATCTCGCTGCGGTCCTGATGCAGATGTTCGAAATACAGAACGCCACCGGGGATATTGATCCTGAGGTTTGGTTTCGCTCTTACCCCAAATATGAGGGGGAACTGCGCAGCCTCTGGGCGACGGCACTTCTGGCCAGTGAATTCGGCCTCGGTGAGACGTCTAACGTCTGGAGCAAAGCCTCGACTCCCAGCGAAGTCAGTCTCTTACGCACCGACGCGTCACGCATCCCTGATTCGCTCAAGCAGATCGGCAACTTCGAGATCATCCGCGAACTCGGACGGGGCGGCATGGGGATCGTCTTCGAAGCACGCGAGCCGGTTCTCAATCGCTCGGTCGCATTGAAGATGATTCTGCGTGGAGACGTCGCGACACCAGAAGATTTCGAGCGATTTCGCATCGAAGCCGAAGCCGCCGCCCGCCTCAATCACCCCAGCATCATCCCGCTCTACGAGTTCGGCAACTGGCAGGGACAGCCCTATTTCACCATGCTCTACATCGACGGGACGACGCTGGCTCGTCGTCTCGATGAAGGGCCACTGTCTCGGCGCGACGCGGTACGCCTCTTAATTCCGATCTGTCGCGCAATCGCGGTTGCACATTCCCATGGCATCTTTCACCGTGACTTGAAGCCATCGAATATTCTTATCGATCAAAACGGTCAACCCTTTCTCACCGATTTCGGACTGGCCAAGCGTGTCCCGGTTCCCGGTCGTGATCCCGCTCGTGATCCGGGATCGTCGACACAGCTGGGTGTCAAAGTCTCCTCGTCGATCACTCAAAGCGGAGCCGTTCTGGGGACGCCCAGTTATATGGCTCCCGAACAGGCTGCCGGCGCGAAAGGAAAGATCTCAGCCGCAACCGATGTCTACAGCCTCGGCGCAATCCTTTATGCCATGGTCACCGGACGTCCGCCGTTTCTGGGCACCTCGCCCGTCGACACGATGCTGATGGTACTGGAGCAGGACCCGATCCCGCCTCACCTGATCAACCGGCGTGTGGACGACGATCTGGAAATGATCATCCTGAAATGCCTGCAAAAACCGGCGGACCTGCGCTACGAGTCAGCGAGCAACCTCGCCAACGACCTGGAAGCGTACCTGAATAACGAGCCCGTCTCCGCTCGCTCCTCACGCATGGTTCAGGTCATCAGCCGGGCCTTGCGTCCAACACACCACGTTGTCGTTCTCGAAAACTGGGGACTGCTGTGGATCTGGCATGCCTTCGTGCTGCTGGTGATCTGCTTCATCACCAACGGGATGCAGCTGATGGGAGTCACGTCACGACTGGCCTACCTGGCGCTCTGGACGGTCGGGCTGGGGACATGGGCATACATCTTCTGGAACCTGCGACGTCGCGCGGGACCTGTGACCTTCGTGGAACGCCAGATTGCCCACACCTGGGCCGGCAGTATGGCCTGTACGATCCTCTTGTACGAAGTCGAAGCACTGCTCGGCCTGCCCGCGCTGACACTCTCGCCCGTCCTCGCACTCGCTGCGGCGATGGTCTTCCTCGTCAAGGCAGGGATTCTCTCGGGTGAGTTTTACATCCAGGCACTCGTCCTGTTTGCGACATCGATTGTCATGGCGCTCGTCCCAAAATTTTCCGTAGGGATCTTCGGGATCATCGCCGCATTATGCTTCCTCATTCCGGGGATCAAGTTCTTCCGTTTGAAACGACGCACCTCGAAAATGGACCCTGCGGATGCATGACTTGCCCCCGATCAGCGGAGGCTGGCGCGAAGAAGAAATCGACCTCGGCAACCGACGCGCCAAAATCGTCCGCCCCTCGAGCGCTGATGATCTCCTCGATGATCCCCAGGTCCATCAGAAACACGACGCCGATGGCTACATGCCGTATTGGGCGTACGTCTGGCCCACCAGCCAGCGCATGGTCAGCTACTTTCAGGACAACCCGCTCCCGTCAGGCCGTCGCATCCTCGAACTCGGCTGCGGCGTCGGTTTAGTCGGACTCGGATTAGGCCTTCAAGGGCATCCCGTCATCTTCACCGATTACGATGACGTCTCCGTCAAAACATCCCTCGTCAACGCGAAGCTCAACCACCTCACCAATTACGACGGCTTCCCCTACGACTGGCGAGAACCGCTCCCACACAACGATTTCGACATCCTCGTTGCGAGCGACGTCCTCTACGAAAAGCGCCACCACGAACCGATCCTGCGCCTCCTGAGCGAATCGCTCACCGATGGCAAACTCTGCTACATCGGCGACCCCGGCCGCGGCCTGGTAAGCGAATTCATCGACCACGCCGAAAAGCAGTTCCAAGTCTACCTCGTCGAAAAATACGACCGAGCCATCATCCTGGAAATCAGTGCCAAATCTTAGGCGAGGCTGAAGAGAAGCTTCGACACAGAGGGCACAGAGAACACAGAGTTTTAAGAGCCAGAATCTGGTTGGCTGTTTTCTTACCTCGGTGTCCTCTGTGTCGAAAAATGATCTTCAATCTGATGCGTGGTTACGCCTGGCGAATCCGCTTAATCACCTCATCCACAACGTCCTTCATCGGAATCCGCGTCTGCTCCAGCGTATCCCGATCTCGCAGCGTCACCGCGCCATCTTTCGCCGTATCGCCATCGACCGTAATACAGAACGGCGTCCCGATCTCATCCTGTCGTCGATACCGACGCCCGATCGCCGCCTGCTGATCGTAGACGACGTTCAGGCCGGCTTCCTTGAACTCGCGATAGATGTTCGCGGCGGTCTCGGGCATCCCTTCCTTCTTGATGAGAGGAAAGATCGCCGCCTTGACGGGAGCCAGTTTCGGATGGAACCGCATGACGGTCCGCGACTGCATCTTGCCATCTTCGTCCGGGGCTTCGTCTTCGTAGTACGCTTCGCAGATGAAGGCCAGAGTTCCGCGATCCGCTCCCGCAGAGGGCTCGATGACGTGAGGGACAAAACGCTCCCGAGTCTGGTCGTCGAAGTAAGTCAGATCCTTGCCCGACCCGCGCCACTTCGGTTGTCCATCGGCGTTGAGTTCCGGAACGAGGTTGCCGTTCTCGTCTTTTTTGAGCTTGCCTTCCATATGCGAGCGAAGATCGAAATCACCCCGGTGGGCAATTCCTTCGAGTTCGCCGTAGTCGCCGACTTCCAGGAACGGGAAGGCGTACTCGATGTCGGCTGTCCCAACGGAGTAGTGGGCGATCTCCGCTTTGTCGTGCTCACGCAGGCGGAGTTTGTCGCTGTTAATCCCGAGCTTGAGATACCATTCAAAACGACGGTTCCGCCAGTAAGTGTACCATTCCAGCGACGTTGACGGGTTGCAGAAGAACTCCAGTTCCATCTGCTCGAACTCACGTGAACGGAACGTGAAGTTACGCGGCGTAATCTCGTTGCGGAATGATTTTCCAATCTGGCAGATCCCGAATGGCACCTTCACGCGACTCGAATCAACAACGTTCTTGAAGTTCGCGAAGATCCCCTGAGCCGTTTCTGGACGCAGGAAGGCCGCATCCTGCTCGGTTCCGGTTGCTCCGATGATCGTCTTGAACATCAGATTGAATTCACGCGGCTTGGTCAGCGTCCCCAGCTTGGAAGCGGTTGGCGCGAGAACATGATCAAACGTGTCCGCATGCCAGATATCGACCAGTTTGTCGACCGAAGCCGCAGGAGTGAAACTAACCGCAGCTGCTTTGCCATCAAAACTCAGCCCGCCATGTGGACCGGTCCCGAAGGTAATTTTCTCGACATCTTTATTACGCAGCTTGAAGAACGACAACGCCGCCTGCGTGACGTGCGCCAGTCCTTCGTCGCTGTCTTTGTTCGTGGTGACAAACACCCGGTTGCCTTGATATTCGGCCCAGCGTCCCTTGAGGTGATCGAAGCGGAAGCGCTCCTTCGTCTCGGTGCAGTCGACCATCATGTCGCTGAACAGATCGAAGTGCCCGGAGACCTTCCAGACTTGCGGGTGCATGATGATGGAACAATCCAGCCCGACCATGTTGTACGCATCAGGAGCATTCGGCAGCGTGCTGAGGTTATCGTGGCGGGTGACCATTTCCTGCCACCATGCCTCTTTGACATTCCGCTTCAGCTCGACACCGAGCGGGCCGTAGTCCCAGAACCCGTTGATCCCGCCGTAGATTTCCGACGATTGAAACAGGAAGCCCCGCCGCTTGCACAGCGAGACAATTTTATCCATCAGGTTTTCTTCGGCCATAGTGAGCTACTTTAACTGTAAATGATTCAATGATTCACCCACGACTGGATGCCGTGGACAATGCGTGTTTGACACGTGCAATACTGGGATGTTCGCAGATTTCAGATCCCCGCACCGTCATACGCTTCACCTGTAGTGATCAGCTTGACGGTGTTGGTCGTCGCATCCCAGTGAGGCACGATATCGAATAAATCAACGCGAGAACAGGCAAGCACGTCCTCGGAGAAGCCGAGCTCCAGCAAATTTTTCCCGCCCCGGCTGGCTTTCAGCGTTTCCAGCACCCCATCGGCTTCTTCTTTCTGATGCTGGTAAAAGCGTCGCGCCATCGTCGAGGCGTCATCCAACGCATAACGACCGGGAGCCAGCCTGACCAGCGTATCCGAGATCGCACCCGCAAACAGGCAATCTTCCATCGAGATATTCCCGTCGGTCCCGGCACACAGCAGGGTGATCGGAACATCGATCGTCACAAGGTGTTTGGCAAGCGCCGTCAGATTACTGAAAGCCCCGATGAACGTCCCTGCACACATCTCTGTCATCAACAGGGCGCGCGTCCCGTTGGTCGTCGTAAAGATAATCGACTTCCCCTGCACCCGTTCCTTCGTAAATGACCTCGGCGAGTTATCCAGGTCAAAGCCTTCAATCAGCTTGCCGTGTCGCTCGCCCGCCAGCAGACGTTGCTCCTTGCCGAGATGCCCCGCCCACTCAAACGCCTGCTCGACTGTCAGCGCGGGGATAACTTCCTTCGCCCCTGATTGCAACGCATGCACCATCGTCGAGGAAGCCCGAAGAATATCAATCACAACAGCCGCCGTCTCGGAACCAAGCGGCGAAGTATCAGCAGTCGCATTCAGACGTGTATTGAGCGCAAACATGGTGTTCATCCTGAGGGGTCTCTCGAATCAGAATCGAGTTGATTATACTTGCAAAGTAGCAGCAATTACGACTCAACCGGTAGTGAATTTAGGCGAGCGGGGGGTGTGAACCCCCTGTCTTAACCAGTCGCAAATTGTAAGCACAAGTTGAACAACGAGAAAAAACACAGCCCTTAAAAGTTCACCAGTCTTATCGTACTCATGTCGTGTTGGCAGCAGAGAGCTCAAGGGACAGGGGGTTCACACCCCCCGCTCGCCTTCAGACGAAAATACACTCCCATAACTAAGGCGACGACTCATCCGCCATATTCACCAGCGCCGCCAGAATATCCATCGTCGTAATGATCCCGACCAGCTTCCCCGTATGGCTGACCACCGGCAAACGGTGCATGTGATGGCTGCACATTAAGCGCGAGATATCAATCAACCGCGAATACTCCGTCACCGCAGGCGGTTCGCGCCGCATCCAGTTAAAGACCAGATCCTGATTGTGCTCATCAATCGGTTGCTCGGCAAATTCGAGCGGCCACAAAGCAGAATTGTCGACCGAGCCAGATCGATACCCTCGACCAGCCGCGCGGTGTGGCCCATCTTTATTCTGCATAATATCCCGCACGGAGATCGTCCCGACGAGATGGCCATACTCATCAACCACCGGTGCCCCGGAGTGATTCTTCTCCTTGAGCATCCGGATCGCATCCTCGACTGTCATCTTCTCAGTGATGGTGACGACGTAAGGGGTCATCAGGTCTTTAGCGACCAACGTTCCCAAGCGACCGGGGAGGCGAGCCATGGAATGCCCTTCAGCGACTAGCCCGCGATGAAACCCGACTGGGCTCCCTGGATGTGTTCGCGGGCCTTGTCTTCTTTATAGTAAGCCGCCAGTTGCGGACCTTCAATCAGAGAATGTCCCGCCGATCGGTTTCGACCACAATCGCCCGCGATGCGATTTCGCGAAATTTTCAGAATTTTTGAACGCCCGTAGACAAATCGACGTATTCCCAGACATCCTGTCTATGATGAATACCCACGACCGCCAGGAATTCGACCAGTTTCTCCGTCGGCAAGCCCGTCTGCTCGCCGCCGAGGGATTGCGCGCCCTGGGAACGGTTTACGATCAGGTCGGCCCCCGCATCGTTCGCTACGTCCGGGCCATCGTCCGCCACCACGACGACGCCGAAGACGTCCTCCAGGCGACGCTTCTCAAGCTGATGAAACACCCCGAGGCTCTCTCCCGGGCGGAACATCCCTGGGCCTACTTGCTCCGCATCGCCCGCAACGAAGCCCTGACTCTCCTCGACCGCCAGAAGTCGATCGACCTCCTTTCGAGCTTCCCCGACATCGACGTCTCCACTCACGACGTCTGCTGGCAGATCGACCTGGGCGACGCCGTCGCCGCGGCCCTGCAACATCTGCCACCCAACCAAAAGGAAGTCATCGTCCTGAAAATCTGGGAAGACCTGACCTTCCTGGAAATCGCCAGCATCCTCGGCGAATCCCCCAACACCGTCGCCAGCCGATACCGTTACGCCCTCGAAAAACTCGAACACCTGCTCGAGTCCTCCCGACAACACAAACCCTGAGTTCCTCAACCAAATGTCTTGTGGCCGTTTAAAATGGATTCGTGTTTGATGCGATATTTACACATCACAATTTGCACACAACCGGGAGGGCGAGGCTCCGTCCGAGCCGCTTCTTTGCATTGCGAAACTTCAACTGTGTATTGGACCATGATGGCCTCGACCAACTCTGAGTTCCCGGCACAAAATCTATCGTCAATTCGCTGGTGAATCGTTGCAACGCGGGACAGCGGCTCGGACGGAGCCTCGCCCTCCCGTTCATGCATTCTAGACATTTCGATCAGCTCTTAAACAAAGTCTCCCGCAGTGAACGTCAACCAAACCACCTTTCGAAACGACTTCGGCGACTCACGCTCGCTCGAAGACCTCCTGCGCCGCGTCGGCGAGCAGCAGATGCCCACGCTCAAACGCAGACGCAGCGTCCTCCGTTACGTCGACGCAGAAATGGAACGTCATCACCGCATTCGAACAGCGGTCTCCAGCTTTGTGACGGTTGCGCTGTTGATGGCCGCTGTGATTGGCATTCATTCCGAACTCGGCCCTCAAATCACCGTATCGACTTCGACGATGCAGGCGTCGTCTGACCGCAGCAATGGATTCGACCTCAAAGTCGGCGACAGCGTCATGACCTGCTCCTACGAAGGCATTGGCACCTGGGAACACGTCGACACCGTCTCCCGCCAACGCCACGAACTCGCCCATCGCATGAGTAAAAGCTAAGGCAGTTTCTTTTCTGTTCGCAAGTTGATTCAAGTCTCCACTCCCATCTCACTCACCTCACAGGAAGCACACACCCGTGGAACTGCAACAGTGGTTTCGGGAGCATTCCCCCAAAGGCCTCTCGCTCGAGCGCCCCGATTCCGTCCCCTCACTGGTTGAGACGATCCTCAAGACGTCTCGCTTGATCGGCGCCAGCGACATCCACCTGCGACCGACTGGCAACGGCATGGAAATGCGTTTCCGCATCGATGGCGTGGTCCACGAAGTCACGACGTTCCCCGAAGCCATCAGCAAGAACATCATCGCCCGCCTCAAAGTCCTGGCAGGCCTTCTGACGTACCGCGTTGATGTCCCTCAGGAAGGTCGCATCATCGCCCCCATGTCGCAGGACGAAACCCGCATCAGCGTCTTCCCGACCCTCCACGGCGAAAAGGTCGTCATCCGCTTATTCGCCTCCACGGGACGCTTCGACTCCATCGACCACCTCGGCCTCCCCGGGGACATCGCGGTCTCGCTGAAACAAAGCCTCCTCGAAACCAGCGGCGTCATCCTCCTCAACGGCCCGGCAGGCAGTGGAAAAACCACGACAATTTATGCCGCCTTGAGAGAAATCATCAACAATTCGGCCGGTCAGCGGAGTCTTGTCTCTTTAGAAGACCCAGTCGAGTGCCTGGTCCCGGAAGTGGATCAGACCTCGGTGAATCCCAAAGGAGGCATGGACATGATGACGGGACTGCGATCGCTGGTCAGACAAGACCCCGACGTCATCATGGTCGGCGAAATCCGCGATCAGGAAACTGCGGAAACCGTCTTCCAGGCCTCCCTCATCGGCAACCTCATCCTGACCACCTTCCACGCTGGCAGCTGCACCCGAGCCGTCAGTCGCCTCAACGACATGGGGATCGAGCCTTACCTCCTCCGCAGCGGCTTGCTCAAAGCGTTCTGCCAGCGACTCCTCCGACGACTTTGCTCCTGTCATAAGGTCGTCCCCGCCCCCATCGAACTGGCAGAGCAGGGGATTCACGAAGTCGCAGAACCCAACGGCTGCCCTCAATGCCGTGGCACAGGCTATTTCGGACGCATGGTCATTTCCGAAATGCTCGACCCTGACGACCCCGCCATCGGACAAGCCATCCTCAAACGAATCGACGTCCTCTCACTCGAACAGATCGCGATTCAAAACGGAATGATCTCCCTCAAACAACGCGGGCTCGACGTCGTCCGTGCCAAGACCTCTTCGTTCCAGGAAGTCCTGCGTGTCCTCGGCTCGGATCTCCTGCGTAGCGAAACCGACCTCGCCCTCTCAGGAGACGCGAGATGAGCACCGACGCCCTTTCACGCCAGACAGTGACTTCGCCTCTCACGCTCAAAGAGCTCTGCCAGGTCAACGACGTCCTGATCCCGCTGGCCAGCACCGATCGCCCCCTCGAATCCGGCATCGACGCCTACCTCCCACGCACCGGCGGACGGGTTAACCGCGCCCTGCGAGGCCTCCACCAGCAACTCGTCCAGGGCATCCCCCTCGACCAGGCGATCTCCCAGTCCAACGGCCTCTTCTCGACAAGCTACCAGCAAATCGTCCACGCCGGCCTCGCCTGTGGACGGCTCGCCAGCGTCCTCCAACTCTTCACCGAGCACGTCCTCCGACTGATCCAGATCCGCCAGCAAATCAACCGCTCGCTGGTCTACCCGATCATGGTCGCGATCACAGCGTACCTGTTGTTCCTGGGAACATTGAATCTGGTCTTCGTTCGTGTCGAAGACTTTTATGCCGACTTTCGCATGGAACTCCCCTGGGCTCTCCAACTGATGCACGAACTGCGAGTCACCTCGCTGTACTGGTTCTGGATTCCGCCCGTCTTGTTGATTGCGTTCATCATCTGGTGGGCCAGATTCAATGATGGTCGTTTCCTGAGAACATCGACCTCGCCATTATGGCGATTCGTACCCGGCCTTCGTCCCGTTCTGCAAAACTTCAAACGCGCCAACTTTGCCAGACTCATGTCGGTCATGATGGAACAAAAAGTTCCTTACGACGAGGCGCTACGCCTCTCCGCCCAGGCGATGGGAGACGATGCCTTACTCGATCTGTTCGTTCGCAATGAAACCGGCCAATCAGCCGACAACGAAGCAAAACTCAAACGCGAACTCTCCCCCTATCTGGCATGGGTCATCACCTACGGCAACGACTCAGCCAGCACCTCAGCAACCTTGAAAGGAGCAGCCGAGCTCTATCAGCAACGAGCCAGTCGACGATTGCTCTGGTTCCAACTGCTGATGCCGATGATCCTCCTCGGACTTGTCGGCGGACTGGCTGCCTTCCTGTATGCACTCACGGTCTTCGTCCCCATGGGCGAAACCTACGAAAACCTGACCCGTTTCTCCTGATCGAAGTTTCTAATTCCGTGGCAGAAGTGATCTCCATCATGGTTCTTCGACATCCAAATTTCGTCATTACCGTACCCGGGAGGGCGAACCTCCGTGTGAGCCGCATCTTTGCATTGCGAAATGGGAGCCGCGCATGGGACGACGACCTCGCCGTCTCTCCATCTCCCTGCACAGCATCGGATGTCGACTTGCAAGTGTGGCGATGCAACGCAGGACAGCGGCTCGGACGGAGCCTCGCCCTCCCGGTGTCTTGAACCTTTGTGTCCTTCGAGCCCTTGCGGTAAAAGCCATTTCTCCCTTTCCTGGAGCCCTGTTGTGAATTCCGGCGACGACCCATCTTCCGAGCATCTTCGACCAGCAAATCCTGGCCGTTTGATCTCGCGTCGCGATGCGCATCTCCTGGCTGGCCAGCTCTCCGAACTCACCTCCGGCAGCCTGCCAGTCGTCCCAGGACTCCGCGCCTTCGCCGAAGAACTGGAATCTCCCGGCTTCCAGCGCAACAACCTCAAAGATCACCTCCTCGCCCTGGCCAATCGACTCGAAAAAGGGGAAAGCGTCGACGCCGCCCTCGATGAAGTCGGCGCGCCCCGAGACCTGCTCTTCGCCCTGCGAACCGGTATTGCCACCGGCCACCCCGACCGCACACTCGCCGATTACGTCACCTACGCCAAGACCTCCTCAGAACTCTGGATGCGCATGCTGATCGGCTTGGCACCGCCGGTTCTCTTGTTCTGTCTGGCAGCCGCCCTGTTCATCGTCGTCATGATTTTCCTCATCCCGATTTACTCGGACATTTTCACCGGATTCGGCGTCGAACTTCCTCAAATGACGTCGTCATTGATCAGTACATCTCGCCTCCTGACAAACTATGGTGTTTTGATTTTGATCGTCGCGATCTTCGCCATCGCTGGACTCCACATTTGGAGCCGCAACGATCCCCATCTGTTCCCCAAACTGCTGCGAATGGTCCCGTTCTTCGGTTCGGTCAACCGCTTCACAACAATGTCCCGTTTCTGCCGCGCCCTTGGCTTCATGACAGAACACGAAGTCCAGCTGACCACCGCCGTCCGTCTCGCCGGCGAAGCCACCGATGATCCAGAAATGATTCGCCTGACACGCGAATGGTCATCTCGCATGGACGACGGCATGAGCCTCGAAGAAGCCAGCAGCCACCTCGATCAACTCCCGTTAGAACTCATCCGCACCTGCCAGTGGGAAAGCCGCCCGGAAATCCTCGCGAATTCCTTGCGATCCCTGGGCTCCATGTACGAGGCTCGTGCCCTCAACATGACCTTGTTGATCGCCTCCATGGCTGAACCTCTCATTATCGTGATGACCGGATTGACGTTCTTCTTTACCGCATGTGCCCTGTTCCTCCCCATGGTCAAACTCCTCAACGATCTCAGCTAGGCCGTTCCATGTTCTGGTTTGTATTCCTGACAGTCCTGATGATCGCAGTGATCGCCGTTGGCGTCTGGAAAGCCATTTCCGGACGCCGACTGTCGACCCTCTGGATCATGGAGACCGCCATCCGCAACGATCTCCCTCTCGACGAGGTCATCGAAGGCCACGCCTACGAATTTCGCGGCAAGCGCGGACGACGCCTCCTCGGACTCTCCCGCGCACTCCGAGAAGGGGAAGATCTCTCCCACGCCATCAGCAGGCGCCCTTATCGAAATCTGGTCCCCGAAGAAGGACGACTCGCCATCAACGTCGGCAGCGAATCCGGAACTCTCTCCCCTGCCGTCCAGGATGCCCTGGCACTCGCGACAATCCGATTCGAACGCAACCGCCAACAACACACGTTCAGCATCGTCTATCTGTCGATGATCATCAGCGTGATCTTTCTCCAGACAAGTTTCGTCCTCGTTTTCATCGTCCCCAAGCTCAAGTTAATCTTCGAAGACATGGGCATCGAATTGCCCAAAACAACTTCAAGTTTCATCGACCTTGGTAATGCCTTCGCCTTGTACGGTCCACTTTGGATACTGGTCGGTTTCATCGCCATCGTCGATTTGGTCCGTCGTTACTTCTGGCGACGAAAACGTGGTATCGCCATGTATGGCTTTCTTCACTGGCTGAACCCGCAGATCTTCACGGTCGACATTCTCAGAACCCTCGCCGTCACCGCCATAGAAGGCAAACCGCTCCTCCCGACTATCGAAGCTCTGGCCCGCCACCACAACGATTCCACCATCCGATACAAACTCAGACGAGTCATCACGGATTCGCATCAGGGGGAAAGTATCTGGGACGCCCTTCATCGCGTTAAACTGATCGATACCTGGCAGACAGGCGTTCTCAAGACCGCCGAACCAACCAGTTTGCTGGGCGACTCTCTGAAACGACTGGCAGAAGAACTCGACATCGCTCAAGACCACCGACGACAGATTGTTCGTGAAGCTGTCCGTCCCATGGTGATCGTCGGCCTTGGAGTCTTCGTCCTCTGGACCGCCTTATCATTCTTCACGCCGCTGGTGAAGCTAATCGGAGATCTCGGCTAACAACCTGGTTCTCCCCTCTGCTTTCAGCCTTTAAACATCGACACGATTCCTGGAAACACCTGATTCACCATGTTACGTCACAACCGATCCACTCTTGACGTTCCCAAGCACGCCTCCACCCGAAGAGGTTACGGCATCGTCGAGATCATCATCTGCATGATCATGCTGGGAAGCTTAGCGAGCTGGCTGATTCCGATCCTCAACACGATCACCACAAAACGAATCGAACTCTCCGAGCGTTCCCGCTTACAGCAGGTTTCCATGAACATTGTCGAACGTCTGTCAGTCGTTGTCTACGACAACGCGACTTTTGAATCCCGAGCCGCTGACCTTGTCGAAGCGGTGAAACAGAACCACGCCACGCTGTCTCTGACGCCCGGCGAGACCAATCCTCAGGGCCTGCGTCGTATCGACCTTGTTGTTACTCCCGAAGACACACGAAAAACGATCCGCCCCATCAAGCTGACAACCTGGATGAGGGAGGCCGCTCAATGAACAACCAGCCCCTCAAAATACATCGCGCTGGCTTCACGCTGATCGAACTGATGGTTGTGATCGCCATTCTGGGTGTGATTGCAACCGTCTCTTCCGGCCTGGTTTTGCTGACGTTTCATGCCGACACGAACCTCTCAAGTGGATATCGAAACATCCACAACCTCGCAGAACTCGGCCAGCGTTTCCGCAGCGATCTCCACGAAACGCCTCTGAGCAATATCAAGATCGAAGAAAATGGACACCTTCTGCTTCTGGGGGAATCAATCCGCTATTCGGTTTCCAATCGCGACGTCACCAGAGAACAGCCTTCGACCACTCCCGATCGCCCAGCCTCGATCGAACGCTTCCGCGTCAGCAATTCGTCGTCAGAATTCTCCCAGGGCGAGTTCAAGATCGATCCTTCCTCAAGCCTGGTCCGACTTCAATGGACCATCGTCAGCGACCAAAAGCCCGTCGCAGCCGTCGAGCCTCAGGTGAGTTCCATCATCATTGAAGCGCATGCTCAACTCCCCCAGACGGAAGGAACCCCATGAAGAAACATCATTCCTCACCGGCTGCTCCTCGCCGACGCGGCTTTCTGACCATCGTCGTCATCGTCGCGCTGATCGTCACCCTGACGATGACCATGAACATGGCCAAAACATTGATCGCCCTCAGGAATGTCTCTGTTGAACACGATCAGCGTCTTCAAGTCGAGATCCTGGCCAGCACCTTTCTCGATTACGCCCGCTCAAAACAAAGCGGTACAGCCGACTATGCCGGCGAAACGATCGACCTCTCCACCCCCGATTGGCAACAGTCCTACCCGGCGAAAGTGACGATCTCGATCGAACCCGACAGCCGTGAAATTCGCGTCCAGGCACAATCCTTTTCGGACAAAGGCCAGATCGTTCAGTCCATCACCAAAACATCAAAACAAAAGACTCCAGCCTCCTAAGCCCCCAATAAAATACTTCCATATTCGGCATGTGACACCTCACCTCGCCATCACTCAGGACAAACGTAATGAAACCGACACCCATCAATCACACAAAGCCCTCCCCCGGCTTCACCCTCATCGAACTCCTCGTGGTGATCGCCATTATCGCGACCCTCGTCGCCATCCTCCTCCCCGCTGTCCAGCAGGCACGGGAAGCCGCACGCCGAACCTCCTGCAAAAACAACCTCATGCAGATCGGCATCGCCATCCACAATTACGAACACATGTGGGAATGCCTCCCCCTCGGCGTCGCCAACCAGACCAGCCCCATCGAAAACATCCGCGAAGGCTACGCCATCGGCTGGATGCCCCGCATCCTGCCTCAGATGGATAATTCAAACATGTACAATTCCATCGATTTCAACTTCGGAGCCTACGCAGAACAGAATGCAGAGGTCGCCGCGACATACGTCGGTTGGATGAGATGTCCATCGAGCGCGGAACCATCTGGATACAAAGTCAAAACGACCGACGCCGACGGAAATGAAACCGAATCAGAGTTCGAAGTCTGCGGCACCAACTACTCAGCCGTCTACGACGGGCGAATCGTCCCGCTGACTGAAGAATCAAATGGCTCGTTCATTCTCAACAAAAAGCTATCGAGTAAAGATATCGACGACGGCAACTCGAATACCCTGTTCATCGGTGAGAAGATGTTTTACAGAGACACCCTAGGATGGCTCTCCGGAACGAAGGCGACCATGGCAACAACTGGTTTCCCTCCTAACCTGTTTTATCGCCTGACGGGAAATCATTATGTTTCTGACAAAATCCCTTCATTTGAAGAATTATTCTTCAATGAGGATTTAGATGCTGAACGAGCATTCGACATCAAATCCTATCGCGACCAAGTCACCTTCCCCATAACCCAACTCATCGGCGGATTCAACAGTCCCCACCGAGGCGGCTGCCAGTTCGTCCTCGGCGATGGCAGCGTCCGATTCATTTCTGAGAACATCGACCCCGTGACTTACAGCAATCTCGGAAATCGCCACGACGGAGCAATGCTGCGCGAGTTTTAAAACGATCGCTGTGACCTTTTATCACCCACCCCCCAACGGGCGATTCCAAACCCGAAAAACAACTCAGAAAGCCGAATCACAGGTTGAAGTCGCTGGAGATCAGACCTATCTTAAATCGATAGTCATTGATATCTCCCACCTTTCCACCACCCGCGATAAATCCTTATCCGAGTGGTCACTCCAACGATTTCAGTCTGGCCCAATGCACAGATCGATTCTTGCTCTCACATTTGGTGTCCTCTTCACCGGACTGGTCCTACCAGCTGTTTCAATCGCCGCAGGCCCGTCGCCCCAGGAATTCATGGCCGCGAACTGCCTGGACTGCCACGGCCCCGACACCAAAGAGGGTGACCTCGACATCACCGCTCTCAGCGTCAACCTGACCGACCCGAAGGTTTTCGCCACCTGGCAGAGAATGCACGATCGGGTCGAAAAAGGCGAAATGCCCCCTGAGACCAAACTCACCAAAAAAGACACCGAAGGTTTTCTCGCCGCCCTCCGCAACCTCCTCGCGGGTGCTGACCGTAAGCAGATCGATATCGATGGTCGTGCTGTCGTCCGTCGCCTGAATCGCTACGAGTACGAAAACACGCTCCGCGATCTGCTCGACGCCCCTTATCTGCAGATCAAAGACATGCTCCCCGAAGACGGCGAACTCCACCGCTTCAACAAAGTCGGCGAAGCACTCAACGTCTCGCACGTCCAGATGTCCCGCTATATGCAGACCGCAGACACCATCCTGCGACAAGTCCTCGCGATTGACACCAATCCCCCCCAACCCATCAACAAAAAGATCTACGCCCGCGAAGACAACGGCTTCAACCGCAAGATCGCCTTCTCCGAATTCAACCGCTCCCCGGAACGCTCAACATTTCCCCTCATCGGCTACGAAGCTGACCTCGAAACGCTGAAAAACTGCGACGAGAAGAAGGAAACCAAAGGCCCCTTCACCGTCGGCGAAGCCAACCCCGAGATCCGTGAAAAAGAATCCATGGGAGTCGTCGCCAGTAACTACGAACCAATCGAAGTCGGCTTCACTTCCTTTCGTGCCCCCTATTCCGGTCGCTACCGCCTCAGCTTTAAAACCTACACCTTCTGGGCACAACCTGGTGGTGAAAAAAACTGGTGGAAACCCAGCCGCGAGAAAACCTCTATCGGCAGACGCTCCGAACCCGTCTCCGTCTACTCCCTGACCCACCCAGGCGTCCTCCGTAAGGTCGGCGCCTTCGATGCCCAAATCGAGCCGACCGTCGCGACCATCGAAGTCGACCTCCGCAAAAACGACACCATTCGCGTCGATGCCGTCCGCCTCTTCCGCTCTCGTCCTCCTGCATGGCATAACCCCAACGCCACCCCCGAAGGTCAGCCCGGCGTCGCCTATCAATGGATGCAGGCCGAAGGCCCTCTCAACGTCGAGTTTCCCAACGCCGGCCACAAACTTCTCTTCGGCGATCTCAAGTTCACCAAGAAAGGGAACTCGATCGACATCACCACCGATAACCCCGCTCGTGACGCCAACAAGCTGATGGCCAACTTCATGCGACGCGCGTATCGACGTCCAGTGCAGGCCGAGCAGGTTCGCCCCTTCGTCGAACTCGTCGGCGAAGCCATGAAGTCCGGCAGCAACTTCCGAGACGCCATGATCACCGGCTACACAGCCGTCCTTTGTTCTCCCGGCTTCCTTTACCTCGAAGAAGAACCGGGCGAACTCGATAACTTCGCCATCGCCTCCCGTCTCAGCTATTTCCTCTGGAACAGCGCCCCCGATGATGAGCTCCGCTCCGCAGCTCTGAGCAAATCCCTGTCGACACCGCAGCAGCTCGATGCACAAGTCGAACGCATGATCAAGGACCCCAAGTTCGATCGCTTCATCACCGCGTTTCTCGACTACTGGCTCGACCTGCGCAAATCCCTCGACACCACTCCCGATGAAAACCTCTACGCCGACTATTACCTCGATGATGCCCTCATCGAAAACGCTGTCGATGAATCACGAGCCTTTTTCAAACAGCTCATCCTCGAAAACCTGTCGACCAAAAACATCATCCAATCCGACTTCGTGATGATCAACGAACGCCTCGCCACCCACTACGAAATCCCCGGCGTGACCGGCGTCGAATTCCGAAAAGTCCCGGTCCCGAAAGGCAACCCTCGCGGTGGTATTCTCACACAGGCCGCCGTCCTGAAAGTCACCGCCAACGGCACCACCACCTCACCCGTCGTCCGAGGCGCCTGGATGATGGAACGCATCCTCGGCATGCCACCATCGCCCCCGCCCAAGAACATCCCCGCCATCGAATCCGATACCCGTGGCGCGAAAACAATCCGTGAACAACTCGCCCTCCACCGTTCCCAGGATGCCTGCAACAGCTGTCACACAAAAATCGATCCCGTCGGCTTCGCCCTCGAAGCCTTCGATGTCGTCGGCGGTGCCCGTGAGAAGTACCGAGCCATCGACGAGAAGACAAAAATTAAACTCGTTCAAGGATACGGCAAGAACGGTCAGGCCTTCAAATTCCACACCGCTCAGAAGATCGATACATCCGGTGAACTCCCTGATGGGATGGGCAAGTTCAAAAACGTCGACGAACTCAAACGCAGCCTGCTCATCCAGGATCGCCTTGTCGCCCGCAACATGACCGAACAACTCCTCGTCTTCGCCACCGGCACAGGCACCCGATTTTCCGACCGCTACGAAATCGACCGCATCCTCGACAAGGCCCAGGCCGATGACTACGGCATGCGTACCATCATCCACGAGATCGTCAAAAGCCCATTGTTCAAAAACAAATAGTGAGTTCCTCCTCCCTTTCTGATCCTTCTCCCCCGGGGAACCAAGGAGCCCGCTCGCCGATAAGGCGAGATAAAGGGCGACGCGGTAGTCTCCTCGGGAAAAGTGGCCGAGTCGAACCTTTGGTTCGCAACTCAATACAGTCGAGGTCGGATGAGGGAAGTCTGCGAACTTTCCAAAACCGTCTCGAACACTTTTAAAGATTCACCCCCCGGAACCCCCACCATGAACTTCCGCATCACCAACAAATCCATCCCCCGCCGCACCTTCCTCAAAGGCCTCGGCGTCGGCCTCTCCCTGCCGTTTCTGGACGCCATGATCCCCGCCGTCGTCCGTGGCAATTCGCTGCTCGCCAAGGAGCTCGAAGCACCACACCGCATGATCGGCATCTGCAACAACCTCGGCGTCCTCCCCGAGAAATTCTTCCCGAAAGTGGCAGGCAAAGGTTACGAACTCTCCCCTTATCTGAAAACGATCGAACAATACCGCGATAAGTTCACCGTCTTCTCCGGAGTCTGGCACCCCGATGTCGATGGCGGTCACCCCGCAGACATCTGCTTCCTGACCGCCTCCCCCCACCCCGGCAGCGGCGGCTTCCGCAATACGATTTCGCTGGATCAGTACATCGCCGAACAACAAGGCCACCTGACCCGCTTCCCAGCCATGACCTGGGGCGTCAACACCAAGGGCGGCGCACGCTCCCTCTCTTGGACCGGCGCCGGCGTCGTCATCCCAGCCGAAGAAAAACCCTCCGCCATTTACAAGCAACTCTTCCTTCAAGGATCGAAAGAACAAGTCGAAGAGCAGATCCGTAAGCTCGAACTCGGCAAGAGCATCATGGACACCGTCCAGGGACAAACCAAGTCTCTGCAGAAGAACCTCGGCGCCAAAGACAAGGACCGCCTCGACCAATACCTGACAGGCGTCAGAGATCTCGAACAGCGTCTCATCATGACCAAACAATGGGAAAAGAAACCCAAGCCCAAGACGAAAGCAGAAATGCCCGCCGATGTCGACAGCCCTGCTGCCTACATGGAAAAAGTGAAGCTGATCTACCAGATGGCCAAACTCGCCATCGAGTCAGACTCCACTCGCGCGATCTCCATCATGCTCGACTCCGTCAACACCCCGACGCTCGACCTCCACGACGAAGTCGCGATCACCGATGGCTATCACTCACTGTCTCACCACGGCAAAAACGAAAGCAAACTCAAACAACTCGAAACCATCGACCAGTGGCACATGAAACTCCTGGGTGAAATGTTCGGCAGCCTCCAGGAAACCAAAGAGCAGGGGACTAACCTCCTCGATCGCACGATGATCGTCTACGGCAGCAACCTCGGCAACGCCCACACCCACGTCACCACCAACCTCCCGGTCCTCTTTGCCGGCGGTGCCTTCAAACACGGCCAACACCTCGCCTTCGACACCCAACGCAACTACCCGCTCCCCAACCTCTTCGTCTCCATGCTCCAACGCATGGGCATCGAAACCAGCGAATTCGCCACCTCCACCGGCACCATGCGAGGCCTCGAATTCGCGTAAGCAATTCAACACCCCCACAAACACAAAACCCGGCTTGAGTCTTCCGACCCACGCCGGGTTTTTCTTTTCGTCTTACTCAAGTCACGATAGGATTCAGCGCGATCATCCTCGCGCCATGGCCCCGGCTCCCCGTGGCCATGTTCTTCATCACCGCCTCACTCCCATCTCCCTCACTTCTTCTCCTCAAGACGTTGCATCGTCACCCGGTCATACTCATCGGTTCGCAATGAGGGCTCATCAAAGACGTCCCCCGTCTGCTCCTGCCACTTCGCCAGTTCGCTTCTCAAGTTCGACAGTATCGCCTGATGAGCCGGACTGTCGATCAGGTTGTGCATCGAATAAGGATCCAGCTCATTATCAAATAACAACTCAGCCCCCGATGGCAGGAACAGCTCCACTTGCCACGGCTGCAGCTTCCCCTCCGAATGATACTGCTGCAGGATGCGATGCGTCGGAGAACGAACAACATCCGCAGGCGGCGTGTTCGGCAAGTCCGGCAGGTAATTATGAATGTAGGTGTAGCGATCATCGCGAACGCCACGCTCAAACGATTTGAAGTTATGCCAGTTGTGCTCCGCGAAAATGGTATCGCGGATCTTCGCCGTCGGGTTCACCAGAATCGATGAGAAGCTTTTCCCCTGAAACGACTCCGGCACCTTCGCCCCCGCCAGTTCCAGCATCGTCGGAGCCAGATCAATCGAACTCACCAGACTCGATGTCACCCCACCCGCTTTCACGTGAGCAGGCCACATCACAAGAAACGGCGTCTGAATCCCTTCGTCCGTAATCCGGGTCTTGGAGCGAGGAAAAGGCCGTCCATTATCAGACATAAACACGATCATCGTGTTCTCAGCGACCCCCTGAGCCGTCAGTTCTTCGCGAATCTTCCCGACATAAGAATCCAGTCGCGCGATCTCGTCATAGTAGTTCACAAAATCCTGACGCACCTCCGGCACATCCGGATAATACGGCGGGACCACCACATCACTCAGCGCATGGACCTTCTCCGCTCCCCCTTTGCCACCGAAATCACGGTGAGCATCCAGCGCCGCCAGCCAGAAGAAAAACGGCTTTTCCTTAGGACGCTTCTTAAACGCCTCGATCCACTTCTCCTCACCCCCGGGAGTTCCACCATAGATCACATCGAACTGATCCCGGACATTCTTCCCCAGATGCCATTTCCCCGCAGCGGCCGTGTAATACCCCGCCTCCCGCAGCGGTTTGGACACAAGCACCGCTGAGGCATCCATCTCCGAATGCAACGTCTCCGCCCCCGTGTTATGCGGATAACGACTCGTCAAAATCGAAGCCCGTGAAGGACTGCACGAACTCGTCGTCAGATACGCGTGATCAAAGCGAAGCCCATCTTTGGCGAGCTGATCAAGATGCGGCGTCTTGATCGACGGATGCCCATATGCCCCACAGTCATACCACCCCATATCGTCCGCAATAATCACGACAAAATTCGGCTTCGCCCTGTCAGACTGCGCGAACGCCTGACTGATACTGACGAGGATGACTGTTAGAAACGTCAGTGACTTCAACATCGATCAATTCTCCACTTCATGAGTGACGGCTTCCGCCTGTCTTTTCATCCCGCTGGCATGACGTGCCCAGCGTACCAGTTCCAGAACCCGGTCTTCCGACAAGACTCCATCGCGTCGCCCGCTTTCGCAGACACCTGATCTCATACCGACGATAACATCGCCACTCAATTCATCAAAGTAACCAAGTTCTTCCAGCTTCAAAGACCCCGCCAGCGCCAGCGTAATGCCATGCTCCATCGCCAACGACATCCAATGCTGCAGTACGGACTGCGCCATATGATCGAACAGACTTCGTCCATCTTTCTGATACGAATCGATCAGGAGATAACGAACTCCCGTCTCAATGCCAAACGTAAACAGATCTCCCAGGGCAGGGGAGTCCGCCGCCTCGCTATCCACATAGGCAACCAGAACCGGCTCAGACACTCCACCGGTCGCCTCAACAATTCGCCGCGTCAAATGAGCCCAGATCTCCCTCCAGTCACTCCGACGACGACACCCGGCGAGTCCAAATTTAAAAAGTGAAATTTTTTTGGGCAAACGATCAGCAAACTGCCCATCTTGACATTCCAACAACTCCCCGAGCGCCACCGTCAGGACGAAATCCTGCCCCGTCAGCTCAGCAATTTCACCAATCACGCCAGAATCACAAGCCCCGAGTGGACCCCGGGAGGGCTCTTTGAGGTCGAGAAAATCCACTCCGCAGGCAATCGCGACCCGCGCCTCCTCGACATCTCTCACACTGACCAGCACACGCCGTTTTTTTCGTAACATCAGATAAATCAAAGCCTTCCGATGTGTTAAACTCTCGCCAAACTTCGGGAATTTCGGCCTTCCTTACTTAATTTCAGTCTATATAATGCCCACTCCTGTTCACAGCCCGCCGGGCTCCCGGTGCGCAGCTTTAGGCCTGTTTTTTTCCGCAGATTGGCTTTGTTTCTCATGTCAGAACTTGCGACACCTGTTCTCGACGCCCCAACGGCGACACGACGCACCGATATCCGCAACATTGCGATCATCGCACACGTCGACCACGGGAAAACCACCCTGGTCGATGCGCTGATCCGACAGTCAGGACAGTTCCGCGACTCTCAAGTCAGCGAAACCTGTATCCTCGACTCCAACGACCTCGAACGCGAACGCGGGATCACCATTCTCGCCAAGAACATCGCCCTGCAATACAAGGGCGTGAAGATCAACATCATCGATACCCCTGGCCACGCCGATTTCGGCGGCGAAGTCGAACGCGTTCTGTCGATGGCCGATGGTGCGATCGTCCTGATCGATGCCTTTGAAGGCCCACGTCCTCAAACCCGCTTCGTTCTCGGCAAAGCCCTGCAGGCTGGCCTGCAGCCAATCGTCGTTGTCAACAAGATTGACCGACCAGATTGCCGCCCACAGGCCGTCCTCAACGAAGCCTTTGACCTCTTTGTCGAACTCGGGGCAGACGATCAGGCCCTCGATTTCCCTTACATTTATGCCTCAGGTCGTTCTGGCTTCGCCACACATGACCCACAAAATCACGATGGCACGATCACACCTCTTCTCGATTTAATTCTCGAGAAGATTCCGGGCCCGATCGTCAACTCGGAAGCCCCGTTCCGCATGATGATCACCTCGATCGCATGGAGCGAATACGTCGGACGGATCGCGACAGGCCGCATCGAGTCAGGTTCTATCAAAGTCGGCGAGTCAGTCGTCCTGCTCAAAGCCGACAAGAAGGTCAACTGCAAAGTTGAAAAAGTCGAAGTCTTCGACAAGCTCGGCCGGGTCACTGTCGAACGCGCCGAAGCCGGCGACGTCGTCGCTCTCATCGGTCTCCCGACCCCAGACATCGGCGATACGGTTGCCTCTCCACTGCGACCAGAGCCGATTCCTCGCGTCAAAGTCGACGATCCGACCCTGTCGATGACCTTCACGATCAATACCTCTCCACTGGTCGGCCAGTCCGGGAAATTCCTGACCTCTCGCCACCTGAAAGAGCGTCTCGATCGCGAACTCGAACACAACGTCGCCCTGCGAGTCGAGCAGACCGACAGCGCCGAGCAGTTCCGCGTCTCCGGTCGCGGTCTGCTGCACTTGTCTGTTCTGATCGAGCAAATGCGACGCGAAGGCTTCGAAATTTCGGTCGGTAAGCCCGAAGTTATCCGCAAGCAAGTCGACGGCAAATGGCACGAGCCCTACGAGCAACTCTCCGTCGACGTCCCGACCGAATCGGTCGGCTCCGTCATCGAGCAGGTCTGTGCCCGACGTGGTCAGATGCTCGATATGACAGCCTCCGGAACCGGACTGTCTCACATTGAGTTCTCGATCCCGGCTCGCGGTCTGATCGGCCTGCGTACACGACTGCTCAACGCCACCAAGGGCGAAGCCGTCATCCACCACCGATTCGACAGCTATAAGCCAACCGAAGGCGAAGTCCCTCGTCGTGCCAACGGCGTGCTCGTCTCTCAAGACAATGGCCGCGTCACTGCCTTCGCACTTTCCAAACTGCAGGAACGAGCAGAAATGTTCGTCTCCCCAGGCATGGAAGCCTACGAAGGCCTGATCGTCGGAGAAAACAGCCGCGATAACGACATGGTCGTCAACCCGGTCAAGGAAAAGAAACTGACGAACATGCGAGCCTCTGGTTCGGATGAAAACGTCATTCTTCAACCCGCCCGCATCATGTCTCTGGAACTGGCCCTCGAGTACATCGAAGACGATGAGTACGTCGAAGTCACCCCAGACGCCATCCGCATGCGAAAAATCTTCCTGACCGAAACCGACCGAAAACGCAACGGCCGCGGTTAAGATTGTTCCGCGACTCCTCCCGTGAGTAGAGCCGCAACTTTGTCCCTTCTCCCTTGAGGTGGAAGCAAGGAGTTCACTCTCACCGATAAGGTGAGAGTGAACGACGCGGTAGTCTTCTCAGGAAAAGGTGCCCGAAGGGCGGATGAGGGTGGGGTATAGGCACTAACCGAGCCTCAAAAACTCGAACAAGTCCCACTCAGCGACAGCTTGCCTCAACCAGCGCAACAAAAAAGCCTCGTGATCTTCATCACGAGGCTTTTTCTTTTCCCGGCCCGAAGCCATACATCACCCTATCGAGCAAACGTCAACTTCACCCCACCGACATCAATCGTCGTTCCATTCGATGGACGTCCAGAAAACATCTGCTGTGGGTTCTTGCCATGATTCCATGACTGAGACGGAAATGGAGGAGGCAGCAAGGGAGCCTGTGGAACAGTGTTATTCTGTGGGAAACTATTTTGTGGTTGTGAGTATTGTGGAGGACGGACTTCATAAGGGACCGGAACAGGAGCCTGGTAAGGAGGAACAATCATCGGTGCACCGCCATTATGAGAGTGATGATGATCGTGGGTCATGCCGAGGACTTCTTCCATGCAACGAGTCGTCGCGTCGAGTTCGAAGGTCTTATTCAACAGGAAGGCAACTGGATCCTGTCCTGGCATGCAACCACCAACCGCAATGCTTGGTCCAAACTGACGTCGGAAATGTCCGCGACCAGCCACGCGTCCAGTCAGTTTTTCCCGCAGGTCAGCCACGTCTTCCTGGAAGTGCACCAGTTCGTCGATGATCTTCGGCAGGCGCTCTTGTTCGTAAATCACTTCATCCAGCTCACGAGCCACACTTCGCAGGTGGTCAATGTCTCGCAGCACCGAGCGACGATCGGGGTGGTTGACCATGACATCTTCTGCCAACCAGCGGAGGTCTTTGACCTGGCCGAGCAGTTCATGGGAATGATCCTGCAGGAATCGGTATTCATTGGCAAACGCCAGTTGAGTTGTCAGTAACAATAAAGCAGCAGCAGCGTGGGGAAGAAAGTTCGTGATCATGGTGACTGGCTCCGGCGGGGTTTGGGAAGACTTCTGAGCGAAGATGAAACAGGAGTATCGCGAACGCCGTGCCGCACGATTCGAGAGCAGCAGAAAATCAGCACAAAGCCTTGTTTTACCAGTCGATACACCGACTCAGACAACTTGCAAGCATTCCGCAAGCGCCATCATTCACACAACAACCACCTGTCTCACCGCAATCACTCTGAATACACATCCCGATCCGTGCATGCCTGTCGGCAATCTGATACTCTTTATCGGCTATTTACCCTCTCAGGAATTCCCCAATGCAAATGTCGCGACGTACGCTCGGAACACTCGAATGCATCGTGTGTGAGCCGAACGCAGAGCCCAAACTCATCGCCAGTTTCTGCCACGGCTTCGGTGCTTCAGGCACAGACCTGGTTCCGCTCGCTGACGAATTAGTGACGCTTTCCAAGACACTGGCCGACCACCTGACCATGGTCTTCCCCGCTGCCCCCATCGAACTCAAAGAGTTCGGCTACGGTGCCCGCGCCTGGTGGCCGATTCGCTTTGCAGAGCTTCAAAGCGCGATGGAATCGGGAGATTACTCGGAACTCAAGAGATTCATCCCGCCACAGCTCTTCGAAATGCGAGACCGACTGGACGCCGCCGTCACCGAACTGGCGACCGAGTTGGACCTGCCCAAATCGAGGTGCATCCTCGGCGGCTTCTCGCAAGGTGCCATGCTGTCGACCGAGACAGTCCTCGCCTCAGAGGAGAGCTACGGCGGACTCATCGCCTGGTCCGGAACACTGCTGTCTTACGACCGCTGGAAAGACGCCGCCCCGCGTCACAAAGCCGTCCCCGTGCTCCAATCCCACGGCAGCTTTGATCAGGTCCTGCCCCATGGACTCGCCCTCGAACTCAAATCGCTGCTCAGCGACGCGGGCATGTCGGTCGAATTCCACTCATTCCCTCAGGGCCACACGATTCCCTTCGAAGTTCTCGAAGAGACAGCCAACTTTCTGTCAAAAATCTGTGAAGTATCGTAAACGATCGTAGGGACGCGGCATTCGACGTCGGGAAATTCCCCGTCAGCACGTCCCTGTTGAGTGACACTGCCCGCAAAACTTCGGTATGATCGAAGACAGGCACATCGCATTGGTAACCCCCTGCCTTGAGCCACCTTAACCCGTCTTCATCGTGATCGACCGCCACGAGAACATACAGCCGTCTCCATGAGAATCCTGAATCCCCCCGACCGTCGGACGCCTCGCGACCACGATGCCACGACGGCTGTCTCAGCTCTGCCGTCACTTGTCCGCGCAGTCACGACGGCGCTCTTCCTCTTGTCGATGCTGTCTTTCGCCGTGGTCTCAACGCCCCGATCCGCGTTGGCTCAGACAGACGAAGTGACCGCCACCGCTTCTGAAGTCACCGCGAACGTCGGCTGGCAGAATGTCTGCAAAGTCGGCAAATGGACCGCAGTCCGGCTGACCCTTCCCGCTTCGATGGTCACAGTCGACGCCTCACAACTCAAACTGATCCTTTCTGCCAACGATCCACAAGGGCATCTGGCGAACTTCAGTCAGACCCCTCTCCTGCGACGAGACGGCGACAAGGTCTACTTGTCAGGCGTCGTCAAACCTGGCAGTCTCGAAACTCCCATCAACGTCCGTCTGGAATCCAACGATCAGACTCTATGGCAAAAGCGATTGCGCCCGGAAGTCGATTTTGAAATCCTAAGGCAGGAAACGCCCCTCCTCATCACATTCGGCAATCCAGGCGGCTTCGACTTCAGTGATCCATTAACAACGGATCGCCTCAACCAGATCCCTCGCGTGATCGACCTGCCTTCACCAGACGACTTCAGCCTCAATCCTCTCAACTATGAGATGGTTCACGCTCTCGTCATTTCAGATCGCTACGACCTCTCCGAAGAAGCCACATCAGCGATCAAAGACTGGACCAACCGGGGTGGTCACCTCATGATCGCCTCCGGCTCGAAAATCGAAGACTTCAAAGCCAGCAAGCTGTTTGGCTGGGTTCCGATCAAATTCGGCGAAATGTCCCGCCTGCGAGAACTCAACGGCTTCGAAGGCTTCGTCGGACGAACCGTTCCGATTCGTGTCTTCGATCCAGTTCCCAGTCCCCGACTGGAACATGAGATCGGAAACGTGCTCGTCCGTGAACTCGATGGCCCGATCGCCATCCGACTTCCCATGGGATTCGGTCGCATCACCTTCCTGGCCATCAGCATTAACGAAGCTCCCGTCTCGGAATGGGATCCCCTCGAACTCGCGATGATCAAGCTGACCGATCTGCCCGTCCTCACCTCAGCCACGGGCATCTCCTCGACCAATCCCGCAGCGGCAGGTCGCCTCGGCCAGTCAGGACTCAGCGACCTCAAGACACAGCTACAGATGGCCGCTCAATCCGACCTGCAAGCCGTCGGCATGAACGTCTGGACGATCATCCTCCTGGGATTGTTGATGGCCTTGATCGTAGGTCCGCTCGATTACGCAATCTGCCGCTATGTCCTCAAGACTCCCTCTCTCACCTGGATCACGCTTCCGATCTGGATCATCGTCATCGCGATCATGATCGTCCAATGGAACCAGTCGCGCGCCGCCAGTGTGATGACCGTCGGAAAGTTGAATCTGATCGACCTGAACCTCACCAGCAATTCCGCACGTCAGCGCAGCTGGATCACCTGGACCAGCCCGACCACCAAACGTTACGACCTGAACGTCACCCCGCTCGCCCAGACACTGGCCTGGAGTGGCGAGCCCGAAAACGCCTTCGGCGGCATGTACCGAACCCGCACCGTCCAGCTGAATCGCGCCGACTACACCATCGACATGCAAGCCTCATCAGCTCTCGGTATTCCTGCTCTGACCGGAACCGTCAACAGCTGGGAAAGCCAAACCTTCTCGCCCCTCAACGCCATTTCCTGGGCACCGACGACAACGGCAGGACAGCCCATCGTTGAATCCGACCTGAATGCCTCCGCCCTCGGACAAATTACCGGCACACTGACCCACCATCTCCCGGCCGACGTGACCAACTGGGTCCTCGTCTACGGTCCCCGCATCTACTTCCCTCGGACCGAAGAGAACAACAAACTCGTCAAAGATCAGAACATCACCCTCAACAGCTCAATCATGGCACAGTCAGAACTATCTGCCTTCCTGCGACGACAGAGTTCCCGCAAAATCAAAATCTCAGGACGTGTCGGTGATGACATCATCATCGAAGAAGAAAGCTACGACCCTTACTCAACCGATCTCACCCGACTCGTTCAGATCATCTCGACTTACACTCAGTTCCGTGGTCGCGAATACACATCGATGACCAACTCAGAACTGAGCGGCGAAGACCTCACCAGCCTCGTCGAACTCGGCCAAGCCATTCTGATCGCCGAAACCGATGGCATCACGACCGGCGAAACCCAAATCGACGGCAAACCCGCAACGACCAAAGAGCGTTCCTTCATCCGCATGATTCTCCCCGTCAACCGCGTCCAGTACGGCCTCAATCAACTTCCCGGACGCCTGGACGAAGCACCCAAATCCATCCCGCCCGAACTTCCCCCTGAAGTCCCGGCTGAGACACCGTCCAACGATTCATGACAGCCATGATCTGACGAGAAAGACCTGATCCCGTGATCGAAACGATCAAACTCACCAAGATGTACGGCTCGTTGATTGCAGCCAACGAAATCTCGCTCAAGCTTTCTGAGGGAGATGTCTTCGGCTTCATCGGCCCGAATGGCTCCGGCAAAACAACGACCATGCGCATGATCGCGACCTTGCTGGCGCCCGATTACGGCGAAGCCTATGTCTGCGGCCAGTCGATCTACACCAACCCTCAGGAAATTCGTCGCCTCGTCGGTTATATGCCCGACTTCTTCGGCGTCTACGACGACATGACCGTCATCGAATACCTGGAATTCTTCGCCTCGACTTACCGCATCAACTACCCGGCCCGTCGCAAAGTCTGCGAAGAGAAACTCGAACTGGTCGACATGTCCTTCAAACGCGATGCCATGGTCAGCCAGCTCTCCCGCGGCCAGACACAGCGCGTCGGACTCGCTCGCACGCTCCTCCACGAACCTCAGGTCCTGCTCCTCGACGAACCCGCCAGCGGCCTCGACCCACGTGCCCGCATCGAAATGCGGAACCTCCTCAAACGCCTCGGCCAGCTCAACAAAACCGTCATCGTCTCCAGCCACATTCTCCCCGAACTGGCCGATGTCTGTACTCGCGTCGGCATGATCGAAAAGGGCATCCTGATCGTCGATGGTTATGTTGAAGAGGTCATGCAGAAGGCCCGTCAGGCCATCCTCCTCTTCATCCGAGTCAAAGATCGACACGAACAAGCCGCCCAGCTCCTCGAACAGCACGACCTCGTCTCCAACGTCGAAATGCGTTCCGACACGATCGTCGCGACCCTGAAAGACCGCCTCTGCGATTACTCCGTCCTCAACAGCGCCCTCATCGAAGCCGGCTTCCAGGTCAAACAATTCCGCGAAGAAGACGTCAACCTCGAAACCGCCTTCATGGAATTGACCAAAGGCAAGCAGCAGTAAAACTGGCGATTTCCCGTCAAACCCCTTATATTTAGCCCCCGGCGAGTCGCCGGGGGCCTTTTGCGTTAATCGATACGATTCTCAGGAATACGTTCTCAGGAAAGTAGTTACAAAGCCATGGAAGCAGGTATCGTCGGTCTGCCCAACGTCGGTAAGTCCACTCTCTTCAACGCGCTGACCGCAGCCGGGATCGCCAGCGAAAACTATCCGTTCTGCACCATCGAGCCGAACGTCGGGATTGTCGAAGTTCCCGATGCGCGATTGCACGAAATCACCAAATACATCCCGCCACAAAAAGTCATCCCAGCCGTCCTCAAGCTCGTCGACATCGCCGGCATCGTCCGCGGTGCTTCCGAAGGAGAAGGCCTCGGCAACAAGTTCCTGACTCACATCCGCGAAGTCGACACGATCCTCCACGTCGTCCGCTGCTTTGAAAACAACGACATCATCCACGTCGATGGCGGCGTCGACCCGATCCGCGATATCGAAACCATCGATACCGAACTGATGCTCGCCGACCTCCAGTCCGTCGAACAATCGAAATCCAAAGCCGAACGCGCCGCCCGCACCGGCAACGCCGAAGCCAAGAAACGCTTCACCATCCTCGAACAATGCTTTGAATGCCTCGACGCCGGCAAGCCAATCCGTACGCTCTCCTTCCCGGACCCCGAAGATCAGAAGATCGTCCAGGGCTTCCAGTTCCTGACCGCCAAGACCGTCCTCTTCCTGGCCAACGTCGATGACAACGACGTCAACGGCACCGGCCCCCTCGTCCAGAAAGTCCGCGACCACGCCGCCGCCAACGGATGCAACGTCGTCCCGGTTTGTGCCGCCATCGAATCCGAACTCTCCGTCGTCGAAAACCCGGACGAACGAGCTGAGATGCTCTCGATGATGGGCCTGGAAGAACCCGCCCTCGCCGTCGTCGCCCGCGCCGCCTACAAAGCCCTCGGCTATCACAGCTACTTCACCGCTGGCGAAAAAGAAGTCCGCGCCTGGACCATCCCCGTCGGCGCCACTGCCCCTCAAGCCGCCGGCGTCATCCATACCGACTTCGAAAAAGCCTTCATCCGCGTCGAAGTCTACTCCCTCGAAGACCTGAAGACCTACAAAACCGAAAAAGCCATCCGCGAAGCCGGCAAACTCCGCGTCGAAGGCAAAACCTACATCATGAAAGACGGCGACATCTGCCACTTCCTGACCAGCGCCTAACTCCGAAAAGGCGAGCGGGGGGTGTAAACCCCCTGTCCCTTGTGCGCCCTACCGCCAACACCACTATGAGTACGCAAACAGCCTCTACTCACACTCCGCTCTTGCCTACACTTTGCACTGTGTACTGCCCCCCCACCCTACAAAATCCACCAGTCCACCCACCAGTTGATCAAATCCCGAAACCACGGAATCGTCGTCAGCAACAACAACGGCTCATAAAACAACGCCACCCACGGGCTGCCACTCAGATACTTACTCTGATACCACGTCCAGAACATCGGCCCGATCGACAGCGTGTAAAACACAAAGAACACCGCGAAAATCTTGATTCGCAGCAGGATGGCTCGTCGAAACCATCCTTTGGGCTTGGGTTGCTTTTCAGCGTCTGAAGCAGTCGTTTCGCTGACCTGTGACTCGGTGGTAGATGAACTCATTCCTCGACGTTACCCCAATCGACGAACAACGTCAAATCCATTCGACAACGGGAGGGCGAGGCTCCGTCCGAGCCGCGTCTTTGCGTTGCATCACTCTAGCTTTGCGATTACCTGTGATCGCCACGAATCTCCCCGATCACCCCAGCACCGATCGAATCACCCCCAGCACATTGTGACTCGCCGTGCAGTGACTCAACGATTTCATTCGTGTCGACATCGTTCCTCGCAGAATCTCATTCCCCAACAACCGCTCCATCTGCCGCGCCAGATTGACCGCCGTCAACGCAGGCGTCCTCTGCTGCTCGACCACAAACGCCGCCCCCGATTTCTCGAAGTGACGGGCATTGATCACCTGATGATTCCGCCGACTCCCCGGAATCGGAATGATGATCGCAGGCAGTCCCAGACAGGATAGCTCGGCGAGCGTCGTCGCCCCCGCTCGCGTCACCACCAGACTCCCCTCTCGATATGCAGCCGCCATATCGTCAATATACGTCACCACATTGGGCACCATCCCAGCCGCTTCGCAAACACTCGTCAACCGTGGAATCATCTCGCTCTTCTGATGCCCGACCTGATGATGCAGCCGCCACTTCGGCTCACTCCCGCTACCCGTCAACTTGAGCAACCCCAGCGCCGCTTCCATCGCTTCATTCACATGCTGAGCTCCCTGACTTCCCCCCAGCACGAGCAGCGTCTTGAGCCCAGCTTCGCGATGCGTCGGGAACAGTGACAGATCCGAAATCTCCTGCCGCAACGGATTCCCCGTCACGACACACTTCGCATGATGCCGAAAGTAAGACGCCGTCTCATCAAACGACACACACACCCGACTCACCATCCGCCACAGAATCTGATTCGCCCACCCCGGAATCACATTCTGCTCCAGCAACACCGTCGGTATCGCCATCTGTGAAGCAGCATACACAAACGGCAGGCTCGCACTCCCGCCCAGCCCGACAACACAACTCGGCTTCGTCTCCTTCAGAAGCGTGTTCGCCGACGCCATCGCATCCTTCCACCCCAGCCACAATCCCGGCAGCCCACCACTCAGCTCAAAGTTCCACGGCGGACACTCCCTCTGCAAGACATGATGTGAGTCAAGAATTGCCTTCTCGATCGCCCGTCCCGACTGCACGATTGTCGCAGAAAACACTCGCTCCCGCATCGCGCGTTCCGCGACCGCGAGCGCCGGCATCAAATGCCCACCAGTTCCTCCACCAGTCATCAATACTCGCGGTAGCTCACTCATGCCGCCAACCGCTCCGTAAGCTCTTCGTCATCGACGACATGAACTGGCTCGTTGCGTTCCATGGCCCGGCCACATCCATAAATCAACCCGCACGCCATCAGCGTCACAACAAGATTACTCCCCCCGTAGCTCAACAACGGATGCGAAATCCCCTTCGGCGGCACGAGCGCCGTCACAACCGCCGTATTGATCAACGCCTGCAACACAATCTGACACAACAGCGTAAATCCCAATACAAACGCAAATCGATCCTCTTTCGCCCGCTGCAGCATCGACAGCCCGGTCACAAAGAAAATCACCCATAAAATGGGAATACACAACGTCACCAGCAGCCCCAGTTCTTCCCCAATGACTGCAAAGACAAAGTCGTTATTCGCTTCCGGCAGAAAGCTCAGCTTCTGTGTCCCACGCCCCAGCCCGACACCCCACAACCCACCCGAGCCCAGCGTGATCAACGACTGCTTCAACTGATAAGGCGCGTTCGAGATATCCTGAATCGCATCAAAGAACCCGGTAATCCGCTTCATCTGATAAGGCTTCAAAATCAACCCCAGACCCACCAGAGGCAGCATCGCCAGCCCGCCAAACAGAAACAACCGGACACTCCACCCCCAGACGATCAAAGCAATCACGCCCCCCGTCGCCACGAAGAGCGCCGTCCCCAGGTCCGGCTCCATCGCAATCAACATCATCGGCAGACCAATCGTCCCACCCACCACAACGGCCGACGATTTCCATGACAATAGACTCTTCCACTCCCCCCACCTGGCTTCCGGCACTTTCCCCAACAACCAGCACAGCGCCATCGGCAACGTAATCTTGAGCAACTCCGAAGGCTGAAACGACACTCCCCCAAAGCGAAACCACCGACGTGCCCCATTCACGGAAGCGCCAAACGGCGGTATCAACACCAGCAGTATCAACACAACGCTCGCAACAAACAGAGCAGGGGCTGCCCGCTTCCAGACAATGACCGGCATCTTCGCACAGATCATCGCCACCACGACACCCGCAATCAAAAACGTGATCTGCTTGAGAATGAACGTCTCATCCACTTGCCCAGTCCGCGTCGTCAGACTGGCCGAGTAAACCATCAGCAATCCAAGCCCGGACAAAAACGCAATGACGCAGACATAGACCAACGACAACGTGGCGTCCGTCGCCTCTGCATCGAGCTGCTTACTGTCCGTCTCTGGCGTCGTAGTCGTCATCGCGGAACGATCATCCATGATCGGGGGAGGGCGATTCGCAGGCTCACAAGCAGCCCGACTTTTCCAGCGTACCTTAGCAACCCCACCCCAACGAAGGAAGCCGAATCACCGAGCACCCCCTCCTCCCTGTCCCTTCTCCCCCGGGGAGAAGGTGGCGGCGCTTCGCCGACGGATGAGGGATCTCTGCGAATTGAATCAAGCCCACACTCCCAAAGTAGGGTGCCGGTGAGTCTTCGAACCGCACCAATTGTGCCCCCAATCACCACTTCCGCTACGGCTCCCTCACCACCGCAACCTTCACCCCCAAACCCGCCTCCAACACAAAACTCCCATTACACGCAGGCAACAACCACGTCTGCCCCAGTTCCACCTCCCGACTGAACTCACCCGACTGCATCACGCCCGCCCCCTCGAGCACCATCAACACCAGGCATTCCTCATGCGAAAGCTGCAGTGTCCCTTCGCTGAACTCGTAAATGTCTACCTGAAAATAAGGCGACACAATTGTCTGCACCGGCTCACTGGCCGCATCACGATCTTCCTGACGAGCAGCACGTGGATCAAAACTCTCATCCAAAGTCATCACAGCCAGCGCGTCCTCGACGTGCAACTGACGTGGCTGGCCATTCTGATCCACACAACCCCAGTCATACAGCCGAAACGTCAAATCACTCGGCTGCTGAATCTCCGCAATCACCAGCCCCTGTCCGATCGCATGGACAGTCCCCGCAGGAATGTAAAACCCATCCCCTTTCTTGGCAGGATAAGCTTTCAGCAGTTCCGCCAGCCGATTTTCACTGACCGCGGCTCGAATCTGATCAGCCGTCGTTCCAGGCTGAAACCCGACATAAACAACACTTCCCGGCTCCGCATCGAGCACGAACCAGCATTCCGTCTTCCCCGTCTCACTCGGGTGATAAACCTTGGCCTGCTCGTCATTGGGGTGGACTTGAACCGATAGATCCTGCTGGCAATCCAGAAACTTGATCAAAAACGGAAACTGCTTATCAGCAGAAGCATCCCCGCCGTAGATCTGTTCAGCATTGGACTGAATCAACTCGCGGATCGTCAGCCCGGCTGTCGGACCGAATGCAATTTTTGACTGCTGATCATGACGATCCACAATTTCCCAGCTCTCGCCATAAACATCATTGGCAGCAGGAAGTTGCTTTCCGAGCCTCGTCGCTAAGCGATCCCCGCCCCAGCGTCGAGATTGAATAATCGGTGCAAAAAGAACGGGTTCCATGGCAACGCTGGTTTCGACCTTCATGAGTCTTCTCTCGGCGAAATACTGTCTAGTGAGCACATCCTGAAACCGCGATCTTCACACCTGTGCGAACCATTTTCAACGCCAACTTTGCCTAACTCGCCAGGTTTTCACAACTCGCGCAACCCATCAACCGATAATAACATATGACTGAAAATGGAGTTCAATATGACCAACCTGACAAACCCTCACTTGAAACCCTTTCTCGGACTTCTCATGACCTGCTGCAAGGTCTACACCCGCATCTACAAAACCCACGATGGTAAAGCCTTCGCCGGTCACTGTCCCCGATGCGCCAGACCCGTCCGCATCGACATCGTCGCCGAAGGCGGCATGTCCGGCCGCTTCTTCAAAGCCGGCCCCTGAACACGCGCTTGTCACTGCCCACCTTGATCTTGTGTCAATTCCCAACCCCCGCTACCATCCCGCCGCGCCCTCGCAGAATTCCCTCTCTCCTGTCCCTTCTCCCCCGGGGAGAAGGTGGCCGAGTCTTCGAGGCCGGATGAGGGATCTCTGCGAAGTTTACCGCGCCACACCCCCACGAAACGGATTTCAAGGGCAACATCTCCACCATGGAATACGCGATCCGATCGATCGGCAAGAACTGCGCCGGCTCAGGAGAACCCCTGAAGCCCGGCACACGCTGCCGCTCGGTCCTCGTCGAACGCAACGGAGAAGTCGTCCGACTCGATTTCGCCGACTCCTTCCAGGGAGATCTCCCCCCTGACATCATCGGCTCCTGGGTCACCGTGATCCCCGAAGCAACTCGCAAATCTCCGACGCAACTTGATGTCGAATCCTGCTTCGATTCGTTCACCCAGCTCTGCGAAAACCCCAACGTCGTCCAGCAGAAGATGGCTTACGTCCTGTCGCTTCTGCTGCTCAAGAAACACCGACTGATCCTGATCGATGCCCGTCGCGAAGAAGACCACGAAATCCTCCAGGTCGAAGGCTCCCTCGGCGAAGGTCCATTCGATGTCCGCAATTTCCAACTGCCCGACGAAGAGATCGCTGCCCTCCAGCAGCAACTCATTGAGTCCGATGAATTTTCCGTTCACGCCGTCGAGTAACTGTATGAGATCACACGAGAAAATGAGCGACCTCATGAAAAACGAAACACGCCTCACATCGAGCTGCTTCGTGATCGCCACTCGCCGGTACCTGGGCGTTATGATCATCGCCACCATGGCGACGCTGACCGGCTGCGAATGGACCCGCTCCGCGCTCACCAGCAACTCCAGCTTCCTCCGCGGCCAACAGCAGGCCCTCAGCCCCGAGGCGGAACTTCCCGAAATCGTCGAACACCTCAACCGCCCCTGCTACCAGGTCAAAGGCTGGCGCTCGACTGATGCCAGCGTCCACATCTCCGGCATCCCCGTCTCTCTCAAGGCCATGATCGCTGTCGAAGAACCCAAGAACGCCCGCCTCGTCGTCGCTAACCCTCTCGGCCAGCACGAATTCCAGGCCGGCTCCAACCCCGTCGGCGTCTGGTCATGGGAAAAACGCGACGAACAAAAACGGATCATCACCGTCAGCCACGAAGAAGTCCCGCAGATGATTCTCGAAAGCGGTCTTCCCTTCTCTCCCGACTGGCTGCTGCAGATCGTCGGCCTCACCCCCTACGACGCAACCAACCTGAAACTCGAACGCAACTCAGCCGACCCCAACAACGTCAAATTGATCGAAATGGTCAACAACAACGGCGTCTACATGAAGAAGGTGACGACCGTCGACCTCCAGAAAGGCGTCGTCACAGGACACGATCTTTACGACCCCCGTGGCACCTGGCTCGTCTCCGCCCGCATCAGCGATTACCGCAAAACGGACGTCGAAGGCATCGTCATGCCCGTCCAATACGAGCTCCGCATCCCAAACGCCAAGCAAGGCATGACCATCAAACTGGCAACCCTCGAAGTCAATCCGGACTTCACCGACAACTCACTCTGGGCCATTCCAAACATCGGAGAATGCCAGGTCGTCGCCCTCCACCCACGCGGCAGCTCATTCCCACCCGTCCCATCACGACTCTCACGCGACAACCTGAACGACGGCCTCTATCAGCAGCAACAACTCGCCTGGGAATACGACCTCTCCGATCCCCAAAACCCCAAAACCAAACAACACGTCATCAGCCACGGCCAACAAGACACAAACCCAGTTCGCACAGCCGAAGGCGGAGCAGGCGTCGCCCAGTTCGACCTCCTCTCGCAAGACGCAGCCGCAACCCAACCATGGCAGCAAAACCAGCCCCCAGCATCCATGCCACCACAAACCAGCGTCCAGCCAGCAGCAGGTCAATCAGACGGCTTTGAATGGGCCCGCTGAATCGCAGCGAACATCGATTCCCATGTCGCTGTCTGAGCAACGACATCTACAACCAATCCCGCTTCCCGCGCTGCTCCCGCCGTGATCTCGCTGATCGCAGCAATCTTCGGCCACATTCGCTGCGAAGTTTTCACCAGCTCCGCATAACGACGCGCAATCGCCGGGCTGCTCAAACCGACCCAGTGCAACTGCTCCGCTTCCAGCAGCTTGGTCGCTTCGTCACTCATCGACTCAGCATCGACATGCTCATAGACGACGATCTCATACACATCCCGCCCCGCATCTCGCAGCTGAGTCGTCAACACCTCGCGCCCACGATTCGCCCGCGCCCACAATACAATATCCCCCTCTGCCGTCTTCTCCAGCAGCTCCTTCACCAGCCCTTCCGAAGAATACTCATCGGGCACGATATCCGCCCTCAGGTGATACCTCGCGAGCGCCTCCGCCGTCGATGCCCCGATGCAGGCAATCTGCACATCCCACAACGCACGCAGATCCAGCCCCATCTCCCACAGCCGATTGACCACCGCCTCCACACCATTGGCACTCGTAAACACCAGCCAGTCCACATCCCCCAGGTGCGCCAGAGCCGCATCCACACCAGACCAATCCTCCGGAGGCTTGATCTCAATCAACGGCATCAACACAGGATTCGCCCCCAGATCCAGCAACTGCTCAATCTGCGGCTCAACCTGATGTAGCGAACGTGTCACCCCCACATTCAGCCCAAACAAAGGCTTCGTCTCAAACCAGTCAATTACCTTTCTCTTCGCGACACACTCCCCAATGATCGTCAACGACGGCGGCGGCAGCTTCGCCTCCTCCACCTGCTTCACGATCGTCCCCAGCGTCCCTTCAACCGTCCTCTGCAATGGCTGGCTCGCCCGACTGATCACCGCCACCGGCGTCGTCGCAGCCTTCCCCGCATCGATCAATCTCTTCACGAGATCCCCAAACCGATGCAGCCCCATATAAACGACAATCGTCCCCTCGAAGTTCGCCAGCAATTGATCATCAATACTGCGGGTCGTTTTCGTCGGATCCTCATGCCCCGTAATGAACATCAACTGAGAGGCCATCTCCCGATGCGTCAGCGAAATCCCCGCATACTCCGCAGCCGCTGTCGCAGACGTGATCCCCGGCACGACTTCAAACGCAATCCCCGCCCGCGCCAGCGCCTCCGCTTCCTCGCCTCCACGCCCAAAGATGAACGGATCGCCCCCCTTCAGTCGCACCACCGTCTTGCCAGCCTTCGCTTCTTCAATCAACCGACGATTAATCTCTTCCTGATGAACTGTCGTCTCACCCGGCCGCTTGATCCGAGCCGTCTTCTCAACGACCCCCTTCGTCCAGCGCAACACCAGCGGATTGACCAGCCCATCGTAGAGCACCAGATCCGCCACCATCAGGCACTGCATGCCACGATAAGTGATCAACCGCGGATCACCAGGACCCGCACCCACCAGATAGACTTTTCCCAACGCAGCTTCAGACATAGCGCAATCAGTTTACGTGTGCATTTGACGTCAATATGATCATCAATCATAAAGCAAACCACACCGTCTTCACATCGACACGATCACAACTTTCCTATGACTTCTCCCACCTCACCAGATTCCCTGTCCGACGAATCCCTCGCCCGGGAAATCATCCGCCCTTACCTCGAAAAGAAACTCGGCGAAAGCAACTTCGTCACCATCGACACCCTGCGAAAAACCTTCCTCGCCACCGGCCACCAACTGCCACACTTCACCCGTGGCTTGAAATACCTGCTCGACAACAAACTCATCAAACGAGTCAATGACCACGAACTCACCCTGACCCCCACCGGCCAACAATTCGCCGGCCTCAAACCATAGCCCCTCTTCGGGAGAGCGAGGCTCCGCCCGAGCCGCTGTCCCGCGTTGCAACACCTGTTCGACAAATCGACTCCCAATCTCACGTTCTTATTCACAGGCCTGAAGGGCCGTCATCAGTCAGCCCAGGATGAAATCCTGGGTTAGCTGAGGCGGAAGCACTCAACAACGCAAGCCTCCTAAGCAAAACCCTCTTCCCCTGCGTCCTCTGCTCAACTCCGTTCCCTCTGCGTTCCAGTCTTCCCTCAAACGACTCTTAAAAGTCGTACCACATCCCAAAACCAAGAATCTCTTCAAACGTATCATAGAACGAGTACTGGAACGACTTACCATTGTAATACTGCAGCCCGGTTCGGAAGCGGTGATGCGAGTGAGGATTCTCCCACATCAGCCCCGCAAACACATTCACGCCACCGCTGAAATTGACTTCCTCACGCAATGATCCGTTCACCGCCAGAAACGGAGTCGGAACAATGCTCTGACTGACGACAACTGGAAGGTAATCAAACCCGAACTGAATGTGCCAAGGCTCAGATCCGCCATTGGTGTTGTAAGCGTAATCCACTTCCCCATAAAGACGCAGATCCGGGGTCACAAAATAACCCGCTGCAAATGTAAACGAGTCTCGCAGGTAATCCAGACGATCAAAAGTCGGATAACGAAGCAGGAACTCATCCCCAACGTGCGAGCTGATATGATACCAGGTAAACTCGAACTGCCAGTTCCCGGTTGAATACGTAATAGGAACACCGACCTTGAAGTCGACAGCATCCAGTTCCACTTCATTTCCAAAATTCAAACGTGGAAACGCAGCCCCTTCCAGATCAATCTGCCAACCTTGAGGACGAGCACCAGGAGGCGTCGCTTGATCAGGAGTACCAAATCGCACGAGACCGACCCGAGCACCAGCTTCCAGTTCCCAGACCCAGCCTTGACCTGAAATATTGACGATCTGCGAAGCCATCCGAGGCTCGCGCGGGCCCCCTTGAAAGCTCTGAAACAGCAACTCGCTCGGCAGCAGAGTCCAGCCCCACTCTTGCGGAAAAACCGCGTCCGGCGATGACGTTGCATGAGATTCCCAGATTTGCGAGGAATCATACTCGTTCACAGGAGTCCGGCTCGAAGCATACCCACGATCAACAATCGTCGGTGAACTCACCAGCGGCGGCTGGTCCCCCTGCGACAGGTAAGAAGTCTCAGTCGCCGATACATCATGCATCGAACTTCGGTAGTCGTGAGACATCGGCTCAATCCCCCCCAGGCGAGGACCTTGAGCGACAGCCGTCGATGCGATGAGCAGATAGCACAGCGTGCCACACATCCATAGACAGGCCCACACCCAGGGACGAAACCCAATCTGGCGGCACGTCTGGAATTGACTGGCAGGCATTTGAGCCCCTAAATCTCGGGAAAACATCGTGATAAATGAGCAAAGTCAGTGGGCGAAACGTACCACAGCAGGTACTTCATGCCTAGATCGATCAGCCCCACCAGCCGTTGTGGCCAACTTTACAATTTCGCCCATAGAGGGTGGCAAGCAGACGCCCAATCAGCCGGTCGCAGACGTAAATGGCACGGTCTGTCCAGCAGTTCCAGATGGCAAAGGTTCTAAATAGTCCACCAGACGCTCACGGAGCTGATCCGCATCATCGAACGTCCCCCAGACACTCTCCGGGACCCCCGCAAACGCCTTCTGAAAACGCCTCAGCGAGTTATCCGCGCCCGCCACGTTGCGAATGAAGACCTTGGAAATTCGCGTTTTATATTTCACGCAAAGACTGGCATACATCTCCGAATCATGTTCGCCCGAGTCCCCAATCATGATGAATCGACGATGAGGAAAGCGAACGATCAGCGCGTCAATGATTTTTCGCTTCTGCTTATACGACGGCGAGAACTTCTTCAGAAACGTCACATCCTTCAGCCCAAACTTCCGCAAGTGAATACTGCCAACCGGAAATCCTTCCGTCGCAAGAAACTCAGCCAAAGGCGCAAACATCTGCCAAGGCGATGCAGAGACATAATGAAATGACGTGATCGCAGACGAGAGATCGCGGTAAAGCGCCGACATCCCCTCAATCTCACGGAACGGATTCAAAAACGAGTTGATCAGCAACTCCTGCTTGTTACGAACAATCGAATGCTTGATCGTGTCGTCGATATCCGTCACCAGCGACATGCCGGAGTCTTTCAGGATGAAGCACTCACCCGTCGTCGTCGGCAGTTTCTCCTGCTCGATATGATCAAGCGTATGCAGCGAGGCCTCGATGCGGACGACCCCCGAATCCCGACCATCCAGCTGCCCATCCACGATCTCACGCGGAATCTTGAGAATGTCTTTGAACTGCCCCAGTCGATTCGCTTTCGAGCTGACCTGATAGAAGGTCCCGACCTTCAGCAGCATCGCCTTTCGCTTTCCGGGATAGACAGCAAAAAAGCCCGAACGAGCACGGAACAACTCGGTCACAGAACCTTCGTCGATCAGATTCAGTTTCTGACGCAACACAGAAATGACAGCTCGTCCCAGCTTGGTCTGCCGCGTCGGGTCGTAGATCCAGCCGTGAACATCCAGCAGATAGAATTTTCCATCCGGCGACAACGTACCAACTGTAGGAAAGAGGATCAGACGATCCGACGCCATGAAACAAACCTGCCCGTAAAACGATGGAATGCAGTAATCGCCAACATGATTAGCATACGATACGCCTGCATCCCGGCGAAAGAACTGCTCTCGATCCGGGCGATTTTCATCAGAAATTGATCCTGCCTGCCGACAATGGAGAATCTACGCAATTTCTGCTGTTCGTCCGTAGAGTGACGAACAGGAAAGATGAAATTCACCCTGTCTACTTGATGGAATGTCTGTCTAAAATGGCTGCCTGCAACAGCCGACCTTTCCAATGGTTCAATGCAGTTTTCAGACAGAAGGATCTCCATGCGACGCGATCTGGCCCTCATTCTTGCTGGTGGCAAAGGAACTCGCCTCGAACCTTTGACCCGCGATCGCGCCAAACCCGCTGTCCCCATCGGCGGCACGTATCGCATCATCGACTTCGCGTTATCCAACTGCCTCAACAGCGGCCTGCGTCGCATTCTCGTCCTCTCCCAATACAAAGCCGCCAGCCTCAACCGCCACATCAACCACGGCTGGCGTTTCCTCAACCGCGAACTCGACGAATACGTCGACATCCTCCCCCCTCAACAGCGCCTCGATGAAAACTGGTACCAGGGGACCGCCGATGCCGTCTACCAGAACATCTACACCATCGAACAATGCAACGCCGACAACATCCTGATTCTCGCCGGCGATCACATCTACAAGATGGACTACTCCGAACTGATCGAAGATCACGTCGCCCACAATGCCGACGTCACCGTCGCCTGCCTCCCCGTCAGCCTCGAAGAGGGACGCTCCTTCGGCGTCATGTCGATCGACAAAGACCAGCGCATCGTCGAATTCCAGGAAAAGCCGCGTAACCCCAAACACATGCCCGGCGACCCGACCCAGTGCCTAGCCTCCATGGGAGTCTACGTCTTCAAGTCAAACCTGTTGTTCGAACTCCTCTGCCGCGATGCCACCCTCCCCGACAGCGATCACGACTTCGGCAAGAACATCATCCCCTACATGATGCAGCACCATCACGCCCGCGCCTTTCCCTTCAAGGACAAAAACACCGGCAACACAAAATACTGGCGGGACGTCGGCACGCTCGATTCCTACTACGAAGCCAACATGGACCTCATCTCCGTCCACCCCCAGCTGAACCTCTACGACCAGTCCTGGCCGATCCGCAATTACACCCCGATGCTCCCCCCGCCCAAATTCGTCTTCGCCCAGGAAAACGCCGACCAGCCCCGCGTCGGCATGGCACTCGACAGCATCGTCTGCCCCGGAACCATCGTCTCCGGAGGACGCGTCCAAAACTCCATCCTCGGCCCCAACGTCCGCATCAACAGCTGGGCCAAGGTCGAACGCTCCATCCTCTTCGAAGGCGTCAACGTCGGCCGCTTCGCCCAGATCCGACGCGCCATCATCGACAAAGGCGTCCAAATCCCCGAAGGCATGAAAATCGGCTACGACCCCCACCTCGACCAACAACGAGGCTTCACCATCACCGAAGACGGCATCACCGTCATCGGCAAAATGGAACACCCCGCCCGCTGATCTGCGTGAGCGATGGCTGACAGTCTCAGCGGAGGAGTCTAAGCGCGAGTCACATCTCGTTATGCGATAAGCGGCCGGGAGGGCGAACCTCCGTGTGAGCCGCTTCTTTGCATTGCGAAACTCCCGCCACGGACAAGACGATGAAGGCCTCGACTACTTTCGTTTTCTCCCACCCCGCTCAATATCCACCAACCTGCAAAACGCTGCAACGCAGGACAACAGCTCGGACAAAGCCTCACCCTCCCGCGTGCAACGTCTCAAAGAATTCGAACAAGCAACAAGACTACTTAGCCAGCGCCTTCAAAACATCCCCAACCGGAGCACGGTCGCCATGGGTCATGCTGACCTTCGCATATTGAATCATGTTTTTGGAGTCGATCACGAACGTCGAAGGATAAGCGGTTTCTCCTGATCCCTTCCAGCGAAGGTTGTAGCTGTTGGTGAACTTGTAATCGGGATCCATCAGAACGCTGAAATTCTCCGGGAATTCTTTTCCGTTCACGAATTCCATCGCATGCTCTTTCAGCTTCTCCGAGGGGCCAGGATACACCATCAGAACTCGAGCACCCGCTTTTTTGAAGTCAGCTGATTTCGAAATCAATTCACCGACCTGCCGGGTACAAAGCGGACACTGATAGCCAGGATAACCCCGCAGGACGACGAGAACGACCGGGCCCATTTTCACCTGCTCCGAGAGCATCACCTTTTTCCCATCCAGCCCCATCAGTTCAAAATCCTTCGCGCTGTCCCCGACACCGGGCTTTTCTGCAGCCAGGGCGGTCGTCGTAAACGCAGCTAACGCAATCAGAAGCATCGCAAACACAAACGGCTTCGATACACGAGGAGCGGGCTTCGTTGTGGCATTGATCTCGGTCATGGATTTTTCTTTCAATGTGAGGTGCAGACAATGTGTGGACCAGAAATTCAACACGAGACGGAATTCACGCAGCAGTCCGTCAAGCCGTGTCTGTTTTCCGATTAGACGACATTCAGGCGTCCCCCTTACAGCCCCATCCTGCCTTTTTCAAAAACGTTTGCCGACAAATCTCTCGGGCGCTAAGCAGATGTTCTGAAAGATTCCTGATTTTTACAGATTGTTGAGTGTAAGATCCGTACTCGCGAGACGTCTAAGATCTCGCAGTCACACCTTTCGAGCAATCATGACCAACATCGAGGTGACGGTGGAGAACTCCGTTTCCGATGTCGCGAGCCCGGTCACCTGGTTCGAGCGACATGGAGATTATCTCTATAGTTTCGCATTCATTCGTGTCCGCCACGCCGAGTCTGCCGAAGACCTGGTGCAGGATTCGCTGCTGGCTGCGTGGAAAAACCGTGCAGAGTTCAACCATGAGTCATCCGAACGCACCTGGCTGACAGCGATCCTCAAACGCAAGGTGATTGATTTCCTCCGACGCCGCATCCGCGAGCAGGTAACCTCACAACCCCAGACCGACCAGTTCGTCACCGATTTGTTCGACCGCCGCGGCGAATGGAAAACTCGCCCGGGGCGCTGGAACCGAGACTCCGTCGAAACCCTCGACCGGGAAGCCTTCTGGATGACAACTCGCGATTGTCTGAGCAAGTTGCCCCCACGTCTCCACGATGTGTTTGTGCTGCGATATCTCGATAACGTCGCCGCCGAGCAGGTCTGCCAGGAAATGCAGATCACATCGTCCAACCTCTGGGTAATGCTGCATCGGGCCCGTGTGCGGATGTGGTGGTGTTTGTCGAAGAACTGGTTTCAGGAAGATCCCCACAGTCAGGAGCAGGACCAATGATTTGCCGCGAAGCCACCCAGGCGATATCCCAGTCATTTGACGCTAAATTAACACGGCTAAAGCGACTCGACCTGGCGATTCATACCATGCTCTGCGTCTCCTGTCGGCGATTTCAACGTCAAATGGTGGAACTGCATCAGAACTTTGAGAAACTGGGAGACGAAGTCACCAGCGATATGATGCTCGAGCTACCGGTCGTCTCGCGGGAACGGATGACCGCAGAATTGAAGCAACGACCCGACTCGGTGGACTAAAGGAACTTTCAGGCGTTTCAAAATTCGATCGATTGAAGGAAAACAAATATGACGGGTCGATTTCTACTAAGCATCGTGGTCTTCATGATCGTCGCGAACCACGGCTTCAGCGCTGATCTCACAGCCTACGAACCAGTCAGCCCCGACAATATGAAGGTCTCGCAGACCCTCCTGGGCCTGGTTCATACTGTCGAAGTCCAAAAAGAGTTAGGCGTCAATGACACCAACCGAGCAGCCTTCGAAACAGGCTTGCGCGAGCTTGATGCCCAGTGGTGGCCTTCGCGCCTGATGGACCTCGAACCACGCAGAAAGCTGGTCGCAGATCTCGAGAAAAAACTCGATTCTCACATTCAACAGGTTCTCGGCCAGACAGCGATCAGACGCCTGCACCAGATCGAATACCAGTCACAGGGAATCCGCGTCCTGGCTCGTCCAGAGATCGCCAGACGTCTGCAGTTCGACGAGAAACAGAATCGACGCCTCAACGCGCTGTTTGCAGAAACAGATCGTCTGGCAGCCGAGATCGACACTCGCAAACCCGACGAAGCAAAACAAAAGGCCGTCCAGAAAGCCCGCTCGAACGAGACCAAGCTGGTGCAGGACATGATGTCGAATGCTCAACTGCAGACACTCAAAGACATCCTGGGGCAGAAAATCGAACTGACAACCATGGAGCGAATCTACCCCCTGGCTCCAGAACTGATTACCTCACGTTATGATTACGGCGGGGGTAATGTCGAACTCGAAAAGCTGCGCGGCAAAGTGGTGCTGATCCATTTCTACGCCTTTCAATGCCACAACTGCGTCGCCAACTTCAATCACTATAAACGCTGGAGCGAAACCCTCAGAAACAGAGGCGTCGAAGTGATCGGCATTCAAACCCCTGAGACATCTTCAGAACGTGACCCCCAGAAAGTCACAGCAGCAGCGAAACGAGAAGGCTTCTCATTTCCTGTCATCATGGACCTGGAAAACAAAAACTGGAACGCCTGGGGTAACACCATGTGGCCGACAGTCTACGTGATCGACAAAAACGGCTACATCCGCATGTGGTGGCAGGGTGAACTAAACTGGGACGGCGCAACGGGGGATAAAAAAATTGAGGAGTTGGTAGATCGCTTATTGAAGGAAGCAAATTGATCCGCTGAGAATGAACCGCGTCGACGACAAAAACTAGCTGACCCGACCCATTATCTGGCTGCCTGAGCGAAAGAAAAAAAATGGGGCATGTGGAGAATGCTGGCAAGTGATGTATTGATAGCGTCACTTTTTCTCCCAGGCCTTCCATCAACGCTAAATACCTTCGCTATTGAGACTTGCGTCTGCAGACAAGCCCGCAGCTCGCATCGCATCAAAAAATGTCTCTCATTTTAATCAACAGACAATATTCTGTGTCCAATTCTGCTTTCATTCGGACTACTATGTCGATCACGTCTGTTCACGCAATCTCATTTTGACTCCTCTCAACGGTACTTCCGGCAGGCATTTCTGCCTCGAACCCGATCTCTTCTTATCCCATCCTTATCTGACCACGATCCAGGAGAAACGTGCATGTACGGCCAAACGCCTCTGCGAGTCTCGAAAACGTCGGGCTTCACATTGATTGAGTTACTGGTCGTCATCGCCATTATCGCGACGTTAGTCGCCATCCTTCTCCCAGCCGTCCAGCAGGCCCGAGAAGCAGCTCGTCGCAGCACCTGCAAAAACAATCTCAAGCAGATCGGCATCGCGCTCCACAACTATCACGATACTTACAACACCCTTCCCCCGGGCAACATCGCCTCGTACAGCCGCTTCCGCACAGATGCAGGGGTGTCCATGAGCGGCCCGAACGGCGCCCTGTCGAGCCGCGCAGAATGGGCCTGGTCAGGTTTGATCGCCCCCTTCATGGAACTGGGCAATGCTTACGACGCACTGGGCATCGGCTCACGCACCGGCGCCCAGGCCCTCGATGATCCCAATGCCTTGAAAGTCGCGCAGACCAAAGTCGCCATGTTCTTGTGCCCCTCCGATTCTCCTCCAGATACCATGTCGATCCGACGCGTCCTGTCCGCCTCCAATGGCTCCAATTACCTCGAGATGGCACCCAATAACTATGTCGTCGTCAACCGCGCAGGATTGAATCTCTCATCGATCAGCCTGCAAATGGGAAATCACGGTGCATCCAACGGAATGTTCAAAGTCAACGGACGCGTGAACTTCAAAGATGTGACCGACGGTCTCTCCTCGACATTCATGGTCGGCGAACGGGCCTATGAATATCGAGGCAGCGGCGGGGTCATGTACGACTCACGATGCTCGATTCTTTACCTCACGCCTGCCAACTCAGCGTCCGGTGATTTCACTGACACCAGCAACCTCCCGTTGACAACCCCTTACGGAACTTGCTCGGACGTCCATCCACCAAACCGACAGTTTGCTTCCAACTCAGTCTGGACTCGCACTGGCTTCTCCTCGATCCATGCAGGCGGGGTCCAGTTCGTCCTCGGGGACGGCGCAGTTCGATTCATTTCAGAAAATATCGACGGCGTGACCTACGCCCGGCTGGGAAACATGAACGCCGGATCGGTCGTGGGTGAGTTTTAATCGATTTTCTTCTCTCATTCGGAAAGCCCGTCTATGCGTGCGTTCGTCGCTACCATGTTCCTCGCGACTCTGTTGAACGGCTGCGGAAATAGCAGTTTCACCCGCGTCCCGGTGGCAGGTGAAGTGATTCAGGACGGCAGTCCCGTACTTCTGGCAGACATCATGTTCGTCTCCCGTCCAGGTCAGGAAGTCAAAGAACGACCTCAAGCCGGCGCGAGAGTCCAAGACGGAAAATTCTCCATCTCTCGCGAAGACGGACCCATGCCCGGCCCTCAACTGGCAAAAATCGCCTTCCTCAAAGAACAGGCCAACCCCGTCGACCCCGGTAGCGCAGAACCATCCCGCGGCCCATCCTACAACGTCGTCGGCTACGCGACAGCCGAGATCAAAATCCCCGAAAAAGGAACCGACAGCCTCACGATCACGATCGACTCGAAACAAGTCTCCAAAGGGGGCGAAGGGATCTAGCCAGGCCGCTCACGCAGTCGAAATCACCAGCCCCATATCGAAGTTCCCCGACAGCAAACTCAGCCTTTCAACACCGATCTCCATTCAAATTCTTCACGACGCAAAAATCAATTCGTGACCCTCTCCACAAGCTTCAGGCAGACGGCTGTCGCGCTGCACAAAGACGTCCCCCAGAGAATGTCAGCGATGGTGGTTCGCAACGTCCATTTATCTAAAACCGCCAGATTCGACAAATCGTAAATTCCATAGACAATCATCCCAAACAGGGCACCCCAGATCGCAGCAGTAGCAAGCGACTTATCCGGCGCCTTCGGACCGACGAACAACATGATTCCCAGCGGGATGAGAATATAGACAAACACAGCCGGGAGAATCCTCGGCGCAAAGCCTTGCTCATTGTTCCTCATAATCGGCCCCAGCTCGTGTTGGTAGAAATCCTTCATCACAACTCCCAGCCAGACGAAGTCCGCGACAAAAACGAAAAGTGACACTGCGAGAAATTGAATCAGATAATTCATTGGAGCCCTTAATTTCTTCTGTTCTGTTCATATGCCGCGATAAGCTATCTTAGGCATGATGACAACCCTGACGGACTCAACACAACTGATTCCGGAAGAAGTCCGGCATTTAACACATGCTTCCAATACGCCGGATCTGCTGCCAATTCGAGCTCAGGAGTTGACGGCTTTCTATAATGCCAAATCAGTACTTTTCGACAGGAATTCCTCTGGTGGGAACCGACGTTTCGTAGCCACAAGACGGTCAGATGGACCTTTTCACGACACCTGAACTGACATCACACGCACAGTCACAAATTGACCCAGGAGGACGGGATCGCTCACGCATTGCCATCATTGGATCGGGCATCTCGGGTCTCGTTGCAGCCTATCGTCTGAACAAATCTCACGACATCGTCGTGTTCGAAGCCGGCAGCTACGCGGGCGGGCATACAAACACGGTTCCAATTGAACTCGATGGCGAAGTCCACGCGATCGACACCGGCTTCATCGTCTACAACGAGCACACGTATCCGAATTTCATCAGCCTGCTCGACGAACTGGGCGTCGCTTCGCTTCCCACACAAATGGGATTCAGTGTCCACGACCGCGCCAGCGGATTGGAATACGCCGGACAGTCGCTGACATCGCTATTTGCTCAACGTCGAAATCTCCTGCGTCCCAGCTTCTACCGTATGCTGATGGACATTCTCCGTTTCTATCGGGAATGCTCTCAAAATGATGTGAGCCAACTCGACACCATGACCGTCGGCGAGTTCCTCAAAAAAGGCAACTATTCCGAAGCTTTTTCTCGCTGGCATCTTTTACCGATGGGGGCAGCGATCTGGTCATGCCCCACGGGGACCTTCGCAGACTTCCCGATTCGCTTTGTCATCGAGTTCTATCGCAATCATCGCCTGCTGAATTTATCGAATCGACCAGTCTGGAGAGTCATCCAGGGCGGGTCTCAAACATACGTCCGGGCGTTGACGTCGTCTTTTCGTGACTCCATCCGCTTGAACGCCCCAGTGACGAATGTTCGACGAAACGCAGAGCACGTCGAAGTCACCGTCCACGGCAAGCCCCCCGAATCCTTCGACCATGTCATCTTCGCATGTCACAGCGATCAGGCATTAAAAATCCTGGGCGATGATGCAACCGCCACCGAACGTGAGATCCTCAGCGAGTTCCCCTACAGCCGCAATATCGCCGTGCTTCACACCGATATCACCTTGCTGCCCAAGCGTCGTCGCGCCTGGGCGAGTTGGAACTACTCCGTCACCGGCGATCAGAATGCGCCCGCCACCGTGACGTACAACATGAACATTCTCCAGGGGCTCAAGTCGAAAAACACCTTCTGCGTCACCCTCAATGCAGAATCGTCGATTGACCCTGCCAAGATACTCGGCAAGTTCGAATATCATCATCCCGTTTTCACACGACGACGCAGCACCGCTCAGGCCCGACACCCGGAACTGCTCAACACAAATCGCACCTCATTCTGCGGCGCGTACTGGCGCAACGGCTTTCACGAAGACGGCGTCGTCAGCGCCATGGCCGTCGTCAACGCGATTCAGTCTCGGCCCACCGTCGACACGATCCATGATTCCTTCACCACCACGTCCTCGCCCGTCGGGGGGAATCGTCGATGACACTCGCGTCCTGCATCTACGAAGGAACCGTCCGCCATCGACGTGACACGCCGATCCGCCACGAGTTTCGACAACGACTCTTCCTCATGTATCTGGACCTGGAAGAGCTGCCAACCCTCTTCCGGAAACGATGGCTTTGGTCAGCTGCATCGCCCGCGATCGCCTGGTTCCGTCGATCCGATCATTTCGGCCCCGTTGATCAGGATCTCGCAGAGTCCGTTCGAGACATCATTCAAGAGCGTTCAGGCACACGACCGACGGGCCCGATACGCCTGCTGACCAGCCTCCGCTATGCCGGTTTCGTCATGAACCCGATCAGCCTGTTCTACTGCTATGACCTGGCTGGTAACGTGACATTCGTCGTCGCTGAAGTCACCAACACGCCCTGGGGAGAACGCCATCTCTACGTCCTCGACGTCCGAGACCAACAAAGCGGCCAGCATTTCGAGGCGCTGACCTCCAAGCAAATGCACGTCTCACCATTTCTGAGCATGGACTACAACTACCGCTTCTCCATCACGAAACCAGGCCCCCGCCTCGCCGTTCACATCAAGAACCTGCCAGCCGATCTGTCCGACGCAAAACCCACCTTTGATGCCACTCTGTTATTGCATCGTCATGAGATCACAGGGCGGTCGCTCGCATCGGCATTGGTCCGTTACCCCTTCATGACAGCTCAAATCTACGCGGGCATTTACTGGCAGGCGTTCCGACTGTGGAGAAAGGGAGCCCCCCTCTTTAATCATCCCCCAGCACACAACGCAACTGCCCCGCACGATGATGCCTCACAAGACAAAACCAACTCACTTCCCGGGCGAATTGCTCAAGAAAAGGTAAGCAAATGACAGTGGCTGAGAGCACACCCACTCGAAAGTCGACACGAAACATTCTCGACAGCTTCTTCCGAAAGCTCGTCGTGAACCGCTTGAGTTCAACCCAAAGTGGCCAGATTGAATTGCACGATGCCGGCGAGAAGTTCGTCTTCGGCCAATCATCCGATCTGAAGACCACCTTGAATATCCATCGACCACGCTTCTTCAGACAGGCCGTTCTGGGAGGCTCTCTTTCCGTCGCGCACGCATACATCCACGGCGACTGGGACTGCGATGACCTGACCTCGTTCTTTCGAATCTTCGTCAGAAGCCATTCAAAGCCATCGTTCCTGACACGCAGCGTGATGAACGTGACGAACTTCAGTCACCGCATTTACCACTGGCTGCACGATAACACCCGCACCGGCAGTCGCCAGAATATCAGCGCCCATTACGATGTCGGCAATGACTTTTATCGACTCTGGCTCGACCCCACTCTGGCATACTCCTCCGGCATTTTCCCGACTCCTGATGCCTCCATGACCGATGCCTCCAAAGAGAAATTCGATCGCGTTTGTCGCAAGATCGAAGTCTCCGACAACGATCATCTCGTGGAAATCGGAACCGGCTGGGGCGGCTTTGCACTCCATGCGGTCGAGAATTACAAGTGCAAAGTAACAACGACAACCATCTCATCACAACAACATGAAATCGCCCGCGAAAGAATCGAGGCGTCCGGCAAGCAGGACCGCATCAAACTGCTGCAGACAGATTATCGTGATCTGACCGGCCAGTTCGATAAACTGGTCTCCATCGAGATGATCGAAGCCGTCGGGTACAAGCACCTCGATCAGTATTTTTCCCGCTGCAGTCAATTGCTCCGACCAGACGGGACGATGGTTCTGCAGGCGATCGTCATGCCCGAGCGCGGCTATCGAAACTACCTGAACTCCGTCGATTTCATTCAACGTTATGTCTTTCCAGGCGGATGCCTCCCCTCAGTCGCCGCCATGCTCGAGTCGGCTGGCCGCGCGACCGACTTGCGATTCGTCCACGCTGAGGACTTTGCGCCTCACTATGCAGAAACCCTGCGTCGCTGGAGAACCGCCTTCGAACAACGTCTCGACACCATCCGCCAACTCGGTTACTCGGAAAAATTCATCCGACTCTGGCGTTACTATTTCTGCTACTGTGAAGCCGCCTTCGAAGAACGCTGCGTAGGAGTCGTGCAGGTTCAGTTCGATAAACCCAAATGTCGTCGTGATCCTTTAAATGTCTCGAAACACTCAGCAGCATCACACCGGCAGACAAATCATTCGATGGAAAAATCGTCACCAGTGGGCTTGAATTCACAGCTCAGTCAGGAGTTCAGCACCCATGCCTGATCTGCTCCAGCAAGGTATCAATCTCGTTGAACGAGGTCTCGTCCCCGATCTGATGACACGCTTCGCGATCCGACGACTCTGCGCCCAGCACTTACAGACCCCCGAACACTTTGGAAAACTGCCCGCCACATCAAAGTTTCTGGAATCACTGACATCAGAACAAATCGCCGTTTCCCCAGAGAAAGCCAACGAGCAACACTATGAACTCCCTGCCGCATTCTTTGAACTGGTCTTAGGACCACGCCGAAAATACAGCTGCTGCCTTTTCGACTCCCCTCAGTCAACGCTCGAAGAAGCCGAGATTCGAGCCCTTCAACAAACCTGCAGCCACGCAGAACTCAGTGACGGCCAATCGATTCTGGAGCTGGGATGCGGATGGGGATCGTTATCACTGTGGATGGCCGAGTCTTATCCGTCCTCGCAGATCCTGGCTCTTTCGAACTCAACTCCACAGCGTCTTTACATCGAACAGCAGATCAAAGCACGCTCTCTGTCAAACCTGCGAGTGATCACCGCCGACATCAATAAGTTCGTCACCGACGAACAGTTTGATCGCGTCGTCTCAGTCGAAATGTTCGAGCACCTGCGCAATTTCGAACTCGTCCTCCGCAAGATTGCAGGCTGGCTGAAACCCTCCGGCCAACTCTTCGTTCACCACTTCTGCCATCGCACACTCGCTTACCCCTTTGAAGTCGAGGGCTCCGCCAACTGGATGGGACGATACTTCTTCACCGGCGGTATCATGCCCAGCGCCGACTTACTGTCGACATTCAACCGCGACCTCGTCGTGTCAAATCGATGGGATTGGTCGGGAAAACACTATCAACGAACGTCGGAAGCCTGGCTCGTCCAGCTCGACCAAAACCGCCCTCAAGCCATGGAAATCCTCAAAACCGCCTACGGCCCTCATGAAGCAGAACGCTGGTTTCATCGCTGGCGAATGTTCTTCCTGGCCGTCGCCGAACTCTTCGGCTTCTCCTCAGGCAAGGAATGGTTCGTCACTCACCAACTCCTCAAACACGCCGCTTCTTGATCCCGAGTAGCCCTCATCTCGCAATCCCAAGGAAGCCCGACATCATGAGCCACCTCTGGCAGTCCCTTGGTCTGTGCCTGTTACTCAGCCTGGCCTGCATGGTTGTGCTCTGGCTGATCAGTTTGTGGCGAAAAGACGTCAGCATCGCCGACCCGTTCTGGGGAACCGGGTTCGTCATCATGGCCTGGACTTCCTTTGCACTCAACTCCACAACATCCCCCAGAGCAATCCTGCTTTGCATTCTGGTGACGATCTGGGGCCTGCGACTCTCCATCTACTTGCTCTGGCGAAACGCGGGCAAAAAAGAAGATCACCGCTACGCCGAGATGCGAACCCACCATGGATCAAACTTCTGGTGGATCAGCTTCTGGATGGTCTTCGTCCTGCAAGGCGTTCTGCTATGGTTCATCGCCATGCCTGTCGAAATAGCAAACCTCCGATCCGTCCACGCACCATGGAACATGATCGATCTCATCGGCGTCCTTTTGTGGGGAACAGGCCTCTTCTTCGAATCCGTCGGCGACTGGCAATTATCGCGGTTCAAAGCCAATCCAACCAACGAAGGCAAGGTCATGGACCGCGGCTTATGGCGCTACACAAGACACCCCAACTACTTCGGCGACTTCTGCATCTGGTGGGGCATCTATCTCATCTCAATATCAGCCGGCGCAGCCTGGACGATCGCCAGCCCGATCCTGATGTCCATCCTGCTGATGCGGGTCTCCGGTGTTACCCTCCTGGAATCAACCATCACCAAGCGACGCCCGGACTACGACGAGTACCGAAAGAGAACAAGTTCCTTCTTCCCTTGGCCACCCTCGTCTCCATAGTCTGTATTGAAAACCATCACTCAATCATCACACGAAGTTAGACATCATCAGCACGTCGGGCTCACCTTGCTATCCAAAGCTCTCCGCAACGGACACCCATCCGGAGCAGCTTGCCCCCGACGATATTGCTCCAGAAGTTCATGGGATCGACGGGCCAGCATCCGCCTGACCTCGCGTCGCTTCCCCTTCACCCTGGGAATCGCGAGCGAATCATAACCCGTCGTCTGGTGCCGCATCCAGGCGATCACAGCCGCTTCCGCCCGCTGCTCGACCGGGATGCGTTTCGTTCTCGCGACCGTCCCGCTACCAACCGGCGTCGCATGATCGGTGACCGCTTTCGCCAGCCGATCAGCCAGATCAGCGTATGCCTCATGAAAATTCAGGAACGCCACCACTGCCCCCAGAAAGTCCTCAACGTACTCCGCCTGAGCTTTCTCACGCCGTCTCGCATCAGCCACCTTCTTCTTGGCAAACCCCTCCGTCGCTCGCTCGACCTCAAGATCAGCTCGAATGCGTTCAATGGTCGCCGCAGCAGCCCAAAGCCCCCTCGAAAAAATCTTCCGCCCCTTCTTTTCCGCGACGACCCAATGATCCCCCGCAGCTTTCACCCGTCGAGTCAACGCCGCATCCCCCGGCGGCAGCAACTCCCAGCCCACCGGCACATTCACAACTTGACCATCAGCCCCCCGAACCGTCTTCGGATTCGGCCCAACCAGATACGTCTGACTGCTCATACTTCTTCAGCTTCCATGCAGTAAATTTGCAAAGGCGACGATTATCTATCGATTCACTAAGGTCTTGCAACCCGCCCACGTCTCATTCTTCGTAGGGTGCTGGTGAGGCTCTGCGAACCGCACCAAATGCGGTATCGATCCGAAGAACCGTTGAGCCCGGCAGTTGTCGCGAATTGTTTCCACAAAACATCTTTACAACAATGATATCACGTTATATCATTGACTCGCCTTGACTCCACCAGCCCGCCTCCACGCCTCCGACGGAGCCCATCATGAGACACCATACCTTCAGCCTGGCATTCACCGTGCTCGTTTGCATCTCTCGCTTCTGCGCCGCCGATGATGCCTTGCGAATCGGACTCATCGGACTGGACAGCTCCCACGCCGTCGCCTTCACCAAGACAATCAATTCTCCAGAATTCACACAGGCCCATGGCAACGTTCGCGTTGTCGCCGCATTTCCAGGGGGAAGCCCAGACCTCCAAGCCAGCACCTCACGCATCGAACAACTGACGGCTAATGTCAAATCCCTGGACGTCGAAATCATGCCTTCCATCGAAGCCCTTCTACCCAAGGTCAACGCCGTCATCATCAACAGCGTCGATGGACGCATCCACTTAAGTCAGGCCAGACCAGTCCTCGAAGCCGGCATCCCACTCTTCATCGATAAACCCCTGGCCGCCTCGCTGGACGACGCCCTCGAAATCTACCGCCTCGCTGAAAAGCATCACACCCCGATCTTCTCCAGCTCGACTCTTCGCTTCTGCCCGGAAGTCGTCAAAGCCACCCGCGAGAATCCAGTCGGCAACCTCGTCGGCTGCATTTCCTACAGCCCCTGTAAAACAGACCCGACCCATCCAGACTTATACTGGTACGGCATTCACGGCATCGAAACCCTATTCACGCTCATGGGCCCCGGATGCGTCAGCGTTCAACGGACAAAAGTCGATGGCGCCGATGTCGTGACTGGCAACTGGAAGGACGGCCGCGTCGGCACTTTCCGAGGAATTCGCGATGGATCCCTCGGCTACGGTGCAATCCTGTTCGGATCAAAAGGCATCCAGCAGGTGGCCATCAAACCAGGATACGATCAGTTGGTCCACGAGATCGTGACGTTCTTCCAAACTCGCACGCCCCCCGTCTCTGCTGAGCAGACGCTGGAGATCCTCGCGTTCATGCAGGCAGCCGATCAAAGCCGTGATCACCAGGGCAAGTCCGTCGCTCTGCCAGCCTTCTCAGTCACTGTCAGTCAGTAATTTCAGCGTCTTTCCATGACCAGGACTTTTCCACCATGCCAAAGCTAACACGACGTCAATATCTGGCCGCAACAGCCGCCACTGCGTTTGTTTCCATGGGATCAAACCTGCGCGCCACCATGGCCAATGAAGAACTTCGAGTCGTTGTCATTGGAGTCAACGGCATAGGACGAACTCATCTGGAAGGCTTCCCATCGATTCCCGGAGTCCGCGTCGTCGGTGCCTGCGATGTCGATAGCGCGATCCTGGGCAAACGCGCCGAGGACTTCTCCAAGAAGTTCGGACAGCCCCTGAAAACATACGCCGACCTGCGTCACGTCTATGATGACGATAACGTCGACGCCGTCGTCCTCGCAGTCCCCAATCATTGGCATGCCCTGGGAACAGTCTGGGCCGCGCAAGCAGGCAAGGACGTCTATACCGAGAAGCCATGTTCACAAACCATCTGGGAAGCAGGCCAGATGCAAAAAGCAGCCGACAAGTACCAGCGAATCGTGCAGATCGGAATTCAACGTCGAAGCTTCGCTCACCTGGGAGAGTTCTTCAAGGAAGTCCAGCAAGGCCAGGCACTCGGCAAAGTGAATCGCGTGAAAGGGTTCTACATGTCCCGTCGCACGTCGATTGGCAAACCGACCGTCACACCGACCCCACCACCAACAATCAACCACGACCTCTGGTGTGGTCCCGCACCGACAAAACTGGAACGCGCCAAGTATCATTATGATTGGCACTGGTTCTGGGACTACGGCAACGCAGAGCTTGGCAACAATGGACCCCATATGCTCGATCTGTGCAGATGGGCCATCGGGGCAGATGAGTTCCCCACCGCCGTCACCAGTATCGGCGGTCGATTTGGCTGGGACGACAATGGACAGACCCCCAACACCCATATCCTCAAGTACGATTACGCAACAGCCCCTATCACCTTCGAGATTCGCAATCTCCCTTCTGCATCAGGAAAAGCAGAGAACTGCAAATACATGGGGATCGATAACGGAATCGTCATCGAAGGCGAAGAGGCCACCTACGTCGGCTTCGACACCGGTCGCGTGATCGATGCAAAAGGCAACACCATTCGCGAAGTCACAGGCGACAAGGGAGCAGACAGTGGTCGTCAGCTCCACCGGGAGAATTTCATCAAGGCGGTCCGCTCTCGGAACTCCTCCGATCTCAACTGCGGCATCCGCACAGGACATCTATCGAGCGCCCTGTGTCACCTCGGGAACATCTCCCACAAGCTCGGCCAATCGGTCGCCGTCAACGATCTGCAGGGCAGGGTGCAGTCACAACCATTGCTCGCCGATGCCGTCACCCGTTTGACCGACCACCTGACCGCCAATCACATCAATGCAGACCAGACAATGGCTCACCTTGGCCAGACCCTCATCATCGATCCCGTCAACGAACGATTCCCCACCAGTCCCCAGGCCAATCAACTCCTGACTCGCGAATACCGCGCTCCTTACATTGTGCCCGAGGAGGTTTAAAACTTCGACTCACGAGCTCGAATGCCACTGGTACAACTCCCCCCGCTTGAGTACTCTTGCACCTGTCAGACTCGCGCGAGAAAACACGGCATTCCCGTCAAAACTCCCGCAGTCAACCAGCGTCAAGAACGAAAGCACATGGCAGACGACGGCGAGCGAAAAGTCAGGCTACAGGATATCGCCGAACAGGCGGGCGTATCGCGCGCAGCTGTTGGACACATTCTGAATAACTCAGGTGCAGACAGCGTTCGAGTCTCCGACGCGACGCGCGAGAAGATTGTCAAAATCGCCAAAGAACTCGGTTATCGCCCCAACCGTGCCGCCCAACGACTGCGCGGCATGTCGAGTAAAACCATCGGCGTCCTTCTCGACACCGTCAACGTCGCAGTCTTCTCAGCACGCCTGGCTGCTATCGAGGCAGAAGCCCATTCCCGCGGCTACCGCCTCATGATCGGACAGGCGCATCACAATCCCGATGAAATCAACACCTATCTGGACGATTTCGCTGACCATGGAATCGATGCCATCCTCTGCCTGTTTGATGTGATGCAGGACATACGCCCCGGACTCAAGAAAGTCTTCCAGGGACGTAAAAACATCATCCTTCACTCCATGCCCATTCTCAGTACCCAGCCCTGCATTCGAGTCGAGACCTCGTCCGCAATCGGCCTGCTTATCGATCATCTGGCCGAGAAAGGACGCAAGAGAATCGGCATCCAGCTATGGTCACCTTCCGACCAGCTGATGACGATCCGTCAGGACGCCTGGAAGGTCAACCTGCAGCAATGGAAGCTCCCCTGCTCCCCATCCATGACCTGGGTGAATCCGGAGTTTCAGCAAAAGCCATCTCGCCAGACCGTGGATGACTGCATCCGCAAGCTGGTTCTCGAACAAAAAGTCGATGCCATCATCGCTTCGAACGACGAATGGGCCGTTCGCATCATTCAGGGATTGCATCGTCACAACTTGAAAGTCCCGGACGATGTCGCCGTCACTGGCTACGACAACCTCGACATCGCCGACGTGATCGAACCATCGCTGACAACGATCGATCAATGCCACGCCGCCTATGCACTGGAAGCACTCGATCTCGTCGAAGAACTGATCGAAGGGCGATTGTCTCCTTCGAGGCGAGTTCGTGTCATCACCCCCGAACTCATCGTCCGCGAATCGGCCTGATCCGCTTGTCTCAACCAGGATTCGACCTCGCCAGCACAGAGTCTTCGCTCGACGATTCTTCTCCAGATTTCCTGACAGCAGCGGCTAATAGCTGACGCGGATTCAAACACGTCAGCTGCTCGATCTCCTGCCCGCTCAACCCAAGATTGTCACGCAAGTTGGCAGCCATCTGAAACATCGGCGTCGCAGAGCCGACCAGATGCGAATCATCCTCGGCCCGAGGTACACCGTCTTTGCCGACAGTCACCTCGCGCCCCCCCAGCTGATAACGTCCTGGTCCGCACCCTGCCGCCGCGATCGCATCCGAGACCACAAACGCCCGGTCAATTCCGACAAGCTTCAGATAATTCGCGAGGGCAAAAAACGGCACATGGGCACCATCAGCAATGAAGCCAAAATGCAGAAACTCCGCACGACTGAGTGCGCGCTGGATGATGTTGTCGTGACGGTCCATCAGGCGAGGGCAACCATTCCCCAAATGCGTAAATAACGACAAGCCGGAATCGATGCACGCATCCAGTTGATCCAGACTGGCATTCGTATGCCCCGCCGCCACAAGGACTCCCAGGTCAGCCAACCGCTTAGTGACTGCTCCCCCCGGATCCTGCTCGGGAGCAATCGTCACCATCTTCGTCAAACCACCCGCCGCGTCCAACAACGGCTCCATCGCAGACCACCTGGCTGCTTGCGCATGTTGAACGGGATGTGCTCCAATGTATCCGGGCACGCTGCTGATGAATGGCCCTTCGATATGAAAACCGGCAATCACACTTTCAATCAGACCGTCCTTCTGCCGAAGTTCCACAATCCTCGCCAATCGCGATGACATCACAGAAACATCATCCGTGATAATCGTCGCCAGGATTGACTCGACACGGTCACGGCGTAGCGCAACACAAGCAACATGCAGCGACTCTGCGGTCAACTCAGACTGATTGAAATCGATCCCCTGATACCCATTGATCTGGAGATCGATGTATTTCGCTTTCGGCATCGAAGTGATCTTTATGTTGATGAGAGTGCGCGGGTCAGCAGGGAAGCTGCTGCCTGATCCAGAAACAGATGAGTATCGCCATGCGACTGCAAAATCGAAGCAGGAACATCCGGACTGATTGCTCCTTCGATGCTCGCCCGCACCGCGACAGCTTTTCTTCGATCTGGCACACTGCAGAGAATTGTCTTTGAACGCAAGATCTGCCGGCACGACATACTGATGGCACGTCGCGGCACATCATCAATGGTCTCAAACCATCCCTCGCCGGCCTGCTGACGTCGACAGGCTTCATCGAGGTCGACAACGAGATAGGCCTGATCTGTTTCGAAGTCCGCAGGAGGATCATTGAACGCCAGATGCCCGTTCTCGCCGATCCCGACAAACGCCGCATCAATCGGCGCTTCGTTCAGAATCTCGCCCAACTCTTTGCAGGACTGCTCAGCGTTCGACGTCATCCCATCGAGATAATGAAATGCCCGCAAAGGAACCTTCGTCACAAACCGCTCTCGCAAGTAGCGAACGAATGACGCCGGGTGATCGCCGCTCACTCCCAGGTATTCATCCAGATGGAAGCCTGTGACTTTGCTCCAGTCGATATCACTCTGCTCGACGAGCGCTGCAAGCGTTTCGAATTGTGAGGCGCCCGTCGCAACGATGATCCTCGCAAGGCCCTGATCGCGGATGGCATTCCTGATAACATCGGCGCCGGTCTGGGCGGCGAGACTTCCAAGCTGACGTGGGGAATCGAGGACATGAATCTTCATAGGAACTGGTCGGCCTTGAAAAAGAGCGGACAACAGAAAGGAACACCCTGATATCGCGTGACATCATTCTGCCCACAAGAGACACTTTCGTCAACATCGAACCTGTAATAATGACTTCCTTAAAGGCAATAACTCAGGTCGTTTTTCGAGTGAAACAACTATTTTCACAAATTTCGATAGACACAATTGAAATGCTCTTCGCGCCATGATGTCAGGTGATATCATCGGGAACCACGGTGGTCATGTCTTCTGCGCTCTCTGTCACTCGCCACCGTGATGACTCTGCGAATAGCTGTTCCTTTGCGCCCAAAGAACAGCTTCACAGATTGCTTTGCTTTCGCATCCTGGTCCGCCGGGCAGGGAATCGTTCTTCGCGATTCTCCCCTTCCGTCATTTCTTTAAGGGCAACTGATGAAACGAGTTCATGGCTTTACTCTGATCGAACTCCTGGTCGTAATTGCTATTATCGGCACTCTTGTCGCGTTACTTCTTCCAGCCGTTCAACAGGCTCGAGAAGCCGCCAGAAGATCCCAGTGCTCCAACAACCTGAAGCAACTCGGCCTGGCGTTTCATAACTATCACGATGTCAACAACCGCTTCATGCCCGGCGGTGGCATGCAGAACTCCAGCGCCTGCCGCTACGCGACCGGTTGGGTCCCTCGCTTGTTCCCCTACCTGGAACAACAGGCATGGTCAGACAGCCTCGATGCCCTCTCTCCCAACTTTCTTTCCTCACAGTGCCCCTACAACACAACCAGCTACACAGGCAATCCACTTTTCAAATCCGTCCCCGTGTTCCTCTGCCCCTCATCTGCCATCGGCGACCTGACGACTTACGCATCCACCTCAACAGCCCGCACGCAAGGCAACCTGCACTACCGCGCCAACAGCGGCTCCTACGATGTCGAACTCGATACCGCCAGCAGCGATATCAATCAGCAGTACTCCAAATCGGGAGTGATCTATCCACGTTCCAACGTCGGCTTCCGGGACATTCTCGATGGCACATCCAATACCATCCTGCTCGGTGAATCCTCCACCATGACCAACTGGCCGACAGCAATGACAACAGGCTTCTTCACGATCCTCCCGTGGACCCTCGGCAGCTACTCCTACACCAGCAATGGCTGGCTGACCGCCGACCACAAAACGCTCCTCTATCCAGTCAACTACAGCGGAACATTCAACTACAACACAACCCCCTTCGGAAGCACACACCCCGGCGGAGCAATGTTCGTCATCTGCGACGGAAGCGTCCGCTTCCTTTCCGAGTCAATGGATCTGGGCGTCCTGAAATCTCTGTCAACCAAAAGCCAGGGCGAGACAACGAGTGCTTTTTAGAAACCTGAAGTCGTGCTCTTTTCTTCGAGCTTCCTTATGATTTCACGAGACACTCTTCAGGAAGAGGTTGAGATGATCGGTCTATCGCGAGTTAAAACTTCCATTATGGTCATGGCAATTTCTCTCACGCTGACTGGCTGCAGTCAGCGTGGTCCGCAGATGGGTTTCGTCACGGGCAAGGTGACTTTCAAAGGGCAGACTCTCCCCACCGGAACGATCGTCTTCGTTCCGGAAACCTCTGGCATGCCAATGTCCTTCGCAGAAATCCAGCCCGATGGCACCTACGAGGCATCGACCAAGAAGTTCGGCAAAGGCGTCGCCGTCGGCCACCACAAGATCATGATCAATGCCATCAAAGTCTTTCCCGGCAAAGAAAATGATCCGGTCAACTGCTGCCAGGTACTCCTCCCTGCCAAGTACAACAGCGAGCAGAAATCGGGACTGACAGCTGATGTCACTTCAGGCGATAATGTCATCGACTTCAACCTGTAGCCAAGCCCAGTGAACTATTTCCGTATTCGCTCGGGATCATTCGGGGTCCTCACAGGAGAGAATCAGACAGCATGGACTATATTGAACCAACACCCAGTTCCTCTAACGATCCTCTTCCGAAAGGATACCGATGGTATCGCGAGCTCAATCGCGGACACTGGTTTGTCCTGATCGTCGCTGCTCTGGGCTGGTTGTTTGACACAATGGACCAGCAGCTGTTCAACATCGCTCGTGTCCCGGCGATGCGCGACCTCGCATACACCGATGATCCCGTGGCCTTGAAAGCATTCAGCAATTACTACGGCGGTATCGCGACCGCTGTCTTCATGATCGGATGGGCAAGCGGAGGCTTGATCTTCGGCAAGCTCGGGGACATTTACGGACGCGCGAAAGTCATGGCCTGGACGATCCTGGCTTACTCACTCTGCACCGGCCTGAGTGCCTTCTCCGTCACCATCTGGGACTTCATGGCCTACCGGTTCCTCACCGGCCTGGGCGTTGGTGGCGAATTCGCCGTCGGTGTGGCGCTGGTCGCGGAAGTCATGCCGCAACGGGCCAGGCCGTTCGCGCTCGGATTTCTACAGTCGTTATCCGCATTTGGCAATATCCTCGCTGCGATTCTGGGAATCTTCCTGGGAAGATTAGAAGAAACCGGCGCGATTGGCGACGCCTGGCGCTGGATGTTTGTCGTCGGTGCATTCCCCGCCCTCCTGGTCCTTGTCATCCGACGTCGACTGAAGGAACCCGACTCCTGGGAGAAAGCCCGTCAGGAGGAGCGCAGCTCCGGCGTCACGCCTGCAATGCAGGCTGGAAGCTATCGAGCACTTTTCTCGACGCCGACACTTCGACGAAATTCAATCGTCGGAATCCTGATGGCGTTCGGGGGCATTGTCGGCCTCTGGGGCATCGGCTTTTTCGTTTTTGATCTCTATGATTCGGTCCTCCGCAAAAGCCTGAGCGGCCAGGGGCTCGACGCAACGACCATTGATGGTCGAGTCATGATGTGGAAAGGGATCGTGTCGATGATGTTCAACGCCGGAGCCTTCTTCGGCATTTCCGCCTTTGCGGGCATGAGCCAACGCCTGGGACGCAAACCCGCGTTTGCCATCTGTTTCGTCGCGGCGGCTGCTTCGACGATACTCACCTTCTCCCAGTTGGATACCTTCGCCGAGGTCTTCTGGATGGTCCCACTAATGGGCTTCTGCCAGCTGAGCCTGTTCGGCGGATACGCGGTTTACTTCCCTGAGTTGTTCCCCACGCGCCTGCGAAGCACAGGGATCTCGTTCTGCTACAACGTCGGACGCTTCGTTGCGGCGGGTGGACCGTTTGCGTTAGGGCTGTTGACCAGCCAGGTCTACAGCGATTTTCCTGAGCCGATGCGTCCTGCAGGGATTACGATGTGTGCTGTTTTTCTCATCGGTCTGCTCGCTGTCCCCTTCGCACCGGAAACCAAGGATAAGCCACTACCCGAATGAGTTGTGTTGAATAACATTGAGCGTTCAATAAGATCGACGAACAAAGGACGTGACATTTCTACTTGATAACATTACTGGCCATAGATTCATTTTTTCAGGGCAATTCAGGTCATCTTTTGGGGGTGGAATGCTTTGCGAGGCTACCCAATGTCGCATTTACCGATGACATGTTGTCTCAAATGCCAACTAAAAGGTCTTGCTGTTATCGAATTTCGTGCGAAAATAGAGTTAACATCCGCACATTGATACTTTTTCCTGCCAGCGCTGGCGTTGTTTTTGAGTCTGAATGGAATTTGTGAGCTATGAAGAGAGATTTTGACGCCTCACGACGGGGATTCACGCTGATCGAATTGTTGGTGGTCATTGCAATCATCGCGACGCTCGTTGCCCTTCTGCTTCCAGCCGTCCAGCAGGCTCGCGAGGCGGCTCGACGCTCCAGCTGTAAGAACAACCTGAAGCAAATCGGGCTGGCTGCTCTCAACTATGAGTCGACCTACAATGCGTTTCCAATTGGCTGGTATCAATCGGGAAGTCCTGGCCCGTCTGGCCCGCCAATCTTCTGTTACAAAGGTGCGCATGCCGCCCTTCTTCCTTTCCTGGAACAAGCTGCAGCGGCTGACCAGTACGACCAATTGACCGGGATTTCAGGAACTCCGAGTGCGATCTCCAGCATTCCGCTGGCCGTTTTTGGCTGCCCTTCGAATCCGGTGGAACGTGTTTATAACATTGATATCGGTGACAACGGCGCTTTCGGTATCTTCGATGGTCAGCCACACAGTGCTGCAACCACTGACTATACCACCATCTTTTCCGTTCGAAATATTGAGATGGACGAATACTTTGGATTCGGCAGTTTCTATCAGAATATGTTCGGCGGCGTGGTTGATTATGGCTGGCCAAAACTTCGTGATGTGACTGATGGTTTGAGCAATACGATTTTCATGGTGGAACGTGCAGGACAGGGTGAACACTGGGTTCAAGGGAAGTCAGCAGGACGTCAGGCTGGGTATAACATGCTGAAGTCATTCTGGGCTGGTCCGGGCTCATTGCAGTTCAACTCTATTGTTCCTGATATTGCCAATCCGACTGCGTCGGCCCCTCCAGGCCTGTGCTTCCTGAACTGTAACAACTTCCAGAACCCTTACAGCTTCCACTCTGGCGGCATTCAATTCGTCATGCTGGACGGCTCGGTTCACTTCCTGAGCGATTCCATCTCTTTCGACGTCTACAGTCGTCTGGTTCAGAAAAGTGATGGACAAGTCGTAGGGGAGTTCTAAAACTATGAATCAACTTTTCCTCCGACGATGTCGTGAAACTGTTCTGTCTGTTCTTACGATCGCGGTCTTTGCTGGCTGTAGTAAGGATGATGGGCGGGTCGAAGTCATTCCGATTTCTGGCAAGGTCATGAGTAATGGCAAGCCAGCTGAAGGGGTGGTGATTCAACTTGTTCCTGGGGAAGGTTCCATCGCCAAGGTTGCGGGACTGTTTCCGGGTGGTGTCACTGATTCGAACGGCGTCTATCGTCTGTCCAGCTATGAGACTGGCGATGGGGCTCCCGAAGGTGATTACAAGGTGCGCCTTTACTGGCCCGGTCCTGTGAAGGAACTGAGCTCTGATCCCGTCAAAGCGGCGATTCAACGAAACAAGCCGCCGGGCGGACCGGAAGACCGTTATCAGTTCAAGTACTGGAAGAAGCCTGAATCGAATCCCTGGAGCGTTGTGGTTGCTGAGGGAACGACTGAGGCGATGGCGATTGAGTTGCCTGCCAAGTAGTTGATGATGACTCAGAATCGATTGTGATCAAGGCGGCCTTCGGGTCGCCTTTTTTTGTGCCCCGGCGGCGGGGGTTTGTTGGTCAGGGTGTTGTTGATTGCTTGCATGTGTAAAAAAAATCCCCGGAGTCATCGTCTTGGTTTGGACTGCTTGCAGGTTAGTTGGTTAAGGTGATGCCTACTGGAGCCTCCGACTGGCGTTCTTGCTGCTCGGGCTCGGTTCGGCTTGTACTTCCATGCCTTCCGTTGCTTTTCATCCTGAATGCTTACGGTGTCCAGCGTCGCCTTGCGGTTTGATGCGCAGGTTGGGCTTGAATATGGAGAGTCACGGGCATGGGGACTCCGGGGGGGAGATCGTAATTGGTAATTAGGAATTGGTAATTGGCCGGAACAGAGGCACCGGAGAAGAGGGTGTGCACGGGCCTTTCTTCTCGGGGGCTTTGTTCTTGTGGGGTTTAGTTTGCTGTTTGGGAAATGGGGGTTCAAGGGGAAAATGGTGGGGAGAAAGCAGACAGTCAGTTTATTAAGTCGGGGAGGGGGGGGATGAACGGTGACAGTGACGTCGAGATGACTTTAGCGAGATACTGGGCTACGGCAGAAGCAGTTCAATTAGCCTAAACGTCTGTAAGCAGGGGCATTCAGGTATTAAGCGACTCGAGGATTCGCAGGCTTTTCGAATTGTATAACTAAATACACGTAACGCACGCCGTCTCACCCTTATTCGGATCACATCTACAGACAGACATTTCACTAGCCTTGCGTATATCAATATTTGCAGTACATTAATCTTCTTTGTACAGTCCCGAGTCACCGAAACTTCAGAGGATAATGTGGATATTCCAACCTCAATCGAAACGCACACATTATCCTCGTTGCTTGACGAGCTAATTTCAGGGCAACCGGTAAAAGACATCAATGGAGTTGTATACACGCCATTAACCCAAGACGCTCGCTTAGCATTACAGTGGTTCAAAAGAGACTTAACCTTCTGGTCGAAAGACAATAAAGCTGATTATGTTGATCAACTCATCGCAGCATTGAAATTAGAACTTCCAGGCGGTCAGAACTCGACACATGCTATTCCGAAAATAACGCGACGATACAGAATAAAGTCACTTCGTACAAGCAGATTTGGTGGACTTCATGAGTTTGGCGATATCGACTCATCACCTGAGCCATTCGAGGTCAACTTCCAACCTAGTGAGTTTAATGCGGCACTAATCTATGGGCGAAATGGCTGTGGTAAATCATCGCTGCTTAGTGCAATAAGTTGGTGCCTTACAGGATGGTACTACACTTCGCAGGGTCTTCCAAATAATAAAACGGATAACTCACAGTATCTAGTTCCTGCAGTGGGCGAAGAAAATAAAGATTCTTCAATCTATACAGCACCAATCATACCCATTCCACGCTCCGAAATCGTTAATACGCTTACGACGTCAAATACTCCCGTGGAAACCTGGGTGGAACTTGACATCATTGACGAAAACGGGAATGCCTATGGCCCCTTCCGCCGTACCCTTATCCTACGGAAAGGCAAAACGTCTCAGAGTTTCAAGGGAGATCTTAGTACTCTCGGGATCAGCCCGGCCGGATTGGAGCTTGGCACAAAACTGCCAGCCATGCTTCCACATATTAGGCTTGACGAGAAAAACGGTTTTGGTGAATCTGTAGCTAGCCTTGTCAATATTCAGCCACTATCACATGTCGCAACACATGCTGACAAGACCCTGCAAAAGATTAAAGTTCGATTAAAAGCGGTAGATACTGACGCAACAGAATCTAACGCAAAGCTTCAATTGGCGATTAAAGCACTTGCAGATCAAGTTATTCAATTGAATTCTGATGATCTCAAGAAAGATATATCCGCGTTATACACGACTGTTTCGCATACCACGTTACAAGCTTTTGCTAAAAAGATTGCACAAATACGTGGATCAATGTTGAGCAAAGTCGTTGATGTCTTGGGGACTACAGATGAATTGACCTCCCTAGATAGCCAGTCAAAATTAATCAATCACATCGCAATCGCTGGAAATCTGCTCGAAACAACGACACTCTCGACTTCTGTGCATTCAACTCGTCTCCGAGAATTATTATCGCTTGGAAAAAAAGATCTTCAGCAAGCGGAAGATACGATCGAAACGATACTCTCGGAAGCTGAATTTCTACTTGAACTACAAGAAAAGCCTGACCATGCCAGGAGAATTCAACTTTATTCTAAAATTGCAGAATGGCTCAAAGATGGTAGCCAGACTCCTTCAACGAGTTGCCCTGTATGCCGCACCGACTTAAGTAATCTTAACGACAGCATAACTGACAAAAGAATTGAAGTGCACATAAAAGAGTGTTTTGCAGAGGATAGACAGTTTTTTAGCAAGCCCCCTGTCCGATGGGCAAATGATGCTCTTCTACAACTAAGTGCCACTATACCAAGGCAACTCAATCCAGACAGTCCACTCAATCCTCTTATCAAATGCGGAGACGGACTGATTAAAGATTTATCCATTCAGGAATCACTTAACGGTGCACTCAGCCCGATCCGTGAACAGATAAACAAGTGCTGGCATAATGTGAAGAAAGACTTAGTAACTGAATCGCCTAAGCAACTTAATCTTCCCCAACAATGGTCTGACTTTATCGAACCTCTGCAAACAACAATCACGAATATTTCGTATTATATTGATTTCGTAACAAACAACAATGATTTTGTGTTCGACGATTTCATAGACAGTATTTTTAACGCCGAGTACAGTGTTCGGGAAACATTAAAGCAATTGCAGTCGATTGCTCGCTCTGTAGAGCCGTTCTCGTTAATAATAAAAAAGATCGACGAGATTAAATTACTGTTAGTTGAACAAGACACCAGAGCTGCTTTTCGCAACGATCTTTCTCGGTTGTCAGCTGCGTTAGTGAATCTTGGCACAGTAAAAGATCTTGTTGGCAATCAAGTTCAAGGTTTATTAGATAAACTTGCAAATCGTCAAGCGTTCTGGCTTGGTCTTATCTACATACCGGCGAGATGGGATCGTCCTCAAATAGCAAACGCGAGCTTGTCGCCTGAAGGAAAGCTGTCACTTGATGCTCGTCACTTGGGCACCACTGCACAAGCTCATCATGTAACAAATTCTTCTTATCTACGAGCTGCTCTAGTCGCTTTTTGGCTTGCGTATTGGGAGTATCAGTATTCCGTAAATGGTGGACTTTGCACCATTTTACTTGATGACATTCAAGAGCTTTTTGATGAGGAGAATCAGATAGAGTTTGCAAGAGCCATCAAGGAGATTTCATTTATTGGCGCCCAAGTGGTACTTGCGACAAATAAGATGCTATTCTTCCACGACATAGAATGGACCCAATTCAACGCAAAAAGATGGCACATTGATTGGAGGCCAGGTGATCCCGTAATTCATCTGCTGGATTATCGTGAGGACCTCGAAAAGAAGATGAAGAACTTCTCCGTCAACCAGTCGGACGATGATGCAGTTCAGCTTGCCGCTTCAGTCAGAACTTACTGCGAGCGTCGCCTAATTGGCTTATTTAGGCATATCCGTCCGCACACACTCGGCGATAAGCCTACCCTTATGGATGCCATTTCAGCCGTTAGGCATCGCAACAACAGTCGGACAGCTCCTTTTGATTCCAAGCCAGTGATTGACTTGCTCCAGCAGAGTGGTTGCACGCCAGGTACGTTGCTCTATCAACTAATGAATGATTCACATCATGGAAGGCACACCTTAATAACGGCCAACAAAGTTAAGTCGTTGATGGGAGAGATCACGGGTCTGATTTCGAGTGTCGAACAGGTGTGGGATCACTGCCAGTCATCAAAGTTCAAACTATCCGCGCAACTCAAACCGAAATCGTCAATCTCTGCGATCACTCCTCTGCAATCGCACCAGCTTCCGACAAATAGTATTCCAATCTGGACGTCGGTGGCAGCAGCCACTACGTCCCTTCTCGTCCGTGATGTCGAGGACACTCATCAGGAGTTTAATTGGATAGATCTCGGCGATATTGCCATTTTTCAGGTCTTGTCAGACTCACTTGGGCAGTCAGCACCAAGATACTCAAGAGTCATAGTTGCTTTAGACGGTAGGAAAATCCAAAGCGATTCGCTCGTGATTGCGTTCCGTGATGATCGTGTTTTCGCAAGAAGACTCATTGAGTTTAATCATCAATCGGAAGTGGTGTTGCACTCTGAGGCAGTCGATCCGAGAAGGAGAGCGCCAGCAGAGGTTCTTACCCCCGAGAGTGGAAATATATTGCCAATTATAGGCGTTATTTGGGATGACACCAGGCCATTGTTGAGAGCGAAGGGAGAAGCACAGATTGACAATGAGTTCAAAATTGATTCACTCAAGCTTGAAGTTGCCCAAAATGTCGAAGGTGAAAGTGCCGAGCCATTAGTTCTTGCGAATCAGTTCATTATCGTCGGGCCAGAGATCAATCTTTTGGACATACATAAACTCATTGAAAGGCCAGTCGTAGTTGAGGTTCAAGATACTAACGGTGAGTTTAAACGGTACCTAAAGAAGATCAGTGGAGTTACGCATGGAGCAAATAAATCTATACAGGTTTTCAATTCAATTGGTGGGAAGGGTGAGCCGCTGATTGCTCAATTTGCAAATGCTCCCAATGGTGATAAGCTAAAAGGTTTACCTGAAATCGTTCGTGTGCGACCAATGCAAATTGTTCTATACGAAACAGCCATCGGCACAGCGAGATAAGTCACGCAGACCAAGAAAGTTGCTTTTGGCGTGTTTCTTTCAGATTTTGTTGTAGTCGGCTGGTATGTAGATAAGCAGATACGAGGGACTACGGGGTAGTTACTCCGCCGGGATGCCACTGCCTGTGCCAGCGTTCTGCAGCTTTAATGGTACCTACATCCGGAAATTGAATTCATTTTGACAGCTGTCGGTGCATTCGCTGGGATCAATTGTTGTTATCCAGAACAATGGCTAATCGAAGAGCACTGGCACAGCCAGTGGCACCCAATGCTTGGACCGAGGAACGCGAGTTGCTGTGGTGGTTGGAGGTTATTTGGAGAGTCTGATTTTTTAGGGAGTGGTGTTGTGGAACGATTGCGTGGGGTGATGATGGGGGCGTTGGCGGGGGGTGTGGCGACGGGGCCGATGACGGGGGTGATGGTGTTGATTCATCGGTGGTTGCCGGAGGAGCGGGGGGAGCGGTTGGCTCCGGAGAAGGTGGTAGAGGATGTGGCTGAGTCGGTGGGGGCGGAGGAGGTGGTGGCTGATGTGGGGAAGGAGCGGGCGGTGTGGGTTTCGCATTACGGGTTTGGGGCGGCGATGGGGGCGGTTTATGGGGCGGTGATGACGCAGCCGCGGCCTGTGGCTGAGCGGGTGGCGAGCGGGGTGGTGTTTGGGTTAGGTGTGTGGGCGGCCAATTATGCGGTGGCTTTTCCGGCAGCGGATTTTAAAGCGTCGGCGGTGAGGGAGCCTGGGTCGCGGAATGCGCAGATGATTGTGAGTCACGTGGTGTGGGGGGCGGTGTTGGGGTGGTTGTGTCGGGGGCGGTGAAGCAGTGAGGGGGGGATGTTTGCGTTGTGAAATTCGCAGAGGACCTCATCCGCCCTTTGGGCACCTTCTCCTTCGAGGAGAAGGGAGGGGGAGGGGGAGAATTGGGCTTTGGCGTACTCTTGGTGGCTGGGTTGGTTGGGAGCACAGGGGACAGGGGGTTTACACCCCCCGCTCGCCTAAGAGAGGATGGGGAAGAGGGGTTCGCTTGTGTGTTGCAGGTGTTGGGTGACCATTATGCCCATGAGGGTGGTGGGGGTGACGTCGTAGATGGAGATTTTGGCCATGGAGCCGATGAGTCTGGGGTTGCCGTCGAAGACGGTGATGCGGTCGCAGCGGGAGCGGCCCATGAGTTGGATGGTGCCGGATTCGTTTGGCTCGTCGGTGCGTTTCGCGTTGGATTTGCTTTGGCCTTCGACGAGGATGTCGACGGTCTGGCCGATCATTTTGGCGTTGTCTTCTTCGCTGATTTCGTTTTGGAGGGCGAGCATTTCGTTGTTGCGTCGGCGTTTGGTTTCTTCGGGGATGTCGTCGGGCATGAGGCTCATGGCCTTGGTGCCGGGGCGTTCGGAGTATTTGAAGATGAAGCTGTTTTTGAAGCGGTGTTCGCGGATGGAGTCCATGCTGAGCTGGAAGGACTCTTCGGTTTCGCCGCAGAAGCCGACGATGAAGTCGCTGGAGACGGAGCAGCCTGGGAGGACTTCGTGGATGCGGGCCATCATGTCTCGGTAGTCTTCGACGGTGTAGCCGCGCTTCATGCGTTTGAGGACTTCGTTGCAGCCGGACTGGAGGGGGACGTGGAGGTAGTGGCTGCACTTGGGGAGATCGCGCAGGGCCTGGAGGAGGTCGAGGGTCATGTCTTTGGGGTAGCTGGTGACGAACTTGATGCGTTCGATGCCGGGGGTGTCGTGGATCATGTGGAGGAGGTCGGAGAGGCGGTGTTGTTTGCCGTTTTCATCGACTTTGTAGCTGTTGACGGTCTGTCCCAGGAGGGTGATTTCTTTGACGCCCTGATGGGAGAGGGCGACGACTTCCTGAGCGATGATGCTGGGTGAGCGGCTTTGCTCGGGGCCGCGGGTCATGGGGACGACGCAGTAGGTGCAGAACTTATCGCAGCCGATCATGATGCGGACGTAGGCCTGGTAGGGCGATGGGCGCATTTCGGGGTCGCGGAGGGGGTCGTAGCTTTGGAAGCTGGTGGAGACTTCGAGTCGGTTCCCGTCTTTGCGGCCGAGGGAGACGGCGATGGCGTGACGTCGGGTTTGACGGGCTTCGTCGACCATTCTTGGGACTTCGGCGAGCTGACCGGTGCCGACGATGATGTCGACGTGAGGGGCGCGCTGGAAGATTTTTTTCTGATCTTTCTGGGCCATGCAGCCGAGGACGCCGATGACCTGGTTGGGGCGGTTTTTGCGGATCTGTCGCATGCGGCCGAGCTGGGAGTAGATCTTCTCTTCGGCGTGTTCACGGACGCTGCAGGTGTTGAAGAGGACGGTGTCGGCTTCTTTGGGGTCTTTGGTGAGTTCGTAGCCTTGCTGACGCAGGGAGGCGACGACGAGTTCGCTGTCCAGGACGTTCATCTGGCAGCCGACGGTTTCGATGAAGACTTTTTTGTTGTGATCAGACATGGGGAGAAGAGATTCACCACAGAGGACACGGGGGTGCACGGAGGCACACAGGGAAGACACGCTCGAGCGGTGGAGGGTGCGCGATAAGGCGGGATTATAATGGGAGTTGTGGGGAATGTCGATGGCGGGAACTCGGCGAGGAATTGGTGAGGGTATGGGGAAAGTGATTGCACTGTTGAAAGGGTTTTTGTAGTGTTGTTATGTGAACGTATGGGAATAGAGTTTGCGAAGTGGAAGGGGAGTGATGGTCGGGACGATTGAGATACAGGGGAAGGTTCTGGGGAAGAAGAAGCCGCTGTTTGAGGGGTGGTCGATTGCGTTGCCGCCGGTGGATGATGGGGGTGGGGGAGAGAGTGGCGATGGGGATTATTCGCTGCGGAGGCTGATTGCTGCGATTGTGTGTGAGGAGGTCGCGGCGTTTCGGAAGCGGCAGGAGAAGCGACGGTTGGAGATGGTGTTGTCGAAGGAGCAGATTGAGGTGGGGATTGCGAAGGGGAAGGTGGATTCGGGGGGGCGGGATCTGCAGCAGGAGGTGGACGTGGAGGAGGCGATCGGGGTGGCGTGGCAGGCGTTTGAGGATGGGATTTACCTGGTGGTGATTGATGGGACGTCGTATCGATCGCTTGATGAGGCGGTGTTTGTGAGGGAGGGGAGTCGAGTGACGTTTGTGAAGCTGGTGATGCTGGCGGGGGCGTGAGCGGGATTCAGGTTCGTTCCACAAGACAATTTCCACTGATGAGAATTTGAGCGAGGGTTATTCATGTTGAGTCATGAGCAGGCTGTTAAAGAGCTAGAGACTTTGCGCGATAAAGATTGGGTCAAGAAGCGGTTGACCAAGGTGGAGAAGCTGCCGGCTCGGTTGAGGGAGTCGGCGAGGACGTTGTTGGGCAAGGAGGAGAAGAAGAGTTATCCAGGTCTGTATGACGACCGGTACAGTTCGCTGTTCCGTGAATTGCTGGATTGCAGTGAGAAAGATGTTGAGAAGGTCGTGAGGACTTTGTTCCCGGAGATGGGGGATGAGGTGATGGCGGCGTACTGGTTGAGGGACTCGGGGGCTTATCAGACGAGTTATGTGCGGCGTCCATTTCGAACGAGTCATCCTGGCTTGAGGAAGTTCGCTCGAAATGAATGGTTGACGCGGTTTGTTTCTGTGTTTGGGCAGTATCCACACGATCCGAAGTTTATTGCGACGTGGGGCGGGTATCTCAATGGGGGATCGACTTCGGGGACGTTTCTGGCGGCGATCATCAATGCGGGAGGAGAGCGGGGGAGCGAGGTTCGTCAGATTCTGATGGAGTCTGCTTCTGGTGAGCATGAAAAAGGGATGATGGGGCGGCATGTTGTCGAGGGAATGTTGCAGTGCAATGATCCTTCGTGCTGGGAGTTCATTGAGAAGATGCTGCTGGCGGCTCAGCGGTCGGAGGGGTTGAGGCAGACGATTCTGGAGCGGGTGGACGAGGGGCATCCGGAGGCGTTTGTGCGGATGTTGCGGCTGATTCTGGATGAGAATCTGGTGCGGTTTCCTGCGGTTGTGCGAGCTGCGGATGTGTGGTTTGGGATGATGTGGGATTCGGCGTCTGCAGGGGTGATCAAGAAGGATCTGGAGCGGGTGCTTTCTTACTTTGAGGATGAGAAAGCGAGAAAGAAGGGGCTCAAGGGGACGGCTCAGGATTTGTATTTTGCGCTGTGGGTGGCAGCGTTTCGGGATGAGCAGGGGGCGATGAAAGAAGCGGAGACGTTCTTTAAGGACAAGGATGTGGAGCGGCGTTATGCGGCGCTCCTGCTGGTGAGTCAATTGCAGCATGGAGGGGCGTATCAGTTGATGACCCGGCTGGTGGATGATCCGGATCTGCGGGTGGCGGATCTGGCGATCTGCTCGCTACTGAGTGTGAGTGGCGGGAGCAGCTATCATCCGTTTCATCATCGGGAAGATGAACCTGGGCTGATTGCAGAACTGAATGCGTTTGACAAGAAGGGATTGTTTGAGCGAGTCGAGGGGATGCTGGCGAAGTATCCGAAGAATTCGAAGCAACAGGCGATTGTGTTTCCTTGGCGTGTTCACACGTTGAAGGTGCAGGAGCCGGCGCTTCTGATGGCGAATGTGATTGAGGATCGGCCGTTGACGCGGCTTCTCCCGTATATCGATCTGTTTGAGAGTTATTCGCGGGGGAGGGTGATTGGGAAGCTTGCGAGCCAGAAGAAATGGGATACACAGACGCGGGATGCGATGTTTCGGCTGGTAGGGAATAGCAGTTCCTATGCGCGGGATGCGGCTTTGAAAGGGCTTGAGAAATGCACGATGACTGCGGATGAGGCTGAGAAGCTTGAGGAGATGTTGTCGCGCAAGTCTGCTGATTTGCGGCGGGGGGTGATGGGGATACTGCTCAAGCAATCCGACAAGGTATTGATGTCGTCGATGTCTCGACTGATTGGCGCGAAGAGTCAGGAGATGCGTCAGTCAGGACTGGAGTTGATGAGACAGTCGGTTGAGCAGAATCGGCTGGTTGAGTCGTGTCGGGAAGAGACGAGGAAGTTCGTCGAGCAGTACAGTCCGCTGGGTGATGATGACCAGCAGCAGGTGGATGTGATCCTGGCTTTGAAGCGGGAGGTGCCGACGCTGGCCGATGGGCTCGGGTTGTTTGATCCTGGCAAGCGGACGCCGATTGTTCCGCCGGAGTTTAATAATGTGGAGTATATTACCGAGGCCGCGGTCAATTTGCTTGAGTCGTTGATGAAGGTGATGGACGAGCAGGCGAAGACGATTGTCGAGGTCACGGGATATAACGGCGTCACACAGGAGGTGTTCAGCAATCTGAAGGACTGGCAGATCACCTGGGTGGATCGAGGTGATGGGGGTGATTTGCCGACGGGGGGAGTTTCTGCCGAAGCCAAGCGACTGCGGATTCATTTGGAGTCCGTGTGGCGGGGTTGGTATGAGACTCTTCCGGCGAAGTGTCGTGATCAAGATGGGCTGCAGTTAATGAGGGCACTGGCGTGTTGTCAGTACCGCGCGCCGATGCTTTCAAAGATTGAGAAAGAACGCGCGAAGGGGAATCGGAAGAAAGTGTTAGGGTTGATTGACCGTTTGCAGAAAATCAGTGAGTTCGATCGTCTGGAGACCATTCTGGAATGGCTGGGCCAGTCTTATGTTCAGGAAGGTGCGGTGGACTATTCGCTGGATGTGATGGAAAACACGCTGGCAGTTTTGCGGAAAATCATTGATGAGGCGTTGAAGACATCGGCATGGTCCAAGAAGCACAAGAAATCGCCACAGAATGGGACGCCGATATTGACGTGGGAGGAAGCGGAGCCGGTTCGCGCGTTCGCGCTTGGTTATGGGGAGTTTAAAGAAACATTGTCTGATGAGCAGGCATGTCGTCTCTTTCGACTCTTTCGCTGGCAGGAACGACCGGGGTACTTGTGCAGATCCAAGGCTGTCGCTGCCAAGCTCATTCTCCTGGCATTTCGTCTTCATGAGATCAACGAACATGACCTGTTTTACTATCTGTTGACAACGCCTCCTGCACTTCCGGAAGAATGCCTGAATCCCAACGAGCGGAGTTGGTATCGCCATCACGCGGAGTATGCTTTGCTGCGAGCGATTTTCAATGGGCAGGTTGAGCAGGAGCTCAAAGCAGACCCGCGTCTTCCGGGGCTCATTGAGCGGGCGAAGGGGCGTGTGGTCGACGTGGAATTGACGCGGGGGCAGGCGCCGACGGCTGCTACTCCGGTCGCGACGATCATCAAAAAAGTTGGGCATATGGAGTTGTTTCTCCGAGTAGCCTCCCTGCTGTCGGCGGAGAAACTGCAACGTGGGTACGCGTGGGGGGCTGACAGTGAGAGTAAAGGGTATGTCTTCAGTCACTTCATCAAACAGACGTCACCTTTGCCTGAGGAGACGCCTGAGGTTTTTGCGAAGCGGATTGCGGGGCTCGACAGTAAGGCGGGGTTGAAGGTGGAGAAGCTGATTGATATTGCGTTTTTTGCTCCGCAGTGGGCAGGACATATCGAGGAAGCGATCGGGTGGCCCGGGTTTGAAGAGGCTGTGTGGTGGATGCGGGCCCATACGAAAGATGACTCATGGGGATACGACAACGCCCTGAAAGAGACTTGGGATAATGAGATCAAGAAGCGAACCCCTCTGTCGATGGAGGATCTGGCCGACGGGGGTGTCGATGTGGCGTGGTTCAATGAGGTTCATGCGAAGTTGAGTGGAGAGCGATGGTCGCAGTTGTTTGATTCGGCCAAGTATGCCAGTTCGGGAGTGGGGCATAAGCGGGCGGAGTTGTTTGCGCAGGCGATGCTGGGGCAGCAGCAAGCGGAGGATCTTTCGGAACGGGTAACCAAGAAGCGTTATCAGGATGCGGTTCGTGCGTTGGGGTTGGTGCCGCTGGCGAAGAAGGGGAAGGTTCGGGAGGCGGAGATTTTGTCTCGTTACCAGACGATTCAGGAATTTCTTCGGACTTCGAAGCAGTTTGGGTCTCAGCGTCAGGCCAGTGAGAAGAAGGCGGGGCGGATCGGGCTGGAGAATCTTGCTCGGACGGCGGGGTATCCCGATCCGATTCGACTGGAGTGGGCGATGGAGCTGGAGGAGTTCAAGGATTTGAAGGATGGGACGATGACGGTGACCGCTGGGGAGGTGAGTGTGACGTTGACTGTTGATGATCAGGGGGAGTCGGAGATCACGGTGATGAAAGCAGGGAAGCTGCTAAAGTCAATCCCGCCAGCCTTGAAGAAGAACGAGCAGATTCTGGCTGTCACGGAACGGAAGACGACTTTGAAGCGTCAAGCGGCGCGGATTCGCAAGTCACTGGAAGAGATGATGTGTCGCGGGGAGCAGTTCACCGGAGAGGAGTTGATGCAGTTGTTCGGGCATCCAATCCTGCGGCCACTGCTGTCGCGGGTGGTGTTGATTGGTGAAGGGATCATGGGGTATCCGGTGGAAGGGGGGCGGGCGCTGTCGGGGGCTGATGGTAAACTGGAACCCGTCAAGAAGACGGAGAAGTTCCGGATTGCGCATGCGGTTGATCTTCTGGAGGGAGGTGCCTGGACTGAGTGGCAGCGGGACTGTTTCAAGCGGGAGAATGTGCAGCCGTTCAAGCAGCTGTTTCGAGAGTTGTATGTCGTCAGTGCTGCGGAGAATAAGAAGGAGAGTTTTTCCAAGCGTTATGCGGGGCATCAGGTGAATCCGCGTCAGGCGCTCAGCTTGCTGGGGACGCGTGGGTGGGTGACGTCTGGAAGCGAGGGGGGAGCGTTCAAGGTGCATCACCAGGAGCGGATCATCACCTGGCTGGAGTTCCAGGAAGGATTTTTTACGCCGGCTGAGATCGATGGGTTGACGCTGGAGAATGTCCGGTTTGCCAAGCGGGACGGGAATCAGCCGTTGCAGTTGGGAGAGGTGCCGCCTAAGGTGTTCAGCGAAGTGATGCGAGATCTGGACCTGGTGGTCAGCGTGGCGCATCGTGGGGGTGTGGATCCTGAGGCGTCGCAGTCGACGATCGAGATGCGTTCGAGTCTGCTGGCGGAGACGTGTGAACTGATGGGGCTGAAGAATGTGGAGATTCGTCAGAATCATGCGTTTATCAGCGGGAAGTTTGGGGATTACAACGTTCACCTGGGAAGTGCCAATGCGTTTAAGATGCCTGGGAAGATGCTGTATATCGTGGCGGTGCATGCTCAGCACTGGGGGAGGTTGTTCCTGCCATTTGCGGACAGCGATCCGAAGACGGCGGAGGTTCTCAGCAAAGTGATCCTGCTGGCGGAGGATAAGAAGATTCAGGATCCGTCGATTCTGGAGCAGGTGCGGTAGGGGGGATGGAACTCCTAGCCCCTGAAAAGCCCGATCAGTGACTGAAATTGAATCCGGGAAAGACTGGAACGCAGAGCACGCGGAGGGGTGCAGAGGTCGCAGAGATTCACCACGAAGGCTCGAAGGACACGAAGGAGAAGTCTTTGAACCACGGATGAACACAGATCGACACAGATAAGATGCGAGAGACGAAGTGGATCGAGATGAATCGTTTTTTGATCTGCTCCGATCGTCGTGATTCTTGCGTGCCGAAGCGGCTAGTCCGGGTTGGGGCACCCCGGACTACCCGGAGAGGAGGGGTCAGGCGGCTTTTTTGGCGGGGGTGGGGGCGGGTGGGGCTTCGGCGGGCATGGCGACGGCGGCCATGGCTTCGAGGGCTCGTTGTTCGATTTCTGCCTGCTGTTTCTGGTACTGTTCCTGCTGCCATTTGACGAGGTAGCGGTGTTGTTCGATGGTGCGTTCTTGTTGCATGAGGGTGCCGAGGGTGCGCAGGGCAGCGAAGAGGCCGAGGGCATAGACGATGTAGAGCATTTCGGACACGGGGAGCCTCGGAGTATCAACCAGGAGAAATTGATACGTTTCTTCAATTCGCAGAGATCCCTCATCCGTCGGCGAAGCGCCGCCACCTTCTCCCCGGGGGAGAAGGATCGATACTTGCGGGAACTCTTCTGCAGGGGGAGGATATGTTGGGGGGGCGGGATTGGTGAAGAGCAAAAGAAAAGGGGCGACGGGTGTCGAGGTTTTTTTGCAAGAATGGACGTTTTTCTGTCTACAGGTTGTCTGTCGCGAATGTAGAGACTTGTGACTTACAGCTCAGTCAACGCGATGAGCAGGACCAGGGCAGCAATTCGTTCAATCTTCTGTTCCGTCGTCCAACTCCAGAAACCCTGATGTGCCGAAGGGTTCTAGCATGTCGCCGAATTTGTCCATTGTCAGCAAGACGCCACCTGTTTGGAAACAGGCGAAGGCTTCTGCCTGGGGGCTGTGCGGTTCGAAGACCGCTGCTACGGTTCCTGCATGACCATCCAACAAGATTCGATCACCGACCGTCACTAACCGCTCGGACCGGAAATACGTTGGGCCGATGACACTCTCATGGCAGTTCATATTGACCTCGGAGTTAGGCCGAAGCGAACGCGGGCGGGTGGCGTGAATTGGGTGGCGATCCCAGGATTGGGATAACTCGGGCTAACCTGCAAAGCTTTTCACGTATGGCAGCCGATCTGCCGTGTCTTCGATGGCGGGCACGTTTGACAGCAGTTGGGCCAGGAAGTCCCATTGTCCGGTTGTGAGTGACTCTCGGGCGCTGGCGGGCATTTCGATCGTGGCTTTCACATCGCCAATGCTGACTGTCATGGCTTTCAAATCGACGACGACTTCTGCCGTCGGGTCGGCCTTTACGGCTGCGTTCAGCTTTTCGAGATCGGCGCGCTTTGCTGTGACGGCGGGGACGCCCAGGGATGTGCAGTTGCCGAAGAAGATTTCTGCGAACGACTCGGCGACAATGGCGCCGATGCCCCATCGCATCAGCGACTGTGGAGCATGCTCGCGTGACGAGCCGCAGCCGAAGTTCCGTCCTGCGATGAGGACTTTTCCGTTCTTGTACTCAGGCTGATTGAATGGATGCGACGGATCCTGCTGGCGATCGTCTTCGAAGGCGTATTCGCCAATGCCGTCGAACGTGACGCAGCGGAGAAACCGGGCCGGGATGATGCGGTCGGTATCGATATCATCTAACAGCAAGGGGACACCGGAACCAACGACTTGAATGACTTCAGCGGACATGATGTTTTTCTCTCACCAGACTTAAGACTAGAACGCAGAGGGAACAGAGTTGAGCGGAGGTCGCAGAGTTTTTCGGCAACCTCTATCACGTCAATCCTGCTGACCAATGTCTCCAGCCAACGAATGCCAAAATTGTTTTAATTTATGATAAGGTCACAAAGCCTCTTCTCCGTGGACTCTGCTCTCCTCAGCGAGCTCTGCGTTCCAACCTCTCTTCTCTTCCGAAGAGGAGACTAGGTCAGCATGTTGCGGACGTCTGTGGCGTGGCCTTTGATTGCTGCGGCGGCGACCATGGCGGGGCTCATCAGCAGGGTTCGGCCAGTTGGGCTGCCTTGGCGACCTTTGAAGTTGCGGTTTGAAGAGGAGGCGCAGATTTCGCGTCCCTGGAGTTTGTCAGGGTTCATCGCTAAGCACATCGAGCAACCGGCTTCGCGCCATTCGAAGCCAGCGGCCTTGAAGATCTCATCGAGACCTTCCTGCTCGGCTTGTTGGCGAACCAGTTGAGACCCTGGCACAACAAGCGCTTTCACGCCTGGAGCCACGCGGTGCCCATTGACGATTGATGCGGCTTCACGCAGGTCGCTGATGCGGCCGTTGGTGCAGCTGCCGATGAAGGCGACGTCGATCTTGAGTCCTTCGAGAGGTTGCTGCTCTTTCAGGTCCATGTAGGCGAGAGCTTCTGCGACGACGGTGCGTTCGTCGGATGGGTAGCTATCGAGTGTGGGGATGACTTCGTCGATTCCGATTGCCTGTCCTGGCGTGATTCCCCAGGTGACGGTCGGGGCAATTGTTGTTGCATCGAACTTGACGACGTCGTCATAGTGGGCGTCGAGGTCACTCGCCTGACTCAACCACCAGCTGGCTGCCGTTGCGAAGTCTTTGCCCTTGGGGACAAACGGACGGCCTTCGAGGTATTGCACTGTTGTCTGGTCAGGATTGATATAGCCGCAACGTGCACCGCCCTCGATGCTCATGTTGCAGACGGTCATGCGTTCTTCCATGGTCATGCGGGCGAACGTATCGCCTGCGTATTCATAGGCATAACCAACGCCGCCTTGAACGCCGAGCTTGCGGATGATGTGGAGAGTCACGTCTTTGGCGAAGACGCCGCGACCTAATGCCCCATTGACTTCGACCTTGCGGACCTTTGGTCGGCTCATCGCGAGGGTCTGGGTCGCGAGGACATAGGCGACCTGGCTGGTCCCGATGCCGAAGGAGATCGTTCCGAAGGCGCCGTGTGTCGAGGTGTGTGAATCGCCGCAGGCAATGGTCATCCCCGGCTGGGTCAGTCCCTGCTCGGGACCGACGATGTGGACGACGCCTTGACGCTTATCATTCAGATCCATCAGCGTGATGCCGAAGTCTTTGCAGTTTTTTTCGATGGCGGACATCATCTCTTCCGCCAGCAGGTCTTTGAACGGGCGAGCCTGACTGAGGGTCGGGACGATATGGTCGACGGTCGCGAATGTTCGCTCGGGATGCAGGACTTTCAGATTGCGTTCCCGCAGCATCGCGAACGCTTGTGGGCTGGTCACTTCGTGGATCAGGTGAAGTCCGATGAACAGCTGCGTTTGTCCTGATGACAATTGGCCGACGGTGTGATTGTCCCAGACTTTGTTGAAAAGATTCTTGTTCATACATCCTCAAAAAGGCGAGCGGGGAGTGTGAACTCCCTGTCTTCAAGCCGCTAACGAAACAATCAAAATTCGAAACCGAGGCGGACCCGCATGTAACATGTCGGATGTGCCCTCATCAATCTTCAAGTATATCGATCCGACACTTCGTTCGCATCGGAGTTCGACCAAAAATTTCGTTCCTCCACCTCCGAGCCGTCCCAATGCGAAACTCCGCGCAGCAAAAAGCCTCAATCACCTGTGAGATACAAATGATTGAGGCTGCTGAGCTTAGAGTCTGACTGTATTAGAGTCTGACAGTATTCAGGATGAGCACGAGACCGAGTCGATTAGAACTCGCCGATGACTTGACCGTCGTTGACAGCGCCGAGGCGTTGCCAAGTCGTGTTGTCGAGGTTCTCCGAGCCGAAACGAACGCCGCCATCACCCAGCAGGAAGTTGACTCCGCCTTTGTGACGACTGCTGGCTGGGAAGCTACCTGCCGTGTCGTTTGTGCCGCAGTTGACGCAGCGGACGCAGTTACCGAACTTGGTGTTGGGATTCATCATGGTTGTGAAAATCGACATGCCGGGGACGCCGTGGGCCCAGTTGGCGCCCTGGTTACCCTTTGGAGAAGAACCACCAGTTACGGTTGAATTGGCTTGGCAGGCTGTCACGTAGGCATCCTGTGTTGCCTTTGGCCAGAATGTGTTTGGTGCGCCAGACGGAAATGGAGTGTTACGAATCGTGTCACCTTCAGTGTAGACATTGTTCTCGCCATCACCCTTGATCATCTCAGCAGCTGCGATGGTGTTCGACAGACCATCAATGACATCAGCCATACGAACCGAGCGGCGCCAATTGAACATACCGATTTGATCAGCAAAGTTCGGGAGCGGTGACGTTTCGATGTTCGTCGTGGTGTCGACGCCAGCAGGGAAGAAGAAGACCGAAGGACCTCCGGAGACCATATAGTTGTTTCCCGGCCCGTTGTTGTAGTTACCGCCATTGGCGATCATGTTGACATCGGAGGGACACAGGTAACCCGGAATGATGGCTCGCTTGGCGGTATCGTTCGTCGCATCTGGATAAGCAGGAAGACTGAAATTGATGGTATCATAAAGTGCAGCTTGCTCGACGAATGGCAGAAGCATTGTCTGAGCAGACCAGCCATAGTAAGAATAGTTCGTCGCGCCCGTCGTGGCAGCACGGGAGTTGAAGTTGGCGCGAGGAAAAATGTTGTGTGTATCGTGATAGTTGTGAATCGCGATCCCGAGTTGTTTCAAATTGTTTTTGCAGGTGGATCGGCGAGCTGCTTCACGAGCCTGTTGCACGGCTGGCAGCAGGATCGCAACCAGTGTCGCGATAATGGCAATGACGACGAGCAATTCAATCAATGTAAAACCATGACGACGGGACATGGAAACGACCTTCAGCAGAAAGAAATGAACTTGGGATAGGGAACGTCGGAACGCTTACAGGAAAAAACTGATTGTCGATCTTGCTGAATACAAAACCGTTGAAGCAAATCAACAGCAGGATCGGTCAGGCTCGACTTCCATAGAAATCGAGCCCACCGATACTCGCTGTGTTGAAAATGTGCGAGATTAGAACTCGCCAATGACTTGACCATCGTTAACAGCACCGAGGCGTTGCCAGGTGGTGTTGTCGAGGTTGTCTGAACCGAATCGAACGCCACCATCACCCAGGAGGAAGTTGACCCCGCCTTTGTGACGGCTACCTGCACTGAAGAGTCCTGCTCCATCGTTGGTTTGGCACGAAGCACAGCTCATACAGACGCCGAACTTGGTGTTTGGATTGGCCATCGTGTTGAAGACGGTGAAGCCAGCAACTCCGTGTGCCCAGTTTGAACCTGAATTCCCACGTGGGGGGTTGGTTGTCGCTGCTGAGTTGGTCTGACATTGGGTCAAATAGGTTTGTTGTTGTGCGACTGTCCAGAATGAGTTTGGCAGGCCAGTGATTGGAACACCTTTAATGCCATCGCCCTGGCTGTAGCCGGGGCCGGTACTTTCGCCGTCACCTTTGAGGATTTCGGCAGCAGCGATGGTGTTTGACAGACCATCGATGACGTCAGCCATCTTGACGGACTTACGCCAGTTGAACATCCCGTTCTGATGAGCGGCGTTCGAAATTGCAGTTTCTGGATAAACGCCGGAAGGAAGGAAGAAGACCGACGGACCTGCAGAAACAGCGTAATTGTTACCTGGGCCGTTGTTGTATCCGCCGCCGTTGGGAATTGCGTTCACATCGGACGGGCAGAGATAGCCCGGAATGATCGCGCGTTTGACGACATCATTATTTCCGAAGTTAGACGTCTCGTTGAAGTTAATCGAATCATAGAGAGCAGCCTGCTCGACGAATGGCAGAAGCATCGCCTGCGCTGACCATCCATAATAGGAGTAGTTCCGGCCACCCGTGCCGTTCACGGCTTCGTAGTTGGCGCGAGGGAAAATGTTGTGAGTATCGTGATAGTTGTGAATCGCGATACCGAGTTGTTTCAGATTGTTTTTACAGGTTGAGCGTCGGGCAGCTTCTCGAGCCTGCTGAACAGCGGGCAACAAAATGGCAACCAGTGTGGCGATGATCGCAATCACGACCAGCAACTCAATCAGGGTAAAGCCTTGCTTACGGAGAGACATACAGACCTTTCGTGGAGCAGATGTGGGAAAACAGAAAAAGAAAAAATATTGAGTTAGAGTCTCGTCTGTGGTGTCAACTATTTAGGAGACTCATCCGGCGGTAACGCCGTGAGTGCTTCGGAAGCAAGCTTTTTGCGTTCAGCTGTGCTGCCAGTCTTGGCCAGCTTTTCAAGTGTTGGATTCAACTTGTCATATAACTCGGCGTCAACTTCTTTGAGACGCTTGTGGTCATCAAAAATCGCATCCATTCCACTACCAGCTTCGCCGCTTTGTGAGGCAGCGGTTAGTCCGCTTCTCATAGAGCCCAGAATTTCTGTGCGTCCTGTGGGAGGCTCAACAGGTTTACGGGCCGTTTGCCCGCATCCAGCTTGGAAGATCAGAGTCAGAAGAATAACGCCGAAGAGTCGCTTCACGAATGAACCTTTAGTGCAGAAAGAGACGATGTGCATTGAAAAGACGTGTTGCGCAATGCACTATTTTTCGGAAACACCCCATTGTAGCCAACACATGAGTATACGTGAAGGATCATTAAATGAGAATGTTTTCTGCTAATCAAACCCACTTCGACGTCAAAAGATTCAGCTTCTTCCCTCAAAATTCGTAAAATTCTGCTTAAAGAATTCGGACGGAGAATAAATCGCTGGTTTCTTGCCAATTGCGAGGCAGCGTGTTATTCTGTTCTGTTTTTCCCAAACACCATTGGGACATTGACTTTCCACAACTTTTCCACACCCTGAACCAGAGCCTTCGTCGTGTTTGAATCGATCACAAGAGGTTTGACTAATGCCCTCAGCAAGCTCCAGACGGGCAAGCTGACCGAGGGGAATATTCGCGATTCTTTGCGCGAAGTCCGTCAAGCCTTGCTCGAAGCCGACGTTCAGTTCCAGGTGACCAATGACTTCATCAAGAAGATCACTGCGGAAGCTGTTGGGGAGAAAGTCCTTAAGTCGCTTAAGCCTTCTGAGCAGATTGTTGGTATCGTGTTCCGTGAGCTGGTCATGCTCATGGGGCCGGTCGACCACTCGCTGCAGCTCAAAAAGGGTCTGTCTGTTATTATGATGTGCGGTTTGCAGGGAAGTGGTAAGACAACCACGACCGGCAAGCTGGCTAAAATGCTGAAAGAGGAAGGTCGCAAACCCCTCCTCGTCGCAGCCGACCTCCAGCGTCCTGCCGCTGTTGAGCAGCTGAAGATCATTGGCTCGCAGATTGGCGTTCCCGTTTATACGGAGCCGACGGATGGTCGGAGCCCGGTCAAGGTTTGCCAGAACGGTTTTGAGTTTGCCAAGAAGAACGATATCGATGTCGTGATTCTCGACACAGCTGGTCGTCTCCACATTGACGACGAGCTGATGCAGGAAGTGATTCAGATTGATCGTAAACTCAACCCCGATCAGGTGTTGCTGGTTTGCGACTCGATGACTGGACAGGATGCTGTCAACTCCGCCAAGGCCTTCAACGAAGCCCTCGAACTCGATGGCGTGATCCTCACCAAGCTCGACGGGGATACCCGCGGCGGGGCGGCTCTCTCGGTGAAAGCGGTCACTGGCGTTCCAATCAAATACATCGGTGTTGGGGAAACCCTCGACAAGCTTGAAAAATTCCATCCCGAGCGGATGGCCAGCCGGATTCTCGGCGGCGGCGACCTGGCGACCCTGGCAGAACGTGTCCAGGAGCAGTTCGACGAAGAGGAAATGCGTCTGCAGCAAGAGAAGCTCGCCAAGGGGAAATTCACCCTGGAAGACTTCCAGAAGCAGATGAAGCAGATCAAACGGCTTGGCTCGATGGGTGACATCCTCAAGATGATCCCAGGGCTGGGCGGGATCGCAGATCAGCTCGGCGGGATGAATCCAGAGAAAGATCTTGGGCGGATCGACGCGATGATCTCGTCGATGACGCTGGAAGAACGCCGAAATCCTGATATGATCGACCGTTCGCGTCGAACCCGGATCGCCCGCGGAAGTGGTGCTGAGCCGGCCGAGATCAACAAACTGCTGACCGACTTTAAAACAATGTCGGGTGTGATGCAGAAGATGGCCGGCCTCGGAGTTCGAGATCGGATGCGAGCCATTCAAGATATCGCTGGCGGTGCGATGGACCCTAACGTCCAGATCGCCGACAAGAAAATGCGATCCAAGCGTGGCCCGCTCGATCTGAAGAAAATCGAAGAGATGAAGAAACAGAAACGCAAGGACGCCAAGAAGCAACGCAAGAAAAATCGCAAGTAGTTATCATGGCGGTTTTTATCGTGCTTCTCTGGTGGTGACCTGGCAGTTTCTGTTTTTCCTTTTTCAACCAATCACTTAATTGTTTTCAGTCTCAGGAGTGACTTACGTGGCAGTTCGGATCCGAATGAAGCAGATGGGACGTCACCGACGTCATTTTTTCAGAATTTGCATCGCAGATTCTCGCAGCCCACGTGACGGCAAGAACATCGAAGAGATTGGTACTTACGATCCATTCGTTAAGGAAAAGTCTCAGCGCGTCAACCTGAACATGGAACGCCTCGATTACTGGCTGTCTGTTGGTGCACAACCATCTGACCGCGTCGCGACCCTGATCGATAAGGTCAAGGAAAACCGCTGGACGACAGCCAAGCCAGCCCCAGCGATGCTCGATCCGAAGCAGCCACCTGCTAAGGAAGAGGCCCCTGCTGAAGGTGAAGCAACAGCTGAAGGCGAAGCAACTGCAGAAGCTGAAGCTCCTGCTGAGGGTTAATCTGTCTGATCGCCCTCCCGAGTGTGGTTCCCCAGGTCTGAATTATGCGTTTTGATATCATGACGCTGTTCCCGGAGATTTTTACCGGGTACATGGGGCAAAGTCTTCTCAAGAAGGCGATCGATCAGAACCTCGTGAACATCCATTTGTGGAACTTCCGCAACTGGACGAAAGACAGACACAATACCATCGACGATCGTCCTTATGGCGGTGGTCCTGGTATGTTGATGATGTGCGAGCCGGTTTACGACTGTGTCGAAGCTGTCCGTGCAGAAACTTCGCCAGAAGGTCTTCTGGTGATGATGACCCCTCAAGGCCGGCCTCTGACTCAGACTCTTGTCGAGGAATTGGCGACTCAGCCCCGCATCCTGATCATGTGCGGTCGCTATGAAGGGTTTGATGATCGAATCAACCAGGGGCTTAAGCCTCTGGAAGTCTCAGCTGGTGATTTCATCTGCAATGGCGGGGAAGTTCCAGCTATGCTCCTCGTCGATACGGTCATCCGGTTGATTCCGGGTGTCCTGGGAGATGAAACGAGCAGCAAGTATGACTCGTTCTCCCATCAGGGACTTCTCGAGTACCCTCAGTACACACGACCTCGGAATTTCCGGGGTATGGAAGTTCCAGAGATTCTCCTGTCTGGCGATCATGAAAAGATTGCTGCCTGGAGGCACGAACAAAGCCTCCAGAGGACCCGCGAAAAACGCGGCGACCTTTTGAAATAAACTTCCACGGCATGAGTGGTGACAAGGTCGTCTCCCTCATCCGGACAACATCGAATTCCAAATTTCCAATTACGAGATTCCCGCCATGGCAACGACGAGCAAATCGAAAACTGAACTCCTGAAGATCGCCTCTGAAGGCAGCCTGCGATCCAACAAGCTGAGCTTTGAAATCGGCGATACTGTCGATGTCCGTACGCTGATTCTCGAAGGAGACAAAGAGCGTACCCAGTTGTTCTCAGGCGTTGTCATCTCCATGCGTGGCAGCGGAATGTGCGAATCATTCACTGTCCGTCGTATCGTGGCTGGTGAAGGGGTCGAACGGACCTTTCCAGTCAACTCGCCAAAGGTGGCTGACGTTGTTGTTAAGCGTTCTTCCAAGGTTCGCCGCGCCAAGCTGTTCTATCTTCGCGACCGCGTTGGTAAGGCAACTCGCCTGACCGAACGCCGGGTCAACAAGAAAGAAGAAACCGCTGCTCAAGACAGCGAGTGATTTTTTCAAAGTCGATTAGGCGGTTCTCCGTCTTATCACTGATCGAGGAGGCGATATCCCCATGCAACACTGGTGGTCTCGCCTCTTGTCGTTTTTTAAGAGCGGGGAGTCGAGTAACGTCGGCCAGCAAGGTGAAGACGTTGCGACGGGGTTTCTTAAAGCCGCTGGATACAAGATCCTGGCCCGGAATCATCGTTCGACCATTGGCGAGCTTGATATCATTGCCCGCTCGCCGGACGGGTTTATTGTCTTTGTGGAAGTGAAGACGAGAAACGACAGCGATCCTGAAGGGGGCTTTGGTGCGATTCACGCTGCTAAGCGCAAGAAGCTGACACGGACCGCGCTGGGTTATCTCAAGAGCGAACGTCTGCTCAATCAGCGGTGTCGATTCGACGTCATTGTGATCACGATTGATGCCACTCGACAGCCCACGATCTATCACATCGTCAACGCCTTTGAAGCCACTGGTGTGAATTCGATGTTTTCGTAAGACGTTTGACACAGAGATCACAGAGGACTCCCCGCTTTTAACTGGAACCAAACCACGGATGAACACGGAGAAACACGGATAAAGAGAAGATTAGAACCGCAGATGAACGCAGATAAGTGAGAGATGGATCCTTTTCCTATCCCTCCTCTCCGATCTGTGACAATCTGTGTTTTTCCTTGGTTTACAACTCCCTCTGTGATCTTTGTGGTTAACTTCATCTTTCAATTAAGAAGTCTCCCATGTCTGCATTTGCTGAACGTACTGATAAGAAGGTTGTTGAAGAGAGCCTGTTGCTCGCGCCGAAATTTGATGCGGACGGGTTGATTCCTGCGGTGGCGACGTGTGCGAAGACGGGCGATGTTCTTATGCTCGCGTACATGAATGCGGAAGCTTTGCAGAAGACGATCGAGATCGGGGAAGCTGTCTATTACAGTCGTTCCCGTCAGGAACTGTGGCATAAGGGTAAGACATCAGGACACGTGCAGAAGGTCGTCGAGCTGCGTATTGATTGCGATCAGGATGCGATCTGGATGAAGGTGGATCAGCTGGGTGAGGGGGCGTGTCATACCGGGTTTTCGACTTGCTTCTATCGCTCGATTCCGACAGGCCAACTGGTCGGTGAGCAGCCATACATGATGGAGCAAAAGCTGATTGATAAAACATTTGATCCGAAGAAGGTCTATGGTAAGTAGGCTTTGCCCCGGTATTTCCAGGAAAATGCGGTTGGCCACGAAATCGGATGTGAGATTTCACGGATGTTAAGTGAGCAAAGACGGAGTGTCTATAACGCCTCGGAATGCGATGGGCTGATATATTGCCATTGTTGCAATTAACCATCTTGAATGCCCTGTTCTTTGAGGCCTATACTGGTCAAAGCGGCTTCCAGCTTTCTCCATTTTTCATTATTCTTCTGACCTCTCTTGTGAGTCATACGCTTTCTTTACGTCGCGTTTGTCAGAATTTTGATTCCGCGATGGCGTTCCTTCGCGATGCACTGCCTACTCTCTTACTCGTGCCCTTGCCCATTGAAAGTCAGTCCGCGTCATGAAGATCCTCAGCCTTGGTACCGCTACGCCTCCCTTTGCGATTACGCTTGATGACCGACACGAAGTTGCTGAGAAGTTCGTGGCAGGTGATGAAAAAGACCGCTGGTTCACTCCGTACATTTTTGAGAAGTCGACTGTCGAGAAACGCTATAGCGTCTTTCTGAACTCTGCTGAAGGGTCACTTCTCGAGCGCCAGAACTTCTTTACGGCGGTTGCTGAACTTGAGGATCAGACTGGTCCTTCGACAGAGACCCGCATGAAGGCTTATCAGCAACATGCGACGGACCTTGCCATTCAGTCCTGCCAGAAAGCGTTTGCCAATGCTGGTATCGATGCTCAGCAGGTCACCCATCTGGTGACTGCCTCTTGCACCGGGTTCTCTGCGCCGGGTGTTGATATCGATCTGATCTGCAAGCTGCCACTTCGGCCGACGACCTCACGAACTCACTTGGGATTTATGGGATGCCACGCTGGTATGAATGCGATGCGAGTCGCCAATGCGTATGCTGCTGCTGATCCGAATGCGTGTGTTCTGGTCTGTTCGACGGAGCTTTGCACGCTGCACTTCCAGTCGGTCGCTGAGAACGATCAAAAGGTTGCGAATGCACTTTTTGCAGATGGTTCAGGAGCGGCGATCTTCGTGGGAGATAACTTTGTCTCCGAGAAGTCGACGAACTGGAGCCTGAAGGCCAGTGGCTCGTGCATTCTGCCGAATACGCTGCCTGAGATGGGCTGGCACATCAGTGACCACGGCTTCGTGATGACTCTGTCTGAACGGATTCCTGCACTGATCCTCGAGCATCTTCGTCCGTGGCTGGAAAGCTGGTTGGATCAGCAGGGGATGAAGCTTTCTGATATTGCTTCCTGGGCGATTCACCCGGGCGGGCCTCAGATCCTGCACTCTGCGATGCGTGCCCTGCAGCTTAAGAAAGACCAGCTTTCCTGTTCTTACGATGTGCTTAAGAACTATGGGAATATGAGTTCTGCGACGATCTTCTTCGTCATGCAGGAGACGATGAAGAAGGATGCGAAGCTGCCATGCGTTGCGATGGGCTTTGGTCCTGGTCTGACGATTGAAGTCGCGTTGTTTGTGTAGTTGGTGGGGACTCAGAAGGATCCCAATTTAAGCCCGCGCGGTCACAATAGTCGTGCTATGCCCACAGCTTTGGGTGAGCATGATGCTTCGGTTGATGTTGGAGCGTTCAGAACATGCTTGCTCAAAGCCGCAAGCATGGCACGTTGAGAAAAAGACTCGCTAAGTCAAGTGATGACTGGCGATTCAGTTGGGCCGCTTTGGGACGACGTTGACCGAGGCGGGTTTGAAGAGGGTGAGGTCGGTGAGGGTGGATTTCACGCCGGCTTCTGGGACTTCGCGCTTGGCTGACCAGACGATGCCGTTGAGGATGAAGGTTCGAAGGTTGTCGTCGGACCAGTTTTTGTAGAAGTGGGGCATGACGATGGCGTACCCTCGGCCGCCGTTGGGGCGCTCGATGCACCAGGCGACCGGTTCTGCTTTGGGGGCTTCCGGGGGAAGCATGGACGTGGCGAGGATCGTGACGTTGTCGGCTGGCTGATTGTTATTGGGGCCGAAGTAATTGTTGATGTAGGGCTCGTCGTGAAGCGTGAAGGGCTGCCAGCCTTGAAGAATGGCGTGCTGGGTTGATGTTGGCTTGATCGCGGCTTCCTTGAAAACTCGCGCGATGCCCTGATGGTGGGCGCAGGTTTTATTGGCGAAGTAGCCACCCATCCAGTGGAGGAGGGGGTGATCGCCATCGGGGCCGACGTCGGTGCCGAGGATGCCGGTGGCGTAATGGATGCAGACGATGCCGCAGCCTCGGTCCATCATGAGTTTCAAATCGTCTAGTTTTTGTTGTGTTTCGCCCATGCGATGAGGTGGGAATGTGTCGCCGGAGAAGACGATGGTGTCTGCGGTTTGACGCAGTGCTTCGCTGGGCCATTCGGTGGTGACAGTGGTTTTGATGTCTTTCAGGTTGTCAGCGTGTTCGAGGCAATGAGCCATCAGTTTGGCGCTGGCGGTGACTTCGTGCGTGCCGGGAGGATGGTTTGTGGGGCCGACGACGATGAGGACGTGAGTCGGGTCTGCAGCGAGTGCGAATGATGAGATGTTGAGCAGGCAGAGCAGGCAGAGGAGGGTGAGGAGTCTGAGCATGGAAGGCCTTTCCGTGAGCGCGGGTGATTCGTCACAATTGCTATTATGGTTTCTTTGACCACAAGATGACGAGGATTTTTCCACTCGTCTTGAGTTGTCGGGCGGGGTTGAATGATCTCTATGAGTGGCATCCTCAAGGCGGGTTGCAAATGATGTTCAATTCCTAATGTACCGTCAACGCGATTGGAAATCTGCTTTGAAGTTGTGTGATCATCGGGGTTATAGTGACGTCATCTTCCATGCTGCCTACTGTTGTTGGAGACTTTGATGAAACTCTTGCGAGCGCTCGCTGTTTTCTGTGTGACGACTTTTGTCATGATCGCGTCTTCCCATGCTGAGGAGACGGTTCTTCCCAGGACGGTGAAGGTGCTGACGATTGGGAATAGTTTTTCGGAGAATGCGTGCAAATATCTGAAAGAGATCGGGAAGGATCAGGGAGTTGAGATCATCATCGGGACGGCGAACATCGGGGGCTGTCCACTCGAGAAGCATGCGAGGCTGGCGCGGGAGTCGGACGCGGACCCGAGTTTGAAGCCTTATACGACCAAGCATGATGGCAAGACGACGAAGATCAACCTGCAGGATGCTCTCAAGGCTGAGGAATGGGACTTCGTCACGGTTCAGCAATTCAGTCTGCATAGTTATCGACCTGAGACTTTTCATCCGCATATGGATGAACTGGTTGTTCGTATTCGTGCATTGGCTCCGCGTGCAAAGTTGCTGGTGCATGAGACGTGGGCTTATCGACCGGATTCCCTATCGTACAAGCAGGAGGCGCTAGACCAGCAGACGATGTATGACGGGTTGAGACGCTGTTACGACGATGTTGCTCGTGAGTTCAACGGGACGATCATTCCTGTCGGGACAGCCTTTCAAAGAGTTCGCGCAACGCCTGGGCAACAGGTGGTCGTGCCGGATCCGAAGTTTGATTACAAGACTGCGGTTGCGCCGAACCTGCCGAATCAAGATCACTCGTTGATTGTGGGATGGAGATGGGTGGGAAAGGATGGCAAGAAGACTTTGAGCCTGGATGCCAAGCATGCGAATGCGTCGGGGTGTTATCTGGGTGGGTTGGTGTGGTTTGAAGTCTTGACGGGTGGAGATGCGACGAAGGTCAAGTTTGTGCCGAAGGGAGTTGAGGCGGGGGATGCGGAGTTGTATCGAAAGGTTGCGCATGAAGTCGTTTTGGAGAAGCGGAAGTAATGCGAAGCTCAGTGGCTTGCCTCAACCGACGTCATTAGTCGATGTCTGGACGTCGATTCTTCTTGGTTTCGGAGCGTTGCTTCTTGGCCTGGAGTCGGCGTAGTTGTGAACCGTGGGTTGGTTTGGTTGGCTTGCGTTTTTTGGGAGGAGTGATTGCTTTGGTGATCATCTCTTTGAGTTTGGCTAGACAGTTTTCCTTGTTGGTCGGCTGGTCTCGGGACTCCACGGAGGTGATGAGGATCTGGCCTTCGGCGTTGAGGCGGTTGCGGTTCGCGGCGAGGAATCGTGTGCGGACGGCTTCGGGAAGTGCGGTTGATTCGGCGAACTGCCAGCGCAACAGAACCTTGCTGGCGACTTTGTTGACGTTCTGGCCGCCGGGGCCTGAGCCTCGGACGGCGGTGAAGGTCAGTTCGGACCAGGGGATCGCGATGGAGGCAGTGATGGGGAAATGGGAGTCGGTCATGGGGTTATGGTAGCATAGATGGTGTGTTTGATTGGAGGTGAAGTTGGTAAATACTCGATACTTGATTGCTGATGTTGGTTACGTGAAATGAATACTTGTTAGTGCCTATACCCCACCCTCATCCGCCCTTCGGGCACCTTCTCCCCTCAAGGGAGAAGGGACAAGGTTGACGGCGACGGTGTCGGTGATGTTGGACGCGTGTTTGACCGGATGTCTTTTTACTTCGCGTCCCACCACCAGGTGTCTGTTGTGGATGACGTTTTTGGTTGTTTGAGTTCTCCGACTTGGATGTTGGCGATGATTCGTTGCGGGTTGACGATCACGCCGCCGGCGATGAGGCCGAGGACCATACCGCCGTTGTTGGGCTGTATGTTGACGAGCGTCTCGACGGTCTTGGGGATGGTGTAGGAGGGGCATTTTGAACGTAATTGTTCGATGTTGAAGCCGGGCCAGTTGGTTTGAGTATCGAGGTGGTATTTATCGATGAGGGCGGCGAGGGTCAGCATGTCGACGATGTTTTGGAGTTCTGCGAAGACCGGCATGGCGGCGGCGAGTTCGGGGACTTTCTCTGTGAACTGCTTGGCGTAATCCAGGGTCGACTTGCGGGTCGTCACGGCATCGGTGCGGGACCCGTCCTCGGAGACCGTTTCTTCCTGGCCGACGAGTTGGAGACGTTGACCTGCGAGAGCGAAATGGGAGTTCTCGCGGTTCCCGCGAATTGCGTCGTAGTAAGGTAAAAAGAACCAGCGCTGAAAGCTGCCGTTCTGAGGTTTCAGCATCGCGAGATGACTTCGAAAGCCTTTGATGCGTGGGTTTTCCAGGGCGAGAGAGACTTTCTTCATTCGGTAATCGGCTTCGACGAGCGTGACGGCCAGATGCGAGTTTGTGCGGACACCTTCGAGTCGGACATTCTGTTCGCCCAGAACCTTCGCCATCATCTGGTATCGCTGCTTGATGACATCGACGCTCGCCGGCTGGCTGTTCTTCGCGAGATAGTCCTGCAGTCTCAGTAGCCGCTCTTGCACGGGGTCGATGGAACAGAGGATCTGGCGACGCTGGGCGACACTCGCGAAGCTTTCGACGAGATCATCCAGACGCAGGCAGGGGCGGCCAGTTTCGAGATTGATGATGCGGTTTTCTTTGTCCGGGCCGAATGCCCCGGCTGGGCCTGCGATGACGAGTTCGCCTTTTTCGGCGTCGATGAAGATCTCGTCAATGCGGGTCAGACCTGCGAGGTAAAACTGGTCGGGGGTGATGTCGCGAGCTTCGCGGATGGCGGTGTCGACTTCTTTGGATAAGCGGACGAGGGAAACGTAACGAAGATCGGTCTGGCGTTTGATGTCGTCGTTGAGTGCGGATTCGAAGGCGGTGCGACGGGATTGCATCGCGGCAGGGGGCAGGGTTTGAGAGATGGAGGAGACGACGCCCTGGGGATTGATGAGGATGCCGCCGGCGCCGGTGTTGTTATTGCCACCGGTGTTGATGCCGCCTCCGCCGGTGTTGCCACCACCGGTGTTGCCGTTGTTTTGGGCGTGGGTGATCGATGCAGACATCAGGAAACAAAGCAGCGCGATGATGATAAGACGCATCGACATTCTCCTTGCGGTCACATCCGAGAAATTGGATGATTCATGAATGATCTCACACTAGATGCCGAAGTTCAATCATGGACTTTGATGATGTGACGTAGGGGATTGCGATGACCGGCAGCAAGAACGATTTCATCTATGACTTTGACGAAGATGATTTGGATTGCATCACGATCAATCCGCACCTTCTGGAAAAAGTTCCTGAAGCATTCGCGCAGAAATCAACGGCCTTACTCATCAGCTGTGAAGCGAACGAGTTGCAAATTGTCACGTACCCTAGACCGGATCATGAACTGGATGAGTTACGAGAAGCGTTACGCTTTGCAATTGAAATGGATGTGAGCATCCGTTTCTCATTTGCTGAGAAATACATTCTCGATCACACCATTGAACGGCTTTACAAGACCGCTGCGGCCATCATTGAAAACTGTGATTTGAAGTTCCAATTTCGCTGCCCGAAGCGGTGGCTTGACCTCTCACCCACAGATCACGAAACGAGAAGGTTTTGTTCTGTCTGTCAACGTGCTGTTTATCTGTGTGACAATGAGTACGAAGCGAAGACGCTGGGAAAAGAAGGGAAGTGTATCGCGGTTATTGATCTCAAGTATCCCAGCGGTTATTTGATTGGGTCATTGATACCAGACGATGACTACGGGTATTGAATTCGTGCAGATTCCGCTGTGATGACCATCAGTGGACGCCAACCGTGTGACAGGACGTCAACATCACAAATATACGGCATTCACGGTCCGCACAGCGGACCCTACTTTTGGATTTCGGCGAGCAGTAGTTCGCGGATGCGTTTGGGGTCGGCGCCTTTGATTTGTTTGGCGACTTGGCCGATGAGGGGGCCGATGGCTTGGACTTTGCCTGCTTTGACGTCGGCGACGATCTTTTCGTTTTTGGCGAGGATCTCGGCGATGATGGGGGCGAAGGCGCCATCGTCGGAGACGACTTTCAGGCCGCGTTCGGTGATGATGTCGTCGACGTCGGAACTGGTGATGGCGTCGGCTTCGGAGCGTTCTAGCAAGGCGGCGAAGACTTCTCTGGCGCTCTTGATTGTGATTTCGTTTTTGACGACTTTTGCGAGTAGTGTTCCGAGGATTTCTGAGGAGAGGGCGAAATCTTCGATGCCGCAGCTGCGTTCTTTGAGTTCGCGCAGGACGTCCTGGGTGATCCAGTTGGCGGCTTGTTTGCCGTCGCCGCAGAGTTTGGCGGTTTGTTCGTAGTAGTCGGCGGTCATGATGCCCTGGTCGACGATCACGGAGGCGTCATACAAAGAGATGCCGTAGTCGGACTGGAAGCGGGCGCGTCGGGTGGCGGGGAATTCGACGAGTGTGGCTTTGACTTCCTCGAGCAGTGCGTCGCTGACGGTGACCGGGACGAGGTCGGGGTCCGGGAAGTAGCGGTAGTCGGCGGCTTCTTCTTTGGAGCGCTGGCCGAAGGTGGCTTGTTTGCTGGCATCCCAGCCGCGGGTCTGTTTGCCGACGTCGCCGAGTTTCTGGCCGGTCTTTTTCCAGTGTTCGTACTGGCGCTGGGCTTCGTAGTTCACAGCGGCTTCCGCGTTGCGGATGCTGTTCATGTTTTTGATTTCGACGATCGGGGTCGCGATCTTCTGGCCGTCGTCCCCTTTGATCCACAGGTTGACGTTGGCGTCGCAGCGGAGGGAGCCTTCCTGCATGTTGCAGTCGGAGACGCCGAGGTACGTCAGCAGGAGTCGCAGTTCTTCAAGGTAGCGACGGGTCTGGAAGGCGGAGCGCAGGTCGGGCTCGGAAACGATTTCGAGGAGCGGGGTGCCTGCGCGGTTGAGGTCGACCATGCTGTCGCCGCCGCGGCCGGATTCATCGTGCATGTTCTTGCCGGCGTCTTCTTCGAGGTGGACGCGGTTGATGCGGATGCGGGTTGGCTTGTCGCTGTCTTCGGATTCGGGAACGTCGAGCCAGCCTTGCGAGCTGAAGGGGAGATCGTATTGGCTGATCTGATAGCCCTTGGGGAGGTCTGGATAGAAGTATTGCTTGCGGTCCCACTTGGTGAAGCGGGCGATCTGGCAGTTGAGGGCGAGCGCGGTGCGGACCGAGAGCAGGAAGGCTTCCCGGTTCATGACGGGGAGAGAACCGGGGAGGCCGAGGATGATCGGGTCGGTCTGGGTGTTGGGTTCATCGGGATTGAAGCGGTTCACGCAGCTCGAAAAGAGTTTCGAGTTCGTGAGCAACTGCACGTGAACTTCCAGCCCGACAACAATCTCGTAGTCCATCTTCCACCTGAATAAAAATCGCCGTTAAGTCTCGAAGGGAGATGTTGCAGCCGGGGTTTGTGCTGTGTGAATAAATACAAACCACGGATGAACACAGATCGACACGGATGGGATGAAAAGTTCTCCGGTGTGCGATCTGAACCCTGATTTGCCAAGCATAACAAGATTTGAGGGGCGGTCTATTGAGGGGGCATGTGAGAGGGTCACAAAGCGATTTACTCTGTCTTGTGGTCTTTGATGACCTGGACTTTTCCTAAGCGGCCGCTGCCGGTGGGCGGGGGGACGAGCTGGAGTTTGACCGGGAGCCAGACGGGGCGAGGGAGGGGTGTGTCGCGCAGGGCTTTGATGACGGGGAGCTTGAGGATTGATTTGGCGGTCTGGTACTGGGCGACGTCGATGATGTGGAGGAAGAGGCGTTTCTGGCGGATCAGCTTCTGGATTTGCAGCGCGAAGTCTTCGCTGAGGCCTCTCCACATGACGACGAATTCGTCGGCTTCCAGGCAGAGTGACGAGGTTCCGGTTGTTTCTACGTGAGCCCCGAAGTCTTTTTGGAGTGTACTGATCAGGGCGCCATGGTGAAAGCGGACATGGGCGACGATCGATTCGCCGAGTTGTCCATCGGCGAGGTAGGCGGTCCATTGATCTCGCAGGGACTGGCCGGCGTCGAGGGGGGCTGCGCCTTTGCGTTTTTCTTCGTCGAGCATCTGCATGACGCGGCTGTCGGAGGTTGCCATGCGGCAGCGTCCACGGGCCCATTCTCGCAGGTTGAAGATGGCGTCTTCCATGGTGACTGCGAGGGGGATTGTGGCTTCGCGCGAGGCTAACAGGTCCTTCATGGTGACGGTCTGTTGACGCGTATAGGACTCGATGGCGGCGGCGCTGACGACCTGTTCGAGCTCGGAGCCGGAGTAATGCTGGGTGACTTCCGAGAGGAGTTCGAGGTCGATGGTTTCCAGATCGATCTGACGTCTGAGCAGGTGGATCTTCAGGATGTCTTTGCGCTCGTGGTAGTTGGGGAGGTCGATGAAGAAGAGCTCGTCGAAACGGCCGCGACGCAGGAGTTCGGGAGGAAGTTTGGTGACGGAGTTCGCGGTCGCGACGACGAAGACCGGGGCGGTGTGCTCCTGCATCCAGGTGAGGAAGCGGCCGATCATGCGGGCGACGGTGGCGTCGGCGAAGGACTCCGATTCGTAGCCTGCGAAGGCTTTGTCCAACTCTTCAATCCAGAGGACGACGGGGGCGACGGCGTCCATGAGCTGGATGACTTCACGGAGATTTTCTTCGGAGGTGCCGCGTTCGGAACTGAGGAGGGCGCCGAAGTCGAGGCGGACGAGCGGGAAGGCGAGTTGTTTGGCGATGACGCGGGCGGACAGACTTTTTCCGCAGCCCTGGACGCCGACGAGGAGAACTCCTTTGGGTTGATCGATGCCGCGTTCGCGGGCTTCGGGGAGGAAGGCCTGGGCGCGTTGCTGGACCCATTCTTTCAGGTTCTCGAGGCCGCCGACTTCTCCCATGCCTTCGGCGAGGTCGTGAAATTCGAGGAGCTTGGAGCCGCCGAGGAGGTGTCGTTTTTCGTGGACGAGTTGGGCAATCATTTCGTCGTCGAAGCTGCGGCGCTGGAAGGTGACAGTGCGGAAGGCGCGGCTGGCTTCGTTTAAGGTCAGTCCTGTGACAGCGGTCGCCATGCGCTGGCGTTCCTGCATGGAGAACGAGTTGTTCTCTTCCATCTCGAGGACGGAGTCGAGTTCGCTGGTGACTTCTTCAAAGGTGGGCAGAGGGAGTTCGACTTCGAAGATGTCTTTGAGGAGTTCGCTGGGAATGGCAGCGGAGGGGCCGAGGCTGAGGAGGCATTTATCGGCGCGATCGAAGTCGGCGAGGGTCTCGCGGATCATGCGCGTGACGACAGGGTTCTGCCAGAGGTGATTCAGGTCGTGGACGAGGTAGATGCCGCGAGGGTCGGCCATGCGGGCGTCTCGCAGGAAGCTGCCGAGGGAGCGGATGACGGACTCGGTCAGATGGTCCGATGATTCAATGACGCTGCTGCTGGACCATTGTTTCAGGACGTAGCCGGTGCGTTGGCAGAGGACGTTCAGGTGGGACTTCCAGCGGTCTTCTTCCCATGTCTTGAGGAACAGCGCGGTATGACCGGTTTGAATTAACCGAGACAGTTCTGCCACGACGTTTCCCGCGGACATGGAGAGTTCCTTTTGGCCCTGGGAGGGGGGGGAGACGAGAGATGGAGCTTGAGCGTCGTGGCGTACTCTCGGTCGTACTTTGGGTTGAGAGCACAGGGGACAGGGGGTTTACACCCCCCGCTCGCCTTCAGAAGCCTGCTCTACTATGCGTCAGCGCGATCCGGGATGCAATACAAACTCGTCCGTTAGGGGAGCGGGGGGACGGGGGACGCGGTGGGGTCGAGTTGCTGTTGTTTTTGTTTGGCGGCTTCGTCGGCGAGGTGTTTCTGGTACTTCGCGCGGTAGGTCGACGGGTACATGATCGGTTTGTGGCGGCAGCTGGTGCCGTTGCAGCGACAGGGGCAGATCTTGCGGTTGAGTTTGCCCTGGCACCAGTCGGGCATGCCGGCGCGGGAGATATCGAAACGGGCATCGTAGAAGCGATCCATGCAGGGTTCGTGATCGCTGATGTCGTCGATCTTGTCGTAATAGCAGTTGGACCACTGGCAGCAGCGGCAACCTGAGAGACTGACGCTGATGGTCAGCATGGCGAAGGCCAGCATGGTCCAGGCGAACCGTCGCGCGGGCGTTTGTGGTGGGGTGGTGTATTGTGTCTTCATAGTTTGCATCCTTGCTAATGACGCCTCGACGTGGGCAGACAGCTGTTCCGTCAGCTGTCGAGGCGCTCGAAGGCTATTTGTACGGTGTTGTATTCGTACTGTGTTGAAATCGACGAAAAGCGGACGGGAAAGCCAGCCATCGACGTCGGTTCGGGCATGGAACAGCCAGAACGAGCGGCTTCGAGGGAGTATTCCGTACAATCGTTACATTCGGAGTCCAAGGCCGGGCTGCGTTGAATGAGGCTGTGAGGCCTGTATGATGGGAGTTGACTGGTCCCGATGGATGAACGGCTATTCATGTCTCGTAGTGGTCGTTCCTGCTGAAATTGCTGTCGTAAAGAATTTTGCCATGACTATGAAAAAAGCTGTCGTCCTTGTGAGTGGGGGACTCGATTCTGCCACGACGCTCGCCCTTGCGATGGCGGAGGGGTATGAGGTCTTCGCGATCTCGTTTGACTATGGGCAGAAGCATCGCTTTGAGCTTGAGTCAGCGGCGAAGGTCTGCGAGTCGTTGGGAGTGAGCAAGCATGTTGTTTTTACGCTTGATCTGAGTGCCTTTGGCGGGTCGGCTTTGACGTCGGCCATTGAGGTTCCCAAGGATCGCAATGAAGCGCAGATGAATGCGGAGATCCCGATTACGTATGTGCCGGCTCGCAATACGGTTTTCCTGTCGGTTGCGCTCGGATGGGCGGAGACGCTGGGGGCTTGTGACCTGTTCATCGGCGTGAATGCGGTCGATTACAGCGGGTATCCGGATTGTCGGCCGGAGTTTATTGAGGCCTTCGAGAAGCTTGCCAACCTGGCGACGAAGTCAGGTGTCGAGAAAACACAGACCTGGAAGATTCACACGCCGTTGATCTCGTTGACCAAAGGGGAGATCATCAAGGTCGGGTTGAATGCGGGAGTCGACTTTGGGCTGACGCATACGTGTTACGATCCGGCTGAGGATGGTCGCAGCTGCGGGCATTGTGATGCGTGTCTGTTGCGGCTGAAGGGGTTCGCGAATTTGGGGATGAGTGATCCGGCGAAGTATGTGCAATGAGTCGACGATTAACGGTGATTTCGTAACCAGTTTCCTAGTCGGATCATCGCTTCGTGGTAGGGAACCTTGGGATCGTAATCGAAGTCGCGTTGCGCGGCTTGGATGGAGTAGGTGTGGGACTGGCTGAGTTGTGAGGCGAGGAAGCGGGTCATTCTTGGTTCGGACTGGATGCGAAACGTGGTGTAGACTCCTTCCATGAGGGCGCCAGCGAATTTCGCGACGCTGACAGGGACGCGTTTCTTGACGGGTGGCAGATCGACGAGGGTGAGAATTTCGTCGATCCAGTCCCAGAGTTTGATGGGCTGGGGTTCGTTGATGAAATAGGCGTTGCCAGCGCAAGCGGAGCCAGAACCTAGGGCGTCGCAGGCTTTGAGGTGGGCGTCCGCGGCGTTTTCGACATAGGACATAGAGACGAGGTTGTCGCCGGTGCCGACTTTGGCGAGCTTGCCTTGTCGGGCGCGTTCGATGAGTCGCGGGATCAGGTGGTTGTCACGCGGGCCCCAGATGAGGTGGGGGCGAAGAGAGACGGTATAAAGACCGCCGGTGTTGTTGGCTTGGAGGATTTCCTGCTCGGCGATGGCTTTGGACTTGGGGTAGTTGCACAGGTAATCGGTGGGGTAGGGCAAGGATTCGTTGGCGTTGAGGTGTTCCTTGCCATCGTAAACGACGCTGGGGGAGCTGGTGTAAATCAGTCTGGTGACGCCGCCGCGTCGGGCGCCTTCGAGGACGTGTCTGGTGCCGACGGTGTTGGTTTCGTAATAGGACTTCCACTTGCCCCAGATGCCGGGGAGAGCGGCGACATGGAAGACGACGTCGTTGCCGCAACAGGCCTGCTCGACCGCACCGGCGTCTCGTAAGTCGCCGCGGTGACAGACAACGCCTTTTTTTGTCAGCTCGGGATAGTCGCCACGGGAATAGATTGCGACCTGATCGCCACGTTCGAGGAGACGGTCGACGATCCATTGACCTAGAAACCCGCCGCCTCCGGTGACCAGTGCTTTCATTGATGAGCCTTCAATCGCTGCTGTGGATGATGTGTGGAAGGGACAAGAGTACAAAAAAAGAGCCGCGATCGGAATGGAATGATCGCGGCAGTCTGGATCGACGGGCGGGTCTTATTTGCAGATGAGAGAGGGCGCATAAGAAAAGCGGTACGAATCTTTGGAATCGTACCGCTTTGTTGTTGGGGGGAACTGGGATCAGCGTACAAGCCTGATCCCAGTTTTGAAGAGTGATGATGAACTCAAGGTATCACTCGGTGATCAGGACTTTCTGTTCATCGGAGTTGGCTTTGAGTTCCGGGGCGTACATCGCCTGGACCAGGGTTGGTAAGGCGCTGAACTTGCCGGGGATTTCGGCTCGCATGCGGTAGGAGAGGCTGCTTGTGCCGCGGGGGAGGGTGCGGAAGAAGAGGGCGACTTTGGCGTCTTTGAATTCCGCATAGGCGCCATTGGCGGAGGCGATGTAGCCGCTTTGCAGGTCGACTGGTTCGCAGCCAGCGGGTTTGCTGTCTTCGACAAGGATGTACTCGTAGTCGTTCTTGCTCTCGATCGTGAATTCGATCTCGATCAGGTCGCCACTTTCGATTTCATCGAGGTTGGCCAGTTCTTTGCGGTCGTACTTCTCGACGTTGAGGGTCGTTGGTTGGCCGCGTTGGTCGCGCGTTGTTTCCTTCGCACCTTCCTGTTGGACCAGTTTGAAGTACTTGCGGTTGACCTTGAGTTCCAGACCGGCGGCTTTGATGTTTTCTTCGGTCGAGAAGTACGTCAGGTAGGCGTTCCAGTAGAGAGGAGCCTTGCCTTCCTTGATCAGTTCGATCGTATGTTCGCCGGTGGTGACTTCGTCGCCGGTGAGGACCAGGGATTGGTCGAAGTTGAAGAGCATGTCTTTGTTGATCGTGACTTCTTTTTTGAGCTCGCCATCGATCAGGACTTTGACCTTCAGTTCGGCTTCGCCTTCCTTGGTGGCGACGAGGTAGTCGTTCATGGCCTCAATGCAGAGCGCGGTATCGCGGGTACTGTTCCAGTAGGTCGCGTGTTTGCGGTTATTGAGGATGTATTTGACGAGTCGTGAGGCGTTCGGAGAGGTTGGCTCGGTGGCGCTGAGGAGCTTGAGGTAGTAGGCATTGGCTTCGATGTCGTTGCCGTGCCAGTACCACCAGCTGTAACCGCCAGGGAACTTCAGGTAAGCGGTCTGGTTTTCTTCATCGACGATCAGGTACTGCGAGATGTTCTCCATGACGGTCTTGAGCATCTCGGCTTGAGTCGTCTTGTGAAGAGCCAGTCCGAATTGAGCCAGGCAGTAGACCGACAGGTGAGTCCGGTCACGGAAGAGATAGTTGCGCATGTCGGCGTTGTCACGACCGGCTTCGTTGAGGACCATAAAGACGAAGGCATCGAGGTTGTCGGCCTGCAGGCGATAGTTCTTATGCTCGGCTTTCTTGTCGCGGACTTCGTCGCCTTTCTTGAGGAGGTCGATCTGTTCGTTCTGGTACTTCTGCAACCAGTTGAGGCCGCTCTCAAGCATGCCGGGAACGAGGGCGAGGTCGGAGGACTGGGCGATGTTCAAACCATGGACGACGGTTGCGGTCGTGTGGGGTGAGGAATGTTCGCCGAAGCCTGAGAACCAGCCCCAGCCGCCGTCGGAGAGTTGCATCTCGGTGAGGCGTTGGAGACCGTCTTTGGCCATCTTGAGGACTTCTTCATCGTCGAAGACCGGGTTGTGATCTGCTTCGAACTGGCCTCGTCGTTTCCAGTCGGCTGCACGCTGGGCAGCGTCGCCGAGTTCTTGTGGGTTGAGGTTAACCTTCTTGTTCTTGATGGCTTCAAGGTCGAGGTTCATTCGCTGCAAGGCCTTCAGTGTGATGACTGTCGGCAGGAAGCGGTTGAGGGTCTGTTCGGTGCAGCCATAAGGATAGTTGGCCAGGTACGGCAGAGCATCGACCATTGCGTAGGCGATCGTGGGAGAGTAGCGAATCTCGAGACGAGACTGCTCTCCTTTGCGATCGGCCGGGACGTTGATCGTGAACTTGTGGTTGTTCTGGTTCTGACGAATAATGCCGGTGAAGGATTCGAGTTTGAGGAAGCCGTGGACGTAGACCGGGAAGGTCATCTGCATGGCGTCGGACTCGACGTCGGTGAGGGCTTTCATGGTGACGACGGCAGAGCCAACTGACGTGGCTTTGACTTTCCAGTCGACGCGAACTTCGCCATCGGCTGGGATCGTGACGACCTTCGAAAGGTTCTCGGTTGTTTCCAGTGTGCCGCCTTCGAGGAGGAGTTGGACAGTCGCCTGCTTCTCTTCTTTCAGGTAGTTGTGGACGTTGGCGGAGAGGAGAACTTCATCGGTTTCGATGAAGAAACGAGGAGCTTGCAATCGGACGATGATGTTCTTGGCGGTCACGGCAGAGGTTGAACCTTCGCCGACTCTGGAGCCATCGGAGACGCACCAGGTTTTCATGGTCCATTGGGTGAGGTTTTCGGGCATCTTGAAGTTCGCGGTCGCGATGCCGTCGTTGTTGGTCGTCAGGTTGGCGATCCAGAAGGCGGTGTCTGCGAAGTCTTTGCGGACGGTTGGTTCGATGTTTGCGGAGGCTTCGCCTGCTGTTGATTCAACTTCCGACAATGAAGACCAGACATTCTCATTTTGCTGCTTAGCCATTGCTCCCTCAGGGGCAGCCATCGCCGCCATGGGCATGGCACTATCGGCTAGCTCCATGCCGCGAGCAGATTTGGAGAGAGGCCCTCTAGCACGTCCACCACCGAATGAGCCGCCAACTGCTACTAATTCCATCTCCGCCTTATCGGCAGCGAGGTTGCCGAAGGCTCCGAGGTTCTGCATCCCTGCTTCGCCATTTCTGTAAAGCAGGTATGAAGAATGGTTGAGGCTGTGTTCGGTGCGTGGGTAGTGGCTGCGTCGGTACTTCCAGAAGAACTCCTTGATGTTCGCGACGTTAGAGCCGCCGGAGATGTATTCGACGGATTTGTCATAGACAGTCAGCGCGATCGAGCCTTCGACGGGTTTGCCAGTGGCGTCGGTGACTTTGATTGTCACTTCTGCGTCTTCGCCGGGCAGGTAGGATTCTTTGGTCGAGGTGATTTCGACGTTGAGGTCTTTGCCCATTGGCGGGACGAGGATGTCTTTAGTGATGGAGTGGACTTCGGCGCCGGAGACGGTGACGGCTTCGATGAAGAAGTTGGGGAGGTCGGACTGGGTGATGTCGAGTTCGACGGTTGTCGATTTGCCTTTGAGGTTGATGATTTGAGGTTCTGGGTAGACGCTGCCCAGAGGTCGGACGAAGAGTAGGATGGTGGAATCCGCGCGGTCCGCGTTGATGAGGAGTTTGACCTTCTCGCCAACGGCGTAGGTGGCTTTGTCGGGGATGAGTTCGAGGGCGTTGAACTTCAGGTCGGCGGACTGCCAGTCGGTGCCGCGGATGATGAAGATGGTGGCTCCTTCCTGGGTCGCACCTTCTTTCGAAGTGACGCGATAGGCGAGGCGGAATTGGCCAGTCGATGGAGCCTGGAGGATTTGAGTCGCGTTGCCTTTGTCGTCTGTTGAGACGGTCCATGTCTGGACGGACTCTTCTTTGGGAGAGCCATCGGCGTTGTACGTGATCTTGAAGAGTTCGAAGGTTCCTTCGCCCTGGATCGGTTTGTTATCGAGGGTCTGGGCCTTGGCTGTGGCGGTGATTTTATCGCCGACGTTGTAGTAGCCGCGGTCGAGCCAGGTCGATACCTGGAACGGTTCGGCGGCGACGATGACGTTGCCGCTGCCAGTGATGGTGCGGCGAGAGAGGTCGACGACTTCAGCAGTAATGGAGTATTTGTGAGAGGTGCTGTCGCCGAAGATCTGTTTGGCGAGGGCGGTATCGATGGAGACTTTTACGGTCCCGTCTGCACCGATTTCGGTTTCGGTTTCGACGACGATTTCTGGGGGATCGGACGGTGCCGACCACCAGGTTGGGTAAGGTGCGAAGCAGCCCCATTTGCTGAAGCCGGGATACCAGTCGTAGTCGACGCCGAGCCAGCGGTAGCCGTTGCCGTAGTACCAGTCCCATGGTCCGGGTGGGAACCAGTTGGCGGTGTGCTTGGTGCGGCTGACTTTGTATTTGACGGTGGCATGCGTGACGGGGGCACCGAAGTAGTACTTGGCGCGGATGGTGGCTTCGAATTTCTCGCCGAGGGTGACCGGTTTGCCTGGAGACTCGACGGTGACTTCGAATTCAGGCTTCTTGTATTCTTCGACGCGGAAGCCGATTTGCCCCTGGACGTTTTGCTGCCATGGGATGGAGATGTTCCATTGGCCGAGGGTGGCATCAGCAGGGAGGGTGTATTCGCCGCTGATGGCGTTCCAGCGGTCTGCTTCGTAGTCGGCTTTGTTGACTTCTTCCCCCTTGGGGTTGGTGAAGACGGCGTTGAGTTTCCCGACTTTCGGTGCCAGTTCGGCGTCGTTCTTCGCGAGGAAGTCGACACGACGGACCCAGGCTTTCCAGGAGACTTTCTGGCCGGGGCGGTACACGGGACGGTCGGTGACAAAGAAGATCTTGTTATCGACAAAACGCTGATCACTCATGGAGCCGAACCAGATGCCCTGGAAGCCCATGTAGGCTAAGCGGCCGTTGGCGCCGCGGGCGATGGTCAGCCATTGGAACTGGTTGTCGGCTTGCTTGTCTGTGACGTAGGCAATTCCCTGGGCGTTGGTTTTCTCGGCGAAGTTTTTGAAGAGGGTTGGGATCCGTGTGCTGTTCTCCATGTGGGGATAACGGAATCCGATGAACTCGATGTTCACATCGGCGACTGGTTTGCCTGTGACAGCGTCAGCGACGTAGTAAAGTTCCTTTTGATTGACGTTTTTGCGAATCAGAGCCGTATCGGCGATCCAGTAGATGACGCGGGTGGTGTTGCCGCCATCGACTTTCGATTCCAGCAGATAGGCGCCGGCTTTCTGAAGAGGCGTCTGGACGGTGATGCGTCGGTCGAAGTGGTTGGGACGAGGTTCGAGGTCGACTGTCCAGGTTGCGACTTGTGCACCCTGGTATTTCTTCTGGTTCTGGTTGATGATCTGCTGGCCGATCTGTTCGATCTGAAGTTTATTCCAGTCGAGCTCGGCGGGTTGGGTTTTCAGGTAGGCTTTGAGGTCATTGAGGAACTCGTCGACCTTGATGGCATGAGCGGTGAAGGTGACTTTCTTGCCGTTGCGGTACTTGAAGTCGATGCTGGCACCGGCGCCGGCGGGTTGAGTGCCGCGGGGTTCGAATTCGCCCCAGTTGCCGATGATCTGCTGGCGACGTGATTTGTAGTCGGCTGTGTGTTCGCTGGGGAAGCGTTTGAGGGATGCTTCCAGTGCGGCCGCTGCTTTGGGGTACTGCATGCGGTTGGAGTATTCTTCCGCGAGACGCCCATAGGCATCGGCTGCGGTGGCGGCGTGAGACGATTGGGCGACCTCTTTATAAATCTCGATGTAGTTAAATTCCGCGGGAAGTGCGAAGCGTTTGACGCCGGTGGCGAGCTTGGCGATGGTTTCTTCGTCGGTGAGCGTTTCAAGAGCGAAGGGGCCGGTCTTTTCGTTGAGTTCGTCACCTTGAGTCGACTTGGAGAGGAGTTCCTGATAACCGCCGGAAAGCATGGTCTGGACGCCGTAGCGGACGCGGAGCAGGTCGGCGTACTGGAGCTTGATGAGATTCACGCGGTAGAGGTCGTCGGCTTTTTGTGCGATTTCCTGGGCCTGACCCAGCAGGAAGCGCCATCGTTCGCCGTTGCTTTGGGAAGCTTCGAAGGATTCTGGTTTGGAGAAGAAGGTCGGGCTGCCGTCTTCGTTGACGCCGGCGAGTTGGTTGAAAACGGGACGTCGACCTCGACCGAAGCCACGCATAGGGACTGCGCCTTCGGTGTCATAATCGGGGAGAGTCGTGATGTCGGTCAGTTCTTCGAGGGTGAAAGCGGGGGTTTGGCTTTGGAGGATGCGGGCGTAGGCGACGTAGAAGGCGTAAGGGTCGGCCAGTTTGCTGGTGGCGTCGTCTTCATCAATGTGGGTGACGCGGGCGAGGTCGTAGAGCTGGATGGCGCGGACGATGTCCCGCTGCATGCTGTTGGCCCATTGGGCGCCGTTGGCACCGCCGCGACGGTAGCCGCGCTGGAACTCCCCCGAGATGAGGTAACCGTAATGGTCGATCTCGAAGTACGACTGGCCGATGCGGGTGATGATGTCGGGATTCGCCTTGTGGGTTTCGACGAGTTGTTCGCGGAAGGTGTCGAGTTCGTCCATGAGGTCAAGTCGACCAAAGGACTCGATGGCATGCTGGTAGCCGAGCTTGAACTCGTCGAGCGAGATTTTCTGATTGGCGAGGAGGGCGCGATACATGTCGAGCGCTTCTTTGAAGTTGCCTTTTTTATGCAATGCTTCCGCCTGTTTCATTGTGGAGGGTTCTGGTTGAGCTGCTGGCAGGACGGTGAGGACCGCTGCCAGGAAAAGTGATAAGACAGTGAGCGATCGAGAAATCATGGGGAGTCCATTCGTAGAGTAAGTCAGGCGTGTTCAGCATGTTTCAGGCAGCCGATCCGGGGACTCGTTTCGCCCCGAGTGTCCCTGAGCGGCTCGTTCATCACGACATCAATGCTGAGAAACAAATCTGCGAAACCACGCCGGGATGTGACGTTGACGGGATGGGAAGCCGAAATTTCGCCCTACCTGGCATCCTCCGTGACGCGTGAGTATTAGCGCACATGGATGCCCAGATGAACAAGGTCAGTTTGTGAATTTCAGCGTGATGCAGGTTGGACGAAGAAAGGTGTCGGCGAGTTCCGAGGTTTTATGATTTTTGAGCTGGGTTGTACTGAAAGCGGAGCCCTACAGAAAAACAAACCACGGATAAACACGGATGGACACAGATAGGGAGAGAGAAAAGAGTTATGCCGAAGCCCTTTCGTGTCTGGTGTTTTTGTTTGATCTGTGTCTATCTGTGTTAATCTGTGGTTCAATTTCTGAGGGATCTCATGGTGGAATTTTGCGGGCAGTCGTCGTTTGGTGGCTGCGATGGTGTGAATTCATGAAAGATGGTTTATACTATCGCTGCGATGTGTTTGGCGATTTTTTCCAGAATCCACCAACTTTTTCAGAACAATGTGGAAACAAACAGTGGAACAACAGGTCTACCTCGGGGTCGATTTAGGGGCTGAGTCCGGTCGTGTCATGGCCGGGATTTTCGATGGCCAGACCGTCAACCTTGTTGAAGTCCATCGTTTTCCCAATACTCCGGTGCGGGTGGCGGGGAGCTGGCGCTGGGACGTGTTGCGACTGTGGTATGAGATTCAATGCGGGTTGAAGAAGGCCGGGGAGCAGTTTGGCAGTCGGATTGTTTCGGTCGGGGTCGATACCTGGGGGGTCGACTATGTGCCGTTTAATAAGAACGATGAGATGCTGGGCCAGCCGGTCTGCTATCGCGATCATCGACATGATGGGGTGATGGAAGCGGCCTGGGGACGAGTTTCCCGCAAGGAGATTTATCAGCGGACGGGGCTGCAGTTCCTCGTCTTCAATACGCTGTATCAGTTGATTGCATTTCAGCGGGACCAGCCGGAACTGGTCGAACTGTGTGACCGGATCTTGATGATGCCGGACTGTTTGCACTGGCTGTTGTGTGGCAGTCGAGTGGTGGAGTACACGAATGCGACGACGACGCAGTGCGTCAACGTTGAGACGGGTGACTGGGATGATGATCTGATTGCGAAGTTCGGGTTTCCCAGGAAGATGTTTCCGAAAATCGTGCCACCAGGGACGAAGCTGGGAGCGTTGCGCGAGGAAGTGGCGAAGAACGCGGGTCTTTCGAGAATCGATGTCATTGCACCGCCGACGCATGATACCGCAGCGGCTGTCGTGGGGATTCCGACGTCTTCGACAGGGCAAGGGAACTGGGCCTATATCAGCTCGGGGACCTGGTCGCTGGTCGGGGTCGAGACGGATCGGCCGTATGTCAATGAGCAGGCAGTGAAGTTCAATGTGACGCATGAAGGGGGCGTCGACGGGACGTATCGGCTCCTCAAGAACGTCATGGGGCTGTGGCTGGTGCAGCAATGCAAGAAGCAGTTTGATGCCGATGGTTCTGATCGCAGTTATGCGGATCTGGTCAAACTGGCGGGACAAGCCGAGGCGTATCGAAGTCTGATCGATCCGAATGATGGGCGGTTTCTGTCGCCGGAGAATATGGTGGACGCGATTCAGTCGTTCTGTCGCGAGACGAAACAGCCCACGCCGGACACGCCCGGGCAATTGATTCGATGCTGTCTGGAATCTCTGGCGTTCAAGTATGCGGACGTCTTGAAAGAGCTGGAGTCACTGACGGGGTTCCAGGTGAAGACGCTGCACATTGTCGGTGGCGGGTCGCAGAATGAACTGCTCAATCAGCTGACGTCGAATGCGTGTGGGATTGCTGTGGAAGCGGGACCGACAGAGTCGACGGTTTTGGGGAACGTGCTCATTCAAGCGAGAACTCGCGGGGCGATTGGGTCGCTGGGAGAAATTCGCGAGGTGATTCGACGGTCGAGTTCGATGAAGCGGTTTGAGCCGATGGTTGATCAGGCGACGGTCGGAGCCTTTGAGCGTTGGCGGGGATTAAAGAAGTAAGCGGTTGATTGCGATAGTGATGAGTCTAAGAGCCAGTCTTCTAATTCCCGTTATGCAAGAAATGTAGGGTGCTGGTGAGTCTTCGAACCGCACCAAAACGAGACTCGATCCCACATTTGGTGCGGTTCGCAAAGCCTCACCAGCACCCTACGAGGAACAAGAAGACTGCATCTAAGACACCGCGAGTTTGCTTTTGGCGGGAGAGGCTGCCGGGTTCCAGACGGGGGTGATGTCGGTTGCTACCCAGGTGGTCTGCTCGAAGCATGCGAGGAAGTCGTTGGAGATCTCTCGACAGGCGTTGGCGCACAACTCGTGGTAAGACGGGTGTGGCACGAGTTCGTTGGAGAGCATTTGTCGCCCCTCGAAGTACTCTTCGCGGCAGGACAGTGAATAGGCGAGTTCGAGGGGACCGTGTGGGTTATTCCATGGAAGTGTGACGACCGGGATGAGGTCGTAGGCGAATTCTCGTTCCGTGAAGCGGGCGAAGTCATCTCGGTGGATGCGAATGGAGACGCCGTTGAAGTAGTCGGTTGCCAGGCCAGTCGCGAAGGTGTTGAGAACGCCGCGTTCGTAGGGCAGAGTCTCGACGTTGTAACGACTCAAACTCGCGGGGCTCATGACATAGTTGTAGACGCGTTTTGCGCCGAAGGCGATGACCGGGCGAGAGAGGGAATGATCGGTCTTGTGAAGCGTGCGTTCGGCTGAGACGCGGCTCATGAGACTGCCAAAGCCGACGAGATGAAGCGGGAAATCCTTGGAAGTCAGGTCTGTCCAGGGGTAGCGAACAGGCGCAAGACGCTCGTCCATGCTCAGATGATTGAGCACGGTCTGGATGTCGCGGATGCGTTCTGGAGATTGTTCTGCAAAGGTCGGGCGGACGATTGGCTCGATGGTTCGGTACACTCAGGCAGTTCCTGTGCTGGTGACTTGATCGCCTTCGAGAACATCGGGATGTTCTGGACGAAACTGATCAACGATTTGACGAGACGGCAGGAGTGTCTGCCGCGGCTGGCTGTTCACTTTCTGCTTCTTCGTCAACGGGTTCGGCATCCGCGGGGAGCGGAGTGAAGATCGGCGGTCGGCTGGCGTGACGCTTGACCTGCCTGGCCAGAGACGTCGCCGCTTGTTTGGCCATGGAGGTATGGAATTCCAAAGCGGCTTTCTGGTTGATCCCTGACTTGCGCCATGATTCCAGTTGGTGATTGGTGGCAGTGATGATGTAGTCCTGGGTTTTGCCGAGTTGCTCGAAGGTTTCGGACAGGCCGTTGGTATGAATGCCTTTGCGAGACTTATCAAAGTAGAAAGCTCGCAGAGCGAGTGAATCGGTGCACAGGGAGCTGCCGTTTTTCGAGGTGCCGCCATTCATGACTTTTGCAGTCGCGGGCATGTTCGGCCAGGCAGGGACAGCCAGAGAGAATTTAGGATCGCCCAGGACTGACCACATTGTTGTTAAGGAAGGATCTTCGCCAGGTTTGACGCCGACGAAGCAGCAGGCAGAAACCGTTGTCGTCCGGCTGATCGTGGTTGCGGTCGGAATCAGTTCTGGAAGGGGGGCGGGCTTGCCGTTCACAGTTCCATCAAATGCCTGGCCTTCTTCGTTGGCCATGTCTTTCATGCAGCTTTTGAGGATGAACTCTGCAGAGACCTTGTCCGCTACGGCGTCGGTCAGAAGAGCTCGAGCGCGAAGAAAACGCTGGCCCGATGCGTTCGCTTGCACTTTCTCGAAGTTCTTCTGAGCGGCGTCCGTGATGTTTTCGCTGCCGTCGCCCGAGACGCTGCAGCCTTCCAGTTTTTGTCCTTCGAAACTGAAGTTGGATCGGACGACAAAGCCGTGAGGAGCGACCGTTGGATCGTTAGCGTCGAATTTCTTATGTGACTTGGGAGAGGTCTCAAAAATTGCGGCTCCGCCTTGAGCGTCGATGACGCCGAAGTTGGCGGTGGTGGCGCGTCCTGACTGATCTGTTTCTTTCAACAGCGTCTCGAAGTCAGTCATGTTGGAGCAAGTCTGGATGGCTTTGAGCATGAAGGAACCATTGCCCAGACCGCCTTTGGCTGACGGATCTTTGAGATCGTTAGTGACCGAGTTCTCGATGCAGAAGCCCTGATCATTGCAGCCCATCCAGATTGATTTGTTGCTGCCTTTGTTGACGATGGCGATGCCGCGGAACTTGCCGCCGTCGATGACGATGAGTTCGTTATCGATGACGCTGTAATCGCGGTTCTTCCACAACAGCGGACGTCCATCAATCGTCGCCTTGCCGCTGATGACGGCGGTGGTGCAGGCCTCGACGTTGTTGGAATCGACGACGAGGAAGATCGTCAGCGTAGCGATCAGGAAGCGGTAGATGGCGGTTTGCATCACGTTTGGGAGTCCATCGTTTGAATCGCGAAATGTCGAAAGCGAAGACGCCGTGGTGTGTGCGTCTGTTGATCGCAGGGGCAGGTCAAATCAGTCGAAGCGGAGTGGCCGTTTCAATTGGGCTGAACTACTTATTCTCCCGGATCAGGCGTCAATTCAACTGTTGACATGTGAGCGTTGGACTTATAATACGGTCCCTGCAGATGACTCCCAATGATCAGATGCGCAAATCCGAAGACAAATTTTGCAGCTTTTTGATCACTGTGTGTCACGCAGGCGACGGTTATCAACACATCCCCGATGTCGACAAAGTGTGTTCTCCCGTCAATGTTTATGCCCGGGCCGCTCACCTTATGGCATGACAATTCCCAGACTTTGAATCATGATAAAACCGACGAATCCAACGAGACAGCTTCGTCGAGTCGCGCTGTTGGTGCTCAACGCCAGCGACTGGTCGCGCAAGGTCCACGAAGGGATCGCTGCCTTTGCACGCGACACCGGCGGCTGGGACTTCTGGCTGCAGCCTCGTGGGCTCAATCAAGAAATGACCATCCCGCCCACGTGGCAGGGAGATGGTGCGATCGGGCGTTTTGCCAGTGCTTTTCTGCGAGATTCGGTGCTGGAGCGGAATCTGCCTGCGGTCAATATTTCCTGGCATGGTGATCATACTCCGCAGATGCCGAAGGTGATGTCGGATCAGGCGGCCTGCGGCAGGCTCGCGGCGAGTTTCTTTGCTCAAAAAGGCTTCCAGAGTTTCGGGTATGTGGGGCCACAGACGTATCTGAATTATCAGGATCTGGTCTATCCACAAGTCGCTGCACTGGCGAATAAGCCGGGGAATCGTGTCTTTCGATTCGAGCCCGATGAGAGTCGCAAGTCGCCTGATATGGATGACCAGCGCGAGCATCTGGTCAATTGGATTCGCTCGCTGCCTAAGCCGATTGGGATTGTGACCTGGTCATCGATCGTGGCTCGTGAAGTTGTTGTGGCTGCGGTGAATCAGCACTTTGATGTCCCGAATGATGTTGCCGTCCTGGCGATCGAACATGATCCGGTACTCTCGGCGCTTTCGCCGGTGCCAATCTCGCATGTGATGCAGCGTCCACAAGCAGTTGGTTATGAAGCGGCGGCGTTGCTGTCGCGATTAATGGACGGCGAAGCTCCGCCTGTATCGCCGATTCTGATTGAGCCGGAAGGGGTTGCAGAAGCCCTCTCGACGGACACGGCGTTCGCGGGCGATGAGATCGTGCAGAAGGCCGTCAGCTATATCAAGGAGAACATCTCCTCGCCGATCGGCGTTGAGGATCTTTTGAAGTCGCTGCATATCTCGCGACGTTCGCTGGAAGAGAGATTTCGCAAGGTCCTGCATCGCTCGCCTGCGGAAGAGATTCGACAGATTCGGTTGAACGAACTTAAGCATTTGCTTCGGAACACGACGCTTCCGCTTTCAGAAGTGACGCATCGCTGCGGGTTTGCGTATCAGGAAGTCATGATTCGCTTCTTTAAGAAAGCGACTGGGGAGACGCCGGGGGAGTACCGACGCGCGACGGCTTCGCAGGTTTATATGCCGACGCCTTAGGTGTTTTGTTGGAGATGAAAGTGGACTCGCAATGGCGGGGGGCAGCTGTTGACTCTGACTCTAGCCTGCTCGTTTTAGAGATTTCGTATGCGTGCTCTTGCCTAGCGCCCACCCTCATCCGTCAGCGAAGCGCTGACACCTTCTCCCCTCAAGGGAGAAGGGACGAAATATGGCTCCCCTCAAGCGAGAAGGGGCGAAATACGGCTCCCCTCAAGGGAGAAGGGGCAGAATGAGTGACTGACTACGTTTAGGGATTCGTATTCGAAGACGCGACTCAAACGGACGTTCGCGGTCTTAAGAACCCGCAGCGACCTTACTTCGTCGCTGGCTGATTTAGCAGCATGGCTCGGAAGAGCAGGTGAAAGGTGCCCTGGGTCCAGCCTCGGTAGTGGGGGCGGAAGCCGAAGAGGTGGATCTGGCCATCGCCGTATTTGGCTTCGACCCAGGCGGCGGAGCCTTCGATGGTCTCGGGATGTTGAATGTATCCCGATACGAGGACGTTGCGCGGGGCATAATTCAGGTGTGTTGTGATCGTGCCGACTCGTTTGTTTGTGGAGTTCTTGGTGTCGTGCGTCCAGGCTTTTGAGGACGAGAAGAAGATGGAGGTGCTGGCGGGCATGTCTTTCGTCAATGTGGATGATGTTGGTTCTGCTCGCACGACGCTGCCGGGGCAGAGGAATTCTTTATCGCCTGCAGTGATCTCGGAGAAGGGGAGGTCGAAGGTGGTTCGCAGCCATTCTGCAGAGCCCTGGGTTCCGATCAGCGTGCCACCCTGAAGAACGAATTCTTCGAGTGCTTCGATGCCGATATTCTCCAGCCCGCCTGCGAGGTTGCCGGGCAGCGTGCCGGGATCGCGACCGTGATTGAGAGTCGCATCGGAGAGATCGGGAATGATGATGACGTCGACGATATCACGCAGGCGGCCGGCTTTGATCGTCTCATTCTTCAGGGTTTGAAACGGAATACTCGTCGAATCGAGGAGCCAGCGCAGCCAGCCTTCGTCCATGCTGGCGCTCCAGGGGGAATAGAGACCGACACGTGGCATGGCGGTGAGCTTGGTGCTCTGGCCGTTATAGCGAGGCTGATCACTGGCTGCTGTTGTGAGCAAAAGCCCGACTGCCGGTTGATCGAGTGGAACGAGATACTGCTGACCGGCCTTCAGGGATGTAAAGAGTTGCTTCCATGATCCGGAATCACTCATGTTGAGGCTGCCCGCAGGGGCACGCGCCAGGCGAGGATCGCCGACGAACGACGTCATGGCTTTACTGGTTGTCGTGACGGGGCTCAAATCACATTCGAGTTTTGAAGCGACTTCGATACAGCGAACATCGAACAGCGGTGGCAGCGTCCAACCGGTGACGTCATAGGGTTTCACGTCACTGGGGAAGGATTGGACTTCGAGAAGGTCTTTGGCGTAATTGCCGTAAGCCTGGGCGCGTCGAATGATCAGGCTGCCGGCGGGATATTGACGACCATCAGCCGTGATGACACTATCCGCGCGATCGATCTCGATCCCCGAGGCAAGCAGGATATCGACGAGACGTTCGACGCTTCCCTTGTTCGTTTCATTCGAAGGGATGATCCAGGCGACAGGGCTTGTCCCGGGAGGGAGTGCCACTGCGCGTTTGGCGACATCCAGCGAGTTAGTAAGCCAGTAGCTGCGTTCGCGCGCCAGGCTGGAGAGGAGGGAGGTGCCGAAAGCGGTTTCGTAGCGGATGATATCCGAGAGTCGCCACCAGCCACCTTCCCAGGGATCGATGAACTGAACGGAGCGCTGGTAGTCTTTTCGCTTGAGAGGATCCTTCAGGCTCTTCAGTGGCACGAAGATGGGGGATGCGATATTGACCGATGCCGCTTCCGTGAGGATGCCCATGATATTGTGACGACACGGGACCGAGCGATTCCCTCCGTTCCACCAGGCGTCGTAGCCGATGCCTTGCGCGACGCCGCGGAGTTGCGAGCGAGTCAGGTCTGCTGTCCCACGAGTTCCCAGCAGATTGATCCCTGCAACGATGGCGGGATCAATGTTTGGATTGAGTGGATCGCGGTACGGAGGGAGGAAGAGGCGTTCCTGAGTACCGCTGCCGTATTCGTGGACATCCCAGAGAACTTGTGGGTACCAGCGTTGGTAGAGCTGTTGTGTGAGTAAGCGCGTTTCGGCCTGGGTTAAGGAGAACCAGTCGCGGTTGTTGTCGTGACCGGTGTAGTATTGATAGAGACGTGTTAAATCGGCTCCTTCATAAGGAGTGCCGACGTGCTGACGATACCAGCGGACGACATGATCAATGCCATCAGGATTGAGAGACGGAACAATGACGACGACGACTTCCTGACGAATCGTCGGCCATGGTTCTTCGTTGCTGGTCGCGAGTTGATAGGCGAACTGCATCCCCATTTCGGTCGAGGCGGTTTCCGTCGAGTGCATACTCAATGTGATGAAGGCAATGATCTTGCCTTTGGAAACTGCGTTGCTGATTTCTGCGGTGGTGTATTGATTGGGATGGGAGATCTGGTGGGCATAGGCTCGCAGGGCATCGAGTTGCGCCATGTTCTCTTCCGAGGAGATGATCGACAGCAGAAAGTCCCTGCCTTCGGTCGTCTGGCCAATCTTCTCCACCAGGACCCGATCGCTGGCAGTGTCCAGCTTGGCGTAGTATTCGGAGACTTCGGTCCAGTCAGCTAGCCGGAAATCGGTCCCGACAGCGCGTCCCAGGTGATCGGCAGGCGAAGGAACCGTTGAACTCGTGGCAACCGTCTGAGCGTTTGATGAAGACGTGAACGTGGTCAGGCAGAGCAGCAGGCAGGCAATCAGGGCGGGCAAATTCAAGAGTCATCTCCTGAGGTAGTGGACAATAGCAGGAAGTGGTGGCGCGGTCGGTACACGAAGTCACCGGCGGGGATCAAGAATGCGTTCCTCGCCGGTGATTGATCATACTCTATAGATGCCGGTTTCGCTTACTGTTTGCCAGCTTCTTCGTCTTCGACCGACTTGTTGGTCATGGTCTTGAGGACATCCGGATTGCCGACGAGCCATTCGAGCCCACCGCAGATGAGGTGTTCGGTCTTATCGCTTTTTTCCGGGTGCGGGCTGTAGCACATGACTTTGCCTTCGCCATAGGTCGTCCGAGCGATAGCGGCTGTGCCGACCATGACGCCCGTTGGAGCGCCTTTCTTGGCGATTTCAGTGGCATAGGTAGCGAGTGCTTCGTACTGAGGGAGGTTTGGTTCGTCGTCTGGAACCAGGAGCGGGCCTTGGCCGTAATAAACGGTGACTTCTTCGGCACCTTCTTTGAGTTGCTTCTGGCCTTCTGTGGTCAGCTTGAGCTGGACATCGCCTGTCCCGCGAGCCCAGTGAGCACGGTCGAAGACTTTGGCATTGATCAGGTTCAACGACCAGCTGTAGTCGGACGATGCCAGGTAAGATCCCGCGCAGATCCCCATGTATCCGCCGCCTTCTTTGACGAAGGTCCGGATATTCTCACGACCTGTTTCGCCGAGCATTTCAGCCTGCTTGCTGCCTGAGCCGCCTGGAACAATCAGGACGTCGAAGGCTTTCAGGCGACCTTCCTGGATTTCTTCGGGCGTGATGATCTCGCAGCGGTATCCCTTCTCAGATGTCAGGAAACGCTGGAGATTGAGCGGGCCAGCGTTTTTCGTCGGGTCGGAATGACAATAGACAGCCACCCAGATCGGACCAGCCGAGGCAGCCGTCTGGATCGTCAGGAGGATGAGGATCGCCAGGAGGCGAGGAACGATCTTGGGGCGACCGTAGAAAGCAGAAAACGAGCGGAGGACGAGAGTCATGAGGAAGTCCAGTTCCGGAGCATCAAGTTCAGGAGGTCAGCGAGCGCGAATGCCAGTCACTCGAAGGCGCGGCATTTTTCATGTCACGCATCTTCCCCGGTCCCGTCTAGACTCTCAATGACCCTTTCCGCATTTCGACTGATTGGTTTTGCAGGTCTGATCAGGTTTGGCGTCGTCGAAACTCGCCAGGAGAGCAGCCGTTGGCGCGTTTGAAGGCGGTTGCCATGTAATCGGGGTTGGGAAAACCGGTCTTTTCGGCGATGCGTTGTAGTGATAGTTCTGTGGTCGTCAGAAGTTGCTTGATGCGGTTCATCCGGACTCGCTCGATCTCCTGGTGAGGGCTGCGTCCGAGAATTTTAGCGAACCGAAACTCGAGTGACCGGCGTGACACGTCGACGCGATCTGCGACATCATTGACCTGGATCCCTTCGCAGGCCTGACGACGGATATAATGCAACGCCTCGAAGACGATGGGGTCATCGACTGCCAGGACATCGGTCGAGTGTCGTTCCGCGATGCCGACCGGGGGCATGAGCATCCCCGCATTCGAGACCGCTTTCCCGTCCATCATCTCCTGCAGCAGGCTTGCGGCCCGATAGCCCGCCCCACGGGAATCGGGGATGACGCTGCTTAACGGGGGGGTGCAAAGGTCGCAGAGCTGCTGATCGTTATCAACGCCGATGACGGCAACTTGTTCAGGAACTGCAAACTGGAGATCGCGACAGGCATCGAGGATCTGCTGACCTTTGATGTCGTATGCTGCGAAGATACCGACTGGTTTGGGAAGCTGTCGCAGCCAATTTTCCAGGGCAGATCGCTCATCGTTCCATGAATAGCCACTTTGAAGACGAGATTTCTGGTCGAGTGAGAAGTATTTCCCGCGAACCGAGGCGACGCATTCTGCAAATCGTCGCTCGCGTTCCTGGGACCAGCCAAAGAATGGTTCGCCGCAGTAGGCAAAGTTTGTGAGCTGTTTGTCTCTGAGATGCTCAAAAACCATCGACGCGATCTGCGAATCGTCTGTCTCGACCCAGGGAAGGTTCGTCAAATGGCGAGCGGCGCTGACATCGACAACAGGGATCGGGAGATTCTCGAGATGCTCTGCAATCTGCTTGGTTTCGATGCGGGCGATGACGCCGTGGCCTTGCCAGGTCTTCAGCCATTCGGGAGGAGCAGCCCCGCGTTCCTGCTCGGGAACGTACATCGACCAAAGTTCGTGTTCACGCTGCCAGGCGATGATTCCATCGATGAGACCGCGAGCATAGGCATTGGATGACTCAATGAGCAGTGCGACTGATTTCATAAGTGAATTCTGACGAGAGCAGACGACAGAAAATGACTTTGATGCGAAACCAATTTTCAGAGCAGATGCTGTGAAAAACGAAAGAAGATCTATCAAAGAGCAAGTAGAGAATTGATCATATCTAAAAACAGCGATGGCACAACTGTGTTTTTCTGGTCACATTTGCTCGGGAAGAAGCATCTGAGTTACACAGGGATTTCGAGCTGACGTCAGAACGAAAGTTGCTTACAAGAGAATCAAACCAAGTAAAAAGTAACTGGTCAGACGTCTTATGAGTTCGGGAAAGCCATTTAGTCAGCTAACGTAAAATATGAAAGTAAGTTTGCGCAAGATCTCATTGATGCGTTCCTCGTGAATTACGATAATGGCAATGCCGTACTTCACATCTATCCGCAATTCAGGCAGCTGTTCTTTCGGTCGTCATTACGACCCTCCATTCTTTTCCTATCGGGAGCATGTCGATGTCCAGATCTTCCAATCGTGGCTTTACGCTGATCGAGCTATTAGTTGTCATCGCAATTATTGCGACACTAGTGGCTATTCTTCTTCCAGCTGTGCAACAGGCCCGAGAAGCGGCCAGACGCAGCAGCTGCAAGAACAACTTGAAACAACTGGGGCTGGCAATTCACAATTACCACGACACGTATGACTATCTGCCACAGGCGATTAGTCAATGTCGTGACTGGGGTGGCGGACTTTGGGATCACCGCGGCTGTCCAGGCTATGCCTTCCGACTCCTGCCGTTCCTGGAGCAAGGCGCTCTGTATGACACGATCACCTGGGGACTCTTGTTCGAGGGGAGTGCCACTGTCAATAACGTGATTCGGGATGCTCAGATTCCGGTCTTTCATTGTCCATCCGATTCGATTCTCGTTACCGAACAAGGCAATGCGACCTGGTCTGGTCTGATGAGAAACTATCCTGTCAATATGGGGAACACGGACTACGACCAATCGAACCTGACCCAGAACGGCGTGAACATCACCTTTCAGAAAGGAATGTTCGAGTTCTTCAACAAGTGGACTAAGCTCCGAGACGTCAACGATGGCTTGAGCAATACCTACATGGTGGGTGAAATCATCACCCCAGATTCCGTCAATACCTGGACGGGGATGGGACGAGTCCACCAGAACATGGGCTCTGGTTTCACGGCTTACTACACACCAAACTCCAAAAATCAGGACATCGTGGCCAACGGCTACAATAAGATCGGCGGAGAGAACCCAGCTCAAGCCGGGATCGCCGGTAACTGGTGGGATGCCATCATCACGCTCCGCAGTTTCCACAAGGGTGGTGCTCAAGTCACCCTCGGCGACGGGTCAGTCCGCTTTATCAGTGACAACATCGATCTTGGGACTCACCATGCTCTGGCTGGTCGTCAGGACGGGAAAGTCGTCGGCGAGTTCTAAAAGCTTGTTTGCATGAGTCTTGAAGGGCGGCCGATGTCGATTGGCCGCCCTCATTTTTTACCTTTCGATCAGTTGCTGTCGCAAAAAGAGGAGTCGGGACGTGAAGAACATCGTCTGTGTAATGAGTTTGTTCCTGATCAGTCTGAGTGGTTGTGGTGCATCCGATGGTAAGGTTCAGGTGACAGGGAGCGTCACGTGGAATGGTGCACCTCTGGAACGAGGAACAATTTCGTTCGTTGAAGCGGAGAAGTCTTCCGACGCCGCTGATGTGGTCAACGGATCGTTCACCGCACGGGTCAAGACTGGCAAGAAAAATGTCGGTGTGGTTGCTTATAAGGATGTGAAGGTTCCTGGGGGACGTAGTGCTGACGAGGTGATCAGCTATCAGTACATACCACAGGAGTACAATCAGAACTCTGTTCTGACTGCCGATATTAACGGGTCCGGCGAATCATTGACCTTCGAGCTGAAGGGGACAGAAAATCCCGCACCGAAAGCTGTCGAGGCGGACAATAGACGCCCCCCAGCAGAAACCAGCGGGCGCCGATAAAAATGGTGGCGACGGGGATGCCAGGCCATTGGATGTTTGAGAACCACTGACAAGATACATCAAGGTATCATGTCGTGAGTGATGTTAAATATGAAAGCCGGATTGCGCAAGATCTCATTGATATTCGCGATCCGCTGGGTGAAAATAGGGTTGTCTGGCGTTTTGATTTGCGTAATTCGGAAGTTGTCTCCGACGGTAATTTTTGGCCAGACCCGATCCTTTTCACATGCTCTCAGGAGTTTCTCATGTCACGAGCTTCACGACGGTCCGGTTTTACTTTGATTGAACTCCTGGTGGTGATTGCCATCATTGCGACTCTCGTCGCGATTCTTCTTCCTGCTGTTCAACAGGCCCGCGAAGCCGCGCGACGCAGCACTTGCAAGAATAACCTGAAGCAAATCGGCCTGGCGATGCACAACTATCACGATGTCTACAACACTCTGCCGTTCGGGGCACTGGCGACTTACTATCGTCCGAGCTGGGGACGAATGATCCAGCCACACGAAGGTGGGATCGATGGGTTTTCCTGGATGCCGCGGATCTTCCCGTTCGTTGAGCAATCGGCCCTGTACGATCAGACAAATCTCGGCGTTTTCTTCATCGATCAAAACATTCCCCAGTTGAAGAGTACGCAGATTCCGTCCTTCCTGTGTCCGACGGACGACACGGCCGTCGTCTACCCAGGTCAGCCCTGGGGCCAGCCGATGTATAATTACGTCGTCTGTTATGGACAAACCGATCAACTTCCCCGGACGCTGACAGATCCTACGAATCCGTCTGTAACCGTCCCTGTTGGAGAAGGCTTGTTCCGGATCGACCGATGTGTTCGATTCGCAGACTGTACTGACGGACTTTCCAATACACTTTTGTTGAGTGAAATCATTACTCCACAGGAATTCCCTGGACACTGCACCCAGGGTTTGGCTCTGACGACCGGTGGATCGGGCTTCACGACTTTCACTGGTCCTAACAGCCCAGTGCCGGACTTGATGCCTCGTTGTTACACACGCCTGACTGGTGCAGTCGGTTCACAGCTCTGCCAGCAAACTGGTTGGGATCAGGCCTTCTGGGATCAACGTAATGCTGCTCGCAGTCTTCACAAAGGCGGCGTACAAACAGCCATGGGAGATGGATCGGTTCGATTCGTCTCAGAAAATATCGATGTTTCGCGAGTCTGGCGTTCACTCGGCGGACGCAGCGACGGACAAGTTGTTGGTGAGTTCTAGGTCGCCCGTGGTGACTGATGAGTGTTCCCTTCAGACAAAGTTCTGAAGGGTTTCCCCAAGACTTTTACTTCGTTGCACTGGGTTGAGATCATGAACTTCTACGCGAAACTGTCTGCCTGTCTTTTCCTCTCGATGACAAGTCTGACTTTCGTTGGCTGCGGAGCCAATGATGGAAAAATGACCGCCTCTGGCAGCGTCACCTGGAATGGATCCCCTTTGAGTGAGGGATACATCACATTCTATCCGACAGCAGGAGGCAACCCTTCAGCGACAACCATTTCCAATGGCAGTTTCTCGACTCGCGTCACACCGGGCGAGAATCGAATTCAGGTCATTTCACAAAAGCACATCGGTGATCAGCCCAAAACACACGAAGGTGTTCCGCCGACTCCGATCATCGTTCAAATTATCCCTTCCAAATACAATGACAAAAGCGAACTCGTCCATACGTTCGACAAGAACAATACGAGTGTCGAGCTTGCTTTGTCAGGTGAAGAAAATAAACCCAATCCGAAAGCACTATCTCGTTAAAAGTATCGACTTTGGTTAAAACTTGACGAAACATAGAGACAGCGGGCCGGGTTTCATTCGGAAACGTCAATTCAGCACAATCGATCATTCTCAGGGAGTGATTCACAGTGACCACGATCAATCAATCCTTCAAACCTCGAACAGGCGGACCCGCCTCACCATCTCGGCCGTTCAACGTCGCGATGATCGGGCTGGGTTTCGGCTCCGAGTTCATTCCGATTTATCAGGAGCACCCGCTCGGAAACGTCTCGGCGATCTGTCGACGTAACGAATCGGAGCTCCATAAAGTCGGCGATGAGTTCGGCATCGAGAAGCGCTATACGACTTACGAGCAGGTCCTCGAAGATCCTTCGATCGATTTCGTCCACATCAACAGCCCGATTCCTGATCACGCCTGGATGTCAGTCAAGGCTCTGGAAGCCGGGAAGCACGTCATGTGCACCGTCCCGATGGCAACGACTCTGGATGACTGTCGGAAGGTTGTTGAGAAAGTCGCTGACACTGGCCTGAAGTACATGATGGCGGAGACTGTTGTTTACAGTCGCGAATTCCTGTTCATCAAAGACATGTACGAGCGTGGCGAACTGGGCGATATCCAGCACTTGGCTGCGTCCCACCCGCAAGACATGGACGGCTGGCCGGACTACTGGCAGAAGATGATCCCGATGCACTACGCGACGCACGTCGTCAGTCCCTGCCTGGGACTGGTCAACGGGCTGGCTGAGTATGTCAGTTGCTTCGGTTCGGGACGCGTTCGCGAAGACATTGCCAAGAAGTCTGGTAACCCGTTCGCGGTCCAGTCATGCCACATCAAGATCAAAGACACCGAACTGACCGCGCATATCTGGCGATTCCTGTACGATGTCGCTCGCCAGTATCGCGAAAGCTTCGATGTCTATGGCACGAAGAAGAGCTTCGAGTGGACGCTTATCGAGAACGAGCCTCACGTCATTCACACGGCCAAGAAACCTGAGCACGAGATCGCCCAGAAAATAGAAGTGCCGGACTTTGCTCACCTGCTTCCCGAGCCAATTCGCAAGTTCACTCTGCCACAGGAAATTCACGACACCGAGCACCTTTCGTTCATTCAGGGTGGCGGTCACGGCGGTTCACACCCGCACCTCGTTAATGAGTTCCTGACGGCTCTGGCTGAAGATCGCGATCCATGGCCGAACGCGGTCACCAGTGCCAACTGGACCTGCGTCGGCATCTGTGCTCACGAATCAGCGATGCAGGGTGGAAAGATCATTCACCTCCCTGATTTCACACTCGGACGCTAACGGCGTCTGCGAAAACGACAAAGCCTCTGTCTTGTTCGGTCAGAACATGACAGGGGCTTTTTTCATGCGCAGTCTCTGTTCAACTTTTTGATGGCAATTGATTGCTGCACGCCAGAAAATAGAGTGAACCTATCCGCATGACACCATGACTGCCCGAGACTTGTTCATGAGTTTTCATCTCAAACGCCACGAATCACCGCTCGAAGCGATCAAACGCACGGTCCGCGATCAAGCTGAAATTGCCGTGTCGGAATTAGGAGACGAGTCGGAAGCGCTGAGTGAACGTATTCACGACTTCCGCAAACGCTGCAAGAAAATTCGCGCGATCCTGCGATTAGGCAAACCCTGGCTGACGAACTACAAAACCGAAAACGCCTGGTATCGAGATGCTGCGAAAACATTTTCATCGAGTCGTGACTCCGATGCGCTGAAAGAAGCGGTTCGCAAGCTGCGTCATGTCTGCAGAAAGTCTGAGTTTGGCAACGTCATTGATTGGCTCGAAGCTCAGTTGCCCAATGCCAGTCATTTCGATGCGATGACGCCGCATATCGCTGAGCAAATTCAGCAGTTGCGCGGCGCCATGCAGCGTATCAGCACATGGAACTGTAAAGACTCAAAGGAAGCAGATCTGATCGAGGGGCTGAAGGCGACCTATTCGCAAGCGGTGACCGCCTTCCAGCAGGTGCAGAATGAGGGAACCGACGAGCAGTGGCACGAATTCCGTAAACAAGCCAAGTATCACTGGTATCACACTCGCTTCCTCCAACGACTCTGGCCTGCGGTCATGGAATGTGTCAGCAACGAACTCGATCAACTCACCGAACTCCTCGGTGATGACCATGACCTGGCAGTTCTCAAGACACATCTGCCAGGCGATGACAGCGAGCAGACACAAGCGGCTTCCCATCTGATCGCCAACCGACGCAAGCAGCTACAAGAGGACGCGTTCGAGCTGTCAAACCGCCTATTCGCTGAGCAACCCAAAGCGCTCGCCAAACGGTTTCATCGTTACTCGGCTACTTGGGCCACAGTCGAATCGTAGGGTCTGCTGTGCGGACCGTAAGCCGCGACCTTGCCGATTGCTACGATAAGTATTTATTCAACATCCAACAGGGCATTATCTGCATCGCATGTTGGTCATTGGCCCACAGAGCGGCCCCTACGGGGATTTAGCAAGCTGATTCGCAGGTCTTCACGGGCATCGACTGATCGATGACGAAACCCATGTCCTGGATCATGCGATGGTCTTCTTCAGGCAGTTGTCCTTTGGTTGTCAGGTAGTCGCTGACGAACAGAGAATTGGCTGCATAGAGCCCAAACGCCTGCATGGAACGCATATTGATTTCGCGTCCCCCAGCGATGCGGATTTCAATTCGAGGATGAGCCATCCGCAACAGGCACAGAACCTTGAGGCAGTAGCGTGGGTTCAATTCTTTGACGGCTTCCAAAGGAGTTCCATCAATCGAATTCAGGAAGTTGACCGGGATCGACTCAACGTTGAGTTGCTTGAGTTCCATGATGACTTCAACGATGTCATCAATCGTCTCCCCCATGCCGACGATCAAGCCGCTGCAGAGTTCCATGCCGGCATTCGAAGCGATTTTCAGCGTATCGATGCGATCTTCGTAGGTGTGTGTCGAGCAGATGGTCTCGTAGTATTTTCTGCTGGTGTTCAAATTGTGATTGATGCGGTCGACACCAGCCGCTTTGAGGCGGTCGGCTTGTTCAGGCTTGAGCAGTCCCAGGCAGCAGCAGATGTGCAGACCGGTTTCCGCTTTAATTTTCTCGACGACTTTTGAGACGTGCTCAACTTCACGATTCGTCGGCCCGCGACCTGAGGCCACGATACAGTAGGTTCGCGCCTGGTTTTCCTTGGCCTGACGGGCACCTGCCATCAGTTTTTCTTCGTTCAGCCAGGCATACTTGTCGATTTTCGCATCCGAAACGATCGACTGAGAACAGTAGCCACAATCTTCCGGACAGAGCCCGCTCTTGGCGTTCTTCAGCTGATACAGCTGAATGTTGTTCTGATGGTAGCGGTAGCGAATCTTGTACGTTGCAGCGAGGAGATCAAGGATCTCGACATCATCGCATTCGAGGATCCCCTTGGCTTCCTCGCGAGTCAGCGAATGACCATCGAGGACCGAGTCAGCGAGTTGATGCCAGTGAGATGTGGAATTCGTGTTGGCTGCAATCATGAGGGCGTTTTCGAGCAATCAAAAGATACGAAGGAGACTTCATCTGATTGCTCGTAGCATTGTTAATATTCGCCTCAATGTCAAACGAGACGTCAGTTTCCGGCATGATTGACAGCGGCTGCCCTCAACTTTCCGAGGGCTTCTCAGTCATCAGGTGCAGAGACGGGATGGAGTCAGTGCGAGACCAGACGTCCATTTTTCCATCGCTGAGGTCTTTGAATGTCAATGTTTCCGGACTGACCGAAACAAACTCATATGGCAGCGTATTGCCCCATGTTTTCAGGACGTAATTGAACGCATTCTCGGGTGTTCCATCAGCCATCTTGAAGTGAATACGGTTGCCGTCACGTGTCCAATTGCAGTTAATATCAAGACGCTTGGTCCCGAGTACCATCTGCGCCAGCATGTCTGGAAAACTGACCAGACGAGCTGTGTGATCAGGGTTGATCTGAAGGTATCTCGGGCCATAGTAATTCATGACCCAGGTGCCCCAGATCTGTTCCGGCTCATCATTTTCCTCCACGACCTGCAGAGATTGCGCCTGCGAATGGACTTGCATCCTCCGGAGATGAGATGGCTTTGATGCAAATGACTTGGGCGGGATCGCGGCGTTTCCCAGTTGATTCATTTTTTCTGTGCAATAAAACCCCATGGGGATCATCGCTACGCCCAGAACAGCTGCCAGGAGCATTGGCCAGCGTCTTGGCTTGGCGGGCGGGCTCGTCGCCGATTCCGATTCACCGAATAACATCATCTCTTCCATAATGCAGCACCCGTTTTCCAAACAGTGGACAGGCATGAAGTTTATCTGATCTGTCGCATCCCGCGATAGTTCAAATTCTCAGCAAGTCGTACGTCGTCAAGTTTCACATAGATGACAGGAATCTTTAAATTCGCTGCCAGTTCGTCGTTATTGATCTGAAAACATCATGAATTTGTCTTCCGAACGAAGAAGATGTCGCGCGATCGATGAAAAAACGAAAAATGCACGTGGAAGTCCGAAGGCGGCTGCCACGTGCATTTTGAATTTGTTCTTTAAGACGACGGTTTTACTAACCGGCTGCCTTTTTCGCAGCTTCTTCCTGCTGCTCGGAGACCTCAGGATTCGGCGTTGTCTCGAGATCGAACTTCCCATTGATCCACTCAATGGCTGAGTTGATCGAGGTCAGATACGCCGGGTTGGCCCAGGTCGTATCGTTGTGGCCCAGGTTGTTGTAATAGATGCGGCCATCGCCCCAGCTGCGAATCCATGAAACCGGAACGTGCCGTGGATTCTTTTTCTTGGTCTTCGCCATGTCCAGGCTCATCAAGACGCGGACCGACTCTGGTTGCCAGTTGTGATACATGTAGATTTCGTCACGAATCTTGAACTCTTCTCCAAAGGGCTTCATCAAGATATTGGTCGGTTCATGAATCGCGAGCACGACATCATCACCAGCCGTCCAAGGATGGCTGACAAACGAGCCGCCGATCATTTCCCAGTACCAGCGGCCTTTTTCGTTCTCTTCCTTATTCCCGGCGCTGTGGAAGGTGTCTGATGCGGAGTGGACGCCGATAAACCCGTGACCTTTTTGCTTGAGCCAGTCATTGATGAAATAATCCCGGGCTTCGTCGGAAATCGGCAGGAAGCCGGTCGTGTAAAACATGATGATGTTGTAGTTCTTCAGTTTCTCGACCGTGAAGTCTTCTGCGACATTCTGAGTGAAGTCGATCTTGTAGCCTTTTTCCTTGGCTAATTGACGCATGGCGATTTCAGACGATGCGAGTTCGCCGTTGGCTCGTTTGACCGGGTTGTGGACGAAGGTCTTTGACTGCGTCACAAAGAGAATACGTGGTTCATCGGCCCGGGTGATACCAGAGGCGCTGGAAAGCGATACTGCGAGCGTACACAAGGCCAGGGTCAGGAGTGACCGTCGAGTCAACATGTGGAGCGTCTCCCATTCATTGATCGGTGAAGGTTGATGTTTCTCCCCCAGAATATAGTCCTTAACGGAGCAGGGGAAGCGGTGACTGGTCGGAATTCTTCGACATTTCTTGTGAAGGCGGTTTCGGTCTCGTTCTTAATCCGTCAGATGGAAAAGCCGTTTGAGTGTATCGACGAAAGACTCATGCGATTCTTCCAGCGATTGTTTGCGAATCGCCTCGATCGGTGTGTGAAGCAGTTTATTAATGATTCGATCGACTGTGATCTCGACTTGTTTGAGGTCTTCGGCCGGCAGATGAGACAGTTTTGACGTCAGACGATCGTACTCCGACTTGCCGATCTGCTCCCAACGCGTTCGCAAGTTGGCGATGACAGGAGCCGCGTTACGTTGCCGGAGTTGCGCGAGGCACTTCGCCGCCGCGTCTTCGATCATCTTGCGGGCCTTGGCAACCTCTTTGACTCGTAGTTCGCGATTCTTCTGGCAGACCTCTTCCAGGTCATCAATGTTGTACAAGAACAGGTTGTCATCGAGTCGACCGACATCGTCCGCGAAATCGCGAGGGGCTCCCAGATCGAGAATGAACTGTGTTTTCGTCCGATTGGCTTTGCGAGCCACTGAGACCCGCTCAGCAGTCAGCCAGGCGGATGATGCGCCGGTCGCGGCGATGATGATGTCAGCAGACGCCAGATACTTGTCGAGGTCTTCGAAAGGGGCTGTCGTTCCGCCGAACGTCTCGGCCAGCTTGATTGCTTTTTCCTGCGTTCGATTGATGACAACCGTATTGCGAACTCCAGCCTCGCGAAGATAGTTCAACGCCTCCTCTGCCATTTCACCGGCACCGATGACGAGAACCTGTTTGTCGGTGTAGTCGGCAAAGATACTTCGTCCGAACTCACCGACTGCAACAGACGCGATCGACGTCTTTCCTTCGGATAGACGTGTCTTCTTACGCACGGTGCTGGCGACATTGAGTGCTGATTGAAACAGGTGATGCAGCCCCGTTCCGACAGCCATATAGTTCTGTGCCTTCAGGTAAGAGGCTTTGACCTGATGGACGATCTGGTCTTCTCCGAGCACCATGCTGTCGAGCGAACTGGCGACTTCGAACAGGTGCAGCAGGCAATGATCGTCGCATTGCTGACGGAAGGCGGTCTGGTAGTCTTCGGGGGAAACGTCGTGGATGAGTGAGATTGTTTTGACGAAGTCGTCGACACTGGGGCAGGTAATCTCCGGCTGATCGGTTGCGAGGTAAAACTCGATTCGGTTGCATGTCGAGACGATGACGCATTCATGATTCGGGAAGTGGCTGCGGATGATTTCGTAACCCCGCGCGAAGTCATCGTCGCTGGCGAACGCGATCTTCTCGCGCAACGAGACACTGGTGGTCTCGTGGTTACAATAGGTCACGCTGACTTTCACGAATCAAATCTCAGTGCGTTGGTCAAAAATACGGTCGTCAAAAATTGTGATGGTCAAAGATGTTCGTCGTACGGACGGCTTGGGAAGAAAAGAAAACAGGCGGGTCGGTTATGGAGGGAGGTTCAAGAACCGCCGTGCCAGTTGTTGGAACTGACGTTGGCTCCTGAGAGAATCTGTAGTCCGACAACCGAGAGAAGCAGAAAGCCGCAAACCCAGATGGTCATCCAGGCCATGTGCTTTCCTGTCCCGGAAGGCGTGGTGAGGAGGCGAATAAACAAGCCGAGCATGATTGCGAAGGAAATGAGGTAACCAGCGATCAGCGGGTCGAACAGCGAGAAGTGGGGTAGTTTCTCCGGATGTCGCAAACCGAGCAGAATTCCTGACCCAACGCCAACAGTCAGGAGCGGAACGGCGATGATGACGGCGCCACGATTCCATCGGGACAGCTGCTCTAAGCTTGGCAGGTGAAAGCGTTTCAGAAAGGCGTTCCCGGAACGCAAGCGATAATGCTGCAGCAGATACATGACAGCCAGAACGATCGCAGACAAGACACCTGCAAACGCAAACACCAGGGACGCCGTATGCACCATCGTCAGCACGCGAAAGTCTCGGACCACCGGCTGCGGTGAACTTTGAAATAGCAGTGAGACAGTGACCAACAGGAGGATCAGCGGCAAAAACAAGATTCCGTACGGTGTCTTCCGATAGACCAGCGAAATGCTGACATACCCCACCACCATCACCCAGGCGAGAACCAGAAACCAGTCATAGCTGGATGCGACCAGTGGCGGCAAGCTGGCTTGAGACGAACGGGAGACCAGATAAATTGTATGCGCGAGCAGACCTGCCGCCGTCATCAGTAATGACAGAGGGTACATCCAGGTCGCATTTCGCAGTAGACGCATCGTCTCCAGCAGCAGCGAGACTGCGTAACTGGAAATAATGCAGACCATGCTGACGTGCCACATAACGGACCGGCCTCACAAGGGATGAAGAAAGCAACGCATCCATTATAGTAGCGATTCACGCTGTCCGGGAATATGCCAACGACGTGCAGGGTCAGCGTTTTTGCGGTGGCGAAGTATCTTGTGGAATGGCCGTTTTAATGAAATGATCATCCCCGCGGAGATTCTCGCGTCGCACAGAGTTCGTATGGATACGCGAAGTTTCTCTCAAACGGTGTGAGACGGGGCGACGATTTGTAGACCTTAGTGTTGGAGCGCGGGACAGCGGTTCGGAGGGAGCCTTGCCCTTAGCGTTCGAGAAAGAGTGAAGAGTGATGATGTTTCGAATGCTACTTCTGGTTGTGGTTATTTTGGTTGCAGATGTCATCGGTCTCGTTGGGCAGGAGCCTGCAGACGGGCGTGGGGTGATTAAGCATGCGCATAATGATTATCTGCATGGGAGACCGTTGCTGGATGCGCTCGAGTTGGGATTTGGGAGTGTGGAGGCGGATGTGATTTTGCATCAAGGGGAGTTGCTGGTGGGGCATACGTCCATTGAGGCGATTTCTTCGAAGAAGACGCTCGAGGAGCTGTATCTGAAGCCGTTGCGGGAGCGGGTGAAAAAGAATGGTGGGAAGGTGCTGAAAGAGCAGGAGCAGTTCTTTCTGCTGGTGGATCTGAAGACGGAGGCTGAGAGTACGTATCAGGCGGTGCATGAGCAGTTGGAGGCGTATGCGGATATTCTGTCGGTGCGTCGGGATGGGGTGTGGACGCCGGGGGCGGTGACGGTTGTGATCAGCGGGAGCATTCCCGGGGAGACGATGCAGAAGCAGGCGGTTTGTTATGCGGGGATCGATGGGAGGCCGGGAGCGATTCAGAGTGACTTGCCGGCGCACGTGATGCCGTGGATCAGTACGAGCTGGTCGTCGATGTTTACGTGGAAGGGGAAAGGGGAGATGCCTGCCGAGGAGAAGGAGAAGCTGAGGACGTATGTGGATGCAGCTCATGCGCGAAATCGGCTGGTGCGGTTTTGGGGGACACCGGAGAGTGAGGTGGTGTGGCGGGAACTCAAGGAGCAGGGGGTGGATTTGATTGGTGGGGATGATCTGAAGGCGATTGATGAGGTTTGTCGTTAGGAGGCCATTTAAGGATCAACGATTGCCAAGACGAGAAGCATGAGCATCAACACGCCGAAGACGGCAAACGGAAAGAGCAGACAACCGAAACGGGTTACGAATGGCAGAGGATCTCGATCGAGATGTTTCTCGATCTTCTGCCGTTTGATCGCTGCACCGTTGCCACAGACGTCACATGTTGCGTGGTACTTACGCGAAGTCACCCAGGTGAAGAAATAGTAGAGGTGAAAGTAGGTGTATAGCAGAAGTAGCGAGAAGGGGCGTGTTCGTTCACAGACAGGACATTCCCGCTTGCCGAGTGGTTTTACAGTGACGACTTTCTGCCCGCTACCAAAAATGAACATTCTTTATTCTCACCAGACGGTTTCGGATTTGATCGAAGCAGTGCTTCAATAAGGAAAACAAGCAAATTGCCAGGAATGAGAATCTATCGGTGAAATAGGTTCAGGCAAAGCGATACTGGCGAGATTTCCATTGTTGATTATCAGGCAGTGCCGCCCCAGGCTCGGCCTTCGAGTTCGATGACGCCTTCGTCGAGGAGCTGGTTGGCGCGTTTTTCGATTTTGGCGCGGTATTTTTCGAGGTCGGGGGAGAGTTCTTTGGGGCCGATCGGTTCAAGGACTCGGAGCGCAGCCATGGGGCGTTGTTGTTTTTCGACGAGGATGGCTGCTAAGCGGACGCGGACGTCGCTGGCGATGTCGGGGAAGCGGTGGACGTACTGGTTGTAGATGTCGCCGGCGTCCTCCCAGATGGCTGCTTTGTAGACGGCGTCGCCGAGCGCGAGGAGGTCGGGGGCACTGATGGAGAATTCGCCAATGTTGCGTCGCAGATTGTGATACTCGTTGAGGGCGGCGCTGACTTTCCCGGCCTGGAGGTACTCGCGCATGGCAGCAAGACCTTTGCTGCGTCGGCTGACGCGGGATTCGTCGTTTGAACTCGCAGCGTAGGGGTTGGAGTCTTTGACGGGTGGGTCGGCGGCTTTCAGTTCGTCGGTGGTGAGCCGGACTTTCTTTTTGCGTTTTGACTTCAGCTTTTTGACGTTGGGTTTGACGGTGTAATCGGTTCCGTAGTGGTACATCGAGAGGGGGTGTGGCTTTTCACTGCCGTAGGTGCCATTCATGACGGCGAAGATATCCCAGTTCTCGCAGTCGACGACCTTGAGCTTGAGTAGCATGACTCCGAAGACCCCGCCGACGGCACCTCCCATCAGGTGAAGCAGTTCGGACGAGACGAATCCGACTTGAAACCAGAGCAACGCGAGGGCGAGATTCATCGCGATAAAAAAGGCCGAGAAGCTCAGGATGCTGACTTCGAAGATCTTGATGAAGGGCTTGATGACGACGAGCAGGAAAAAGAAGATGGTCAGCTCGTTTTTTGGAGCCCAGACGAGAGCCATCGACATCAGTCCAAAAATGACGGACGAGGCACCGACGGAACCTTCTCCGCCCATTCTCAGCATCATCAATTGCTCGATGAAGCATTCAATAACACCGATCGCCAGATAGATCGGGACGAATCGGCCCCAACCGAGTTTGCCTTCGACGATGATCCCGAACGACCACAGGAAAATCATGTTGAAGATCAGGTGCATCCAGCCGTTGTGCAGGAAGTTGGACGTGATCCACTGCATGGGGTGAAGGCCGTCGCCGTAGCTGAGGCCGTAATCGGTGAGGACGGCTTCTGCGTTGCCGGTCTGTGTCATCCAGATCATGACGAGCGTGTTGACGATGATCAGTCCGACTGTGCCGAAGGGCCAGTGGTAGATGGGGGCGTCGGTGTTGATGGGGAAGAGGAAGAACAGCATCAGAGAAAGTTTATTTTGAGCATGCCTTGAGAGATTGGACACGAGATTATTGCACCCGGTGCGGGCTGTGGACCTTACGTCCAGTATCATGACGATATATGAGTTCTACTTCAATAAGGAACAGTGAGAGACGTCGCCGAGATCACCGTTTGGACACATCTCATCTTCAATTCGACGATATTCCTTTTACGTCTGGCGCGAGGCACATTTCTTCAAAGCATATTAACGATCGGATATGCGACTACCACGCCGATCGCGATTCCTAAGATCACGATGAGTGGCAAGAGTATAAAGACACCCCCAAGAAGCCAGAGGGTGACCTGTTTGTCGAGATGTAAGAAGGATGTCAGCAAAGGATATGCGACGATCAGTGAGGGAATAATGGGGACCGTGTAGATCAGAAATTCAAAAAGCGAAGCTTCGGAATCGAAGTCACGAGACATTTCTGCGGTCGCATTCTGAAGAACAAAAACCAGAATCCCCCACAACATAACCAGCATGCTAGATAATCCGATCGCGTTTTTCCATTTGAGTATCGCAGCGCGGGACTTGAGCTGCCAACGACGTTCTAAGTAGCGATACACGAAGAGCCCAAGCTGTATTGCGGAAGCGGTTGCGATAGAGAAGCCGAACCAGAAGCCGAAAAGTGCGACCATCATGCCGAGGACGAAATTCTCGGTATCTCCGATCATGAGTCGCTTCTCCATCAGGCAATTATGTGAGTGGACGGATTATCGAACGAAGTCACGCGTTGAGCAAGGCGATTCGAGAGCGCATGAAAAAAGCGTTTTCAGAGTGAACTGAAAACGCTTTTCGTGATTTTCTGTCGCGAGACCTGCAACGAGGCAGATTAGCGAGACATGAACGCGACAACGACCCCGACGTCGACCGGGAGGCTGACGTCCTGGTAGGTTGGCGTTGAGGTGACGACAGCCTTCATTTCCGACTTGTCGAAGGAAATCCAGTCGCAACCTGGCGATGTGTTGGCATCGATGAAGTCGGCGTAGGTCTTCTTCAGGTTGGGACGATTACGCAGGGTAATGACGTCGCCTGGTCGAACGAAGAGAGCAGGTCGGTCGACAGTTTTGCCGTTGACCTGGAAGTGGCGGTGAACGACGCCTTGTCGGGCCTGCATGCGGCTGACGGTGAAGCCAGCGCGGCGGACGACGTTGTCGAGGCGGCGTTCGCAGAGGATGAGCAGCTGCTCTCCGGTGTTGCCGGGTGTGCGGCGGGCTTTGTCGAAGAACTTACGAAGCTGAGCTTCGCGCATCATGTAATAGTGCTTGATCTTCTGCTTTTCCGTCAGCGCGATCCCGTAGTTGGATTGCTTCTTGCGACGGTTAGCCATACCTGGTGGATAGTTGCGACGTTCGAAGGCTTTCGCTGCGCCGGCGTTTTCATAAACGAGGGCACCCAATCGGCGGTTGACGCGAGCTTTCGGGCCCGTATAACGTCCCATGCAAACTTCTCCTGTGATTTCAAAGCAGCACGACGTTTTGTGGTGAAAAGTTGTCGCGCCGAGGCGTATACGCCCAATAACTCTAACGTGTGGGAAAGCGGGTGATTGTGACAAACGACTATCTGGCTGTCAATCAACCAGCGTGCTGGTTCTCCCGAAAAATCGCTGCAATTTCCGTCTCCGACACGATTTTGCTCATCGATGCTATCGGGGACTTCTCTATCTTTCCTCGAACTTTTCGTGAACAGCGACTTGACGTGAGAATATGAGGTGTATTTTATTAAGGTAAATGCAATCGTCCTGCAACTACACACCTGCCGACTGGACGATTGGCCCGAAGTACGCCAGAATCCAGGAAACCGACTTTCATGTCGACCTCTGCTCCCCCACAGTTATCCCCCCCACAGTCAGATCGCATTGCAGGCAGTACCATGACCCAGGATTTCACGCCCGCCACTGACGAGATCAACCAATTCGATTACAAGCCGATGCCGATCATCGTGCCGGTCGGGTTCGTGCTGGCTTTGCTTTCTGCGGTTGCGTTTTTTGGGATCATCGGGATCTTCATCGCGGTTGCGGCGACGATTGTCTCCTTTTATTCATGGCGGGTTGTTTCCCAGTCTGAGGGGACGTTGAGCGGACGACCACTAGCGATTGTCTCGACTGTCCTGTCTTTGGGGTTTCTGATCCTGGGGACATCTTCGGAAATTCATGCTTATCAGACAGAGGTTCCCGAGGGTTACAAACGGGTCAGTTTTGCCAATGACATCTCGTCGAAGGGCTTTGTCTTTGCGAACGGCCAGTCGGACCTGCATCCGGAAGTCAAACCGCTGATCGATCAGTCGGTTTTCCTGAAGGGTTATATCTATCCGCCAAGTGATCCTCGCAATATGAAGGAGTTTCTGCTCCTGAAGGATACGGGCGAATGCTGTTTTGGTGGAAAACCGGCCCAGACGGACATGATTCTCGTTAAGATCAAAGGCGATAAAGGGTTAGATTATCGAGAGGGTCTGCAACGCATGTCGGTTGCGGGGCATTTCAAGTTCGATATGGCAACTTATGGCGATGGGCTTTTGCCGGTCTATCAGATCGAAGTGGATAATGCTCAGTATGTCGAACCATCGAGGACGTCGTTCTAAGGTATTGACGAACAATCAAGGCTTCACCTGGAAACGGGTGAGGCCTTTTGTCGTTTTGCGGAGAGCATTATTCACGACGCAAAAGCTGGCGAGCTGACTGATTATCGAAGTGACCTCTCGTCCAGTTAACCTTTCAAAACACTCGGCTTGTCGCCCGAAGACCTAGACGCGTCGGTGGATACGACGCATAATCGCCATGAGAGTCGAGTCCTGCCATTCATGCCCGCCCGCCTGTTCTGTTAACCTGCAAAAGGCACATCATGCTGCCCACGCTCACGCGTAATATTATCGTCTGCCTGCTGCTGTCCCTGGCAGCCGGATGCGAGTATGGTCCGGACAACGCTGGGGATCTGATCCCGCCGCCGGTTTTGACGGAGTCGAAGGAAACGGAAATGGCTCCTGTTGAGACTCCGTTGTCCGAGCCGGAGGGATCTGTGGTTGCACCAGATTCTCAGGTTGCCCCATTAAGCCAGCCGGAGACATCGACGCCAGTTGTTGAGACAGAGCCAGTTGTTGAACAGAAAACTTTGCAGCCGACGGGGGTTATTAGCCAGCCGTTGACCTCGACTGCTTCTCCACTTTCAACGCCGCTGACGAGCGGGCCGCGTGAGATCAAACTGCTGGTGCCGCAAGCGAACTTTGTTCCGGAAGGTGCGAACGGGCCGTTGCGGGTCAAGTATGATGATCTCGATCTGTTGCTGGTTCTGAATATGGACCCCGTTCCGCTGGATGCAGTTGACCATTTTCCTGGGTGGCTGAAGGCCCTTGAGGGGAAGAAGGTTCGTATCCGGGGCTTTATGTATCCGCCGCCACGTCAGGACGGGATCACGTATTTCCAGCTGGCCAGAGATAATGAGATCTGCTGCTTTGGTCGTGATCCGAAAGTCTATGATTTGATTGCCGTCGAAATGGCCAAAGGGACATCGACCAGTTACATCGCGAATCGACCGTTTGATGTCGTTGGTGTTTTCCACATCGATCCGTTTATCGATGGTGATAAAATGTATGAGCTCTATCGTCTCGAACAGGCCAGTGTGATCACCCGCTGATTTCGCCCACCTAACATCCCCCTCTCTGAGGTTTCTATGAAATCCTTCTCAACACGATTGACTGCGATCGCCCTGATTGTGGCGATGACTTTGAATATGATTGGCCAGACAGTTCTTGCCTGTCCATTTTGTGGCGTTCCAACGCTGACGTTGACTGAGCAGATGGCTCAGGCGGATGTGACGGTGATCGCGTCATTCAAGACGGCCGATCTGCCTGCAGAAGATGGATCGAACTTTGGGAGCACGATCTATACGATCGAAAAGATTCAGCTCAACCCGTCGAAATCAGCCCTGAAGAAGGGGGATGAAATTCGGATTGATCGCTTCCAGGAAGGCAAAGCGGGCGATCTGGCGATCATGACCGGAACGATGATCAAGAATGCCATTGAGAATGGAACTGTCGGGACGCTGCAACGTACGAATGAAGAACCAGTCGGGAGGCCGACGGATCTTCTGTGGAGCAGTCCGTTGCCGATCACCGAAGCTGCGATCGGGTATCTCGACAAGCTGCCACCTGCTGACGCCAATCCGATTGATCGTCTGGAGTACTTCCTGAATAACCTCGAAGCCGCTGATCCGGTTGTGGCGGACGATGCTTACGCCGAGTTTGCGATTGCTCCGT